>DWZJ01000101.1 GCA_019118245.1 Candidatus Oscillibacter excrementigallinarum
GAGCAGACCCTGAACCAGCTGCTGACCGAGATGGACGGCTTTGAGGGCAATACCGGCGTCATCATCCTGGCGGCCACCAACCGGCCGGAGTCCCTGGATCCCGCCCTGACCCGGCCCGGCCGGTTCGACCGGCGGGTGCCGGTGGAGCTGCCGGATTTGCAGGGCCGGGAGGATATCCTGAAGGTCCATGCCAAGAAGATCAAGGTGGCGGAGGACGTGGACTGGGGCAAGGTGGCCCGGATGGCCTCCGGCGCCAGCGGCGCGGAGCTGGCCAACATCGTCAACGAGGCCGCCCTGCGGGCGGTCCGGAACGGCCGCCGCTTTGCCACCCAGTCGGACCTGGAGGAGAGCATCGAGGTGGTCATTGCCGGATACCAGAAGAAGAACGCCATCCTGACGGACCAGGAGAAGAAGGTGGTGGCCTACCACGAGATCGGCCACGCCCTGGTGGCTGCCAAGCAGCGGGGCTCCGCCCCGGTGCAGAAGATCACCATCGTGCCCCGGACCTCCGGCGCCTTGGGCTACACCATGCAGGTGGAGGAGGGCAACCACTACCTGATGAGCCAGGCGGAGCTGGAGAACAAGATCGCCACCCTCACCGGCGGCCGGGCCGCCGAGGAGCTGGTGTTCCACTCCGCCTCCACCGGCGCCTCCAACGACATCGAGCAGGCCACCAAGCTGGCCCGGGCCATGATCACCCGGTACGGCATGAGCCCTGACTTCGACATGGTGGCCCTGGAGACCGTGCAGAACCAATACCTGGGCGGGGATACCTCCCTGGCCTGCTCCGCCGAGACGGCGGCCAAGATCGACCAGCAGGTGGTGGAGCTGGTGAAGCGCCAGCACGAAAAGGCCAACCAGATCCTCTCGGAGAACCGGGAGAAGCTGGATGAGCTGGCCGCGTACCTCTACGAAAAGGAGACCATCACCGGCGACGAGTTCATGGAGATCCTGAACCGCTGAGCCGTCTTTTCAACAGTCAGCTTGCCTGCGGGGCCGGGATGACCGGTCCCGCAGAGCATTCGTCCGCCGGAACGGCGGATCATTGGGCAAATGCACATGATTCTTCTTGAGTTTTTCTGATAATTTGCAATCGATCTCCCCGCAGGGGAACCGATCCGTAAAGGAGATGGTCCTATTCTTGGCCCCACCCGCAGGGCGGGCGGCTATCCTTTTTCTTTCACGAATGCCGCTTAAGCGAGTTGAAAGCGGCCCGGCGATTGCCGGGCCGCTTTTCTCAGGTCCCTGTATCCGTGCTGTTGCTGTTCCAGAAGCCGCTCCACCAGTCTCCGCCGGCGTCTCCAAAGCCGCCGGTCGGGTCATTGGGGTCCGGCTGGGATGGCTGCTCCTCGCTGCCAGTGCCGCTGCCGGGATCCTCGCCCGATGTGTCCGGGTCTGTGGCGGAGCCGTCCGGGTCATTGGGATCCGGCGGCTGCCAGTTGGGGTCGTTGGGGTCCAGGCCCTGATTCGGGTCGTCCGGGTCCACCACCGTCTCGGAGGTGTGGACGGGACAGCCGCCGGGGCTGGTCTCCGTGGCGGCCACCGCCTCCTCCAGAGTGCTGATGAGATACGCGTCGTCAGAGGCGGTGATGCTCTCCCCGTAGTCCTCCCGCACATAGTCCAGATAGCCCTGCTGGACGATGGACTCCGCCGGGCAGAACTCCCCTGCCAGGCAGTTGCCCTCGGTGCAGATGTCCACCATCTTGTGGAGCGTGCATTCCTCCGTGGGCTCCGTGCCGGTGGCCACCGTATACTGCACTGCCCGGTCTCCTCTGGGATCAGCATGACAGGCTTCCGTGCACAGCATACCGCTGTCGGCGCAGACTGTGACGGTGGTCAGGCCGCTGCTGGGCCGGTCAAAGCTCTGATCCGGCAGATCCGCGTGGACCTTTTCCATCACCTGCCGCCACAGGGAGGCAGCCGGGTTCACCGAGTAGCTGATGCGCTCGTTTTCCTTGTAGCCCACCCAGACCGCCGCGCAGTAGTAGGGGGTGTAGCCCACAAAGTACCGGTCGTAGTTGTCGTTGCTGGTACCGGTCTTGCCGGCGATGTGCATCCCGCTGAAGCGGGCACCGCCGCCGGTGCCGTTGGTGACGGCGTTCCGCAGCATCTGGGTCATCAGGTAGGCGGTGGTCTCCTTCATGGCCACCCGCTGCTCCGTCTCATTCTCCAGGATCACCGTGGAGTTGTCGTTGGCCAGGACCCGCACATAGGTCTTGGGCTCATTGTACACGCCGTTGTTGGCAAAGGCGGAGTAGGCCGCCGCCATCTCCACCGTGCTGAGGCCATAGGTCAATCCGCCCAGGCCCAGGGGGCTGACGTTCATGTCCTCCGGCTCCAGGCTCAGGCCCAGATTCTGCGTGGCAAAGTTGTAGGCCGCCGTGACGCCCACTTTTTCCAGGGTTTGGACGGCGATGGTGTTGATGGAGTCCTCAATGCCTGTCCACACGGACGTCCAGCCGGTATAGCGGTTGGGGGAGTTCTTGGGCCACGGGCTGCCGTTCAGCAGCTGGACCGGATAGTTGTCAAAGGTCGTCGCCGGAGAGACCACGCCCGCGTCCAGTGCCGGGGCATAGGCCGTCAGCGGCTTGATGGAGGAGCCGGGCTGCTGGATATCCGTGGCATAGTTCCAGATGCGGTTGGCCGTCTTTTCCCCCATGTCTCCCACCATGGCCACGATATAGCCGGTGGACGGGTCCATGATGGTGATGCCGGAACGGATCAGCTGTCCGCTGACAGAGGTCAGGTTGTTCAGGCTCCCCCGGTCCTCGTACACGGACTCTGCGATCTCCTGGATCTCCGGGTCCAGGGTGGTGTAGATATTGTAGCCGCCGTTGAGGACCCGGACCCGGGCCTGCTCACTGGTAATGCCCCACAGATCCGCCAGGTCATCAGACACGTCGTCCAGCACCTGGTCCACGAACCAGGAGTTGATGTTGGCGCCGCCGGTGGACTCGGTCACGATGTCCGTCGCGGACGTGGTGCCGTCGGTGAAGTGGAGCTCTTCCGCCTTGGCGGCCTCGGCCTCCTCCGGCGTCAGATAGTCCAGGCCGGTGATGCCTACCTCTTCATTGCCGCCGGCCATCCGGTCCAGGATCAGCTCCTGGCGCTCCTTGTTCTCCTGCCGGGCGGTCTTGATGGAGCCGTCCTCCTGCTCAAAGGTGACGGTTGACATAGGGCCGTATATGGAGGGGTTATTGGTGATGGCGATGAGGCTGGCGCACTCCGCCACATCCAGCTCCGACACGTCCTTGCCGAAATAGAACTCCGCCGCGGTCTGGACGCCGTAGCAGCCCTGCCCCAGGTAGATGGTGTTCAGGTAGAATTCCAGGATCTCCCACTTGGTGTAGTTCTTCTCGAACTCCAGGGCCCGGAAGATCTCCCGCACCTTGCGGTTGACGGTGTTGCCGTTGTCCTGGGTCATGTTCTTCAGCACCTGCTGGGTCAGGGTGGAGCCGCCGAAGGTGTCCTGGGACTGGGTGAAGAAGTTCACCGCGGCGCCCAGCGTCCGCCGCCAGTCCACGCCCTGATGCTCAAAAAACCGGTGGTCCTCGATGGCCACGGCCGCCTGCCACAGCGCCTCCGGCATCTGGTCCAGGTCCACCCAGATCCGGTTTTCGTCGCCGTACACCGTCTGGTACTCCACCCACTCCCCGGAGTCCTTGTCCTGGTAGTAGATGATGGAGCTGAGGTTCATGGTGTAGTCGTCGGCGTTGATCTCCAGGGACGGGGCAAGGGTCGTCCGCACATACATCAGGAACAGCCCGGCCAGCATCGCCGTCGTGCAGATGCCCACCAGCAGGAACGTGCCGATGACAAAGGCGATCCTGCGTCCGGTTCGTTTGGTGCTTTTCCGCTGTTTGGGTTCCCGGCGGGGGATCATCTCATGGGCCCCCGTCTGTCTCTTGTGTTCCAAAGCAGAGCACCTCCTTTTCAGAATTTGGTTTTTCTGCCAAAGCAGTCTGCCGTACCGCCCTCCCGCGGCCGCAGAAGCTCAGAGTCCTCCATAATATGTTCTATTGTACCATCCCTTGTCAATATCCAAAATGTCGCATTTTCCCGAAGAAAAGTTCCCTATTTGTATGGATTTCTCTTTTTCGGGCAGGATAACTCCGTCTGTCGCGTCCGAGTTTTCCCCATTTCCAAAAGTTCGCCCCCTTGCAATCTTCCGAAAAGTCCGCTACAATAGAAACACCTCAACAGAAAGGAGGACGCCCCATGGCTGATTCGTACGGCCCCACCTTCATCACCGTCACGGATGAGGACGGCCGGGAGATCGTGCTGGAATTTGTGGACGCCCTGGAATATAACGGCCAGCAGTACCAGGCCTTCTTCCCCGCGGAGACGGAGGGGGAGGACGAGGATGATCCCGACAACGGCCTGGTGATCCTGAAGGTCATCCACGAGGACGGCGAGGACCTCCTGTCCACACTGGACTCCGACGAGGAGCTGGACGCGGTCTATGACCTGTTTATGGAGTCCCTGTTTGACGGGGACGACGAGTCCTGATCCGCCGTCAGGCAAAATTTCTTCCCGGTCCCACACGGTTTCTCTTGCATCCCGGGCCGGGATGTGATACGGTGAATATGTGCCCTGCGGGGTTTGTGATAGGTCTTTTTTTAACCCACATTTCGTTATACGGGACGCCAGATCAGCGCGTGGTTCGCAGGCCTCCCGGCTGCTGTCTGCGGCTGGAAGTTGGAAGTGGTAAAGCGTGTTGGAGGCGACCCACCTGGCCGTGAAGGTGCAGGTTATAACGGACCTACACGGCTCTCGCGGGGCGCTTTTTTTCGGGGGCGGTCAATCCGTCCCTCTTTTTTCGCAGATTTCCAAGCATTCTCCTGTTGGACCGGCAGTTTCTCCATATCATAAAGGGGGATTCCGCAAATTTCTCTTGCAGAATCCGGCCGTATCCAGTATAATGTTTGAGTGCGTAAATTCGGGTTTTTCATAAACCTCGCACCTGAATACTTGAGAGGACTGAAACACACATGAGCGCATCGAGAGAAAAAAAGACCCGTCAGGAGCTGAACAGCTCCGGCTGGGCCGATCCCAAAAACGCCCGCGAGGCAAAGCAGCGCAAGGAGGAGCATCGCACCAACCTCCTGTACGGCACCATCGGCGTGGTGTTTTTGCTGGTGGCCATCGTGGCTGTGGTCTGGCGGACCAATATCATCCCCAAGACCGTCACCGCCGCCACCGTCAACGGTGAGAAGTACACCGCCGCCGAGGTGAACTTCTACTACGAAAACTACTACCAGAACTTTCTCAACCGCAACTACAGCATCCTGAGCATGATCGGGCTGGACACCGGCACCTCCTTGAAGGAGCAGACCATCTCCGACACGGCCAACAGCCTGCTGCCCGCCATGGGGATGCCCGAGGCGGAGGACGGCCAGAGCTGGTACGACTATATGGTGGACCGGGCCCTGGAGCAGCTCTCCGGCGTGCAGGCGCTGAACGACGCCGCCGAGGCCGAGGGCTTCACCTGGACGGACGATCTTCAGACCCAGCTGGATGAGACCATGGACTCCCTGTCCACCACTGCCAGCTCCTATGGCTATACGGAACAGCAGTATCTGGGGCTGATCTACGGCAGCACCATGACCCGCAGCATCTATGAGGAGCAGACCCGGCGCAGCCTGCTGGCCACCGCCTATCTGCAGAACTATGAGGACGGTCTGTCCTACACCACCGACGAGCTGGAGGCCGCCTACGCGGAGGATCCCACCGCCTATGACCTGGTGGACTGCTCCTACGTCCGCGTCAGCGGCGCCGCCCCCGACACCGATGAAGATGGCAACGCCATTGAGGTGACAGACGAGATGACGGCGGAGTATATGGCCACCGCGGAGACCACCGCCAACGCCATCTATGACGCCTATCAGGCCGGCACCTCTCTGGAGGACGCGGCTGCGGAATATGAGTCCACCGCCACCTACGCCTCCTCCGACAGCTTCACCTACAGCTCTTCCGTCCTGGCGGACTGGCTGTATGACGACGCCCGGCAGGCCGGCGACTCCGCCGTGCTGGAGGATGCCGACACCAGCAACTACTATGTGGTGGTGTTCAATGACCGGTACCGCCACGAGTACAGCACCGTGAACGTCCGCCACATCCTGATCCAGCCGGAGGCCACCGAGCTCTCCGAGGATGACGAGGGCTATGAGGACGATGTGGCCGCCAAGAACGCCGCCGCCGAGCAGGAGGCCCAGGACATCCTGACGGAGTGGGAGGCCGGTGACGCCACCGAGGACTCCTTCGCGGAGCTGGCCAACCAGTACTCGGACGACCCCGGCTCCAACACCACCGGCGGTCTGTATGAGCAGGTCTATCAGGGCCAGATGGTGACGGAGTTCAACGACTGGTGCTTCGATCCCGCCCGGCAGCCTGGTGACACCGGCATCGTCTACAGCGAGAGCACCGGCTACCACATTATGTATTTCGTAGGCTATGACCTGCCCTATTGGCAGGTCCAGGTCACGAATGATCTGGTCCAGGACGCGGTGGATACCTTCTATGAGGAAAAGACCGCGGACTACACCGCCGAACAGTCCTCCTGGGGCATGAGCTTCGTGGGCTGATCACCGCAAAACAAAACGTCCGGCTTTGAATATCAAAGCCGGACGTTTTTCACAGAACGGAACAATGGAGGTCTGTTATGGAACACCCCTTTCTTCGCAATGAGATGCTGTGGGGCCGGGCGGCCCAGGCCCGGCTGACCCAGGCTCATGTGCTGCTGCTGGGGCTGGGCGGCGTGGGCAGCTACGCCGCCGAGTGCCTGGCCCGCTCCGGCATCGGGGAGCTGACGCTGGTGGACAGTGACACCGTGGCCCTCACCAATCTGAACCGCCAGCTGGAGGCCCTCCACTCCACCCTGGGCCGCCCCAAGGCGGTGGCGGTGGCCGACCGGCTCCGCGACATCAACCCGGCGCTGGTGCTCCACCCCATTCACGGTCTGTATGACGCCGCCCACCGGGACCTGTTCTTTCCGGAGGGATGCCGCTACGACTACATCGTGGACGCCATCGACCTGGTGTCCTGCAAGCTGGATCTGGCGGAGACGGCCCTGCGCCTGCACATCCCCTTGATCGCCGCCCTCGGCACCGGCAACAAGCTGGATCCCACCCTGCTCCAGGTGACGGACATCTCCAAGACCCACGGCTGCCCCCTGGCCCGGGTGATGCGCAAGGAGCTGCGCGCCCGGGGCATCCAGCATCTGAGGGTGGTGTTCAGCCCGGAGGAGCCCGTCTCCCCCGCCCAGCCGGAAACGCCGCCGCCGGGGCGGCGCAGCGTGCCCGCCAGTAATCCCTGGGTGCCGGCCACCGCCGGGCTGCTGCTGGGCAGCGTGGTGGTGCGGGACCTGGTCTGCCAGACCCAGGAGGACTGACCGCCGTTGCTCCCGCGTCCCGCACGGAGGACATCCGGCGCCCCCGCATTGACTTTTGCAGCTGTCCGTGCTATCCTGATTCTCAGAGAAGCCGCGCACCCAGCGGTCCGGGCGACGGGCCCGCCGCCGGGTGCGTTTTTACACAGGCGGAGGAATCCCGCCGGAGGGGAGGGCGCGTATGGCAGCCGAGCAGGAGTCCCGCGATCCGCTGGAGACGGAGCCCATCCAGCGGCTGATCGTCCGCTACGCCGTGCCCACGGCCCTGACGCTGATGGTCAACTGCCTCTACAACATCGTGGACCAGATCTTCGTGGGCCAGGGCGTGGGGATCACCGCCATGGCGGCCATCAACGTGGCCTTTCCGGTGGTCATTCTGGTGAACGCCGTGGCCCTGCTGCTGGGGGACGGCAGCGCCGCCAACATCAGCCTGTGTCTGGGCCGACGGCAGCAGCGGGAGGCGGACGACACCATTGGCCACGCCCTCACCCTGATCGCCGCCAGCGGCCTCTGCGCGGCCGCCGTCAGCTGGTGCTTCGCCCCCCAGATCGCCCGGCTCTTCGGCGCCACAGACACCGCCTGGCCGGAGGCTGCGGCCTATCTCCGGACCATTGCCTGGGGTCTGCCCTTCCAGCTGATGTGTCCCGCCTTCACCGCCATCATCCGGGCGGACGGCCATCCCCGGTACAGCATGGGCTGCATGATCACCGGCGCCGTTCTCAATCTGATCCTGGACCCCATCTTCATCTTCCCCCTGGGCATGGGCGTAGTGGGGGCCGGCATTGCAACCGTCATCGGCCAGGTGGCGGCCGGTGTGCTGTTTCTGCTCTACCTGCCCCGGCTACAGACGGTCCGCCTCCGGCGGGAGGCCCTGTGCCCCACCGCCAAGCTCACCGGCCGGATCCTGGCCCTGGGATTTCCCAGCCTGCTGACCCAGATCCTCACCGCCCTGGTGCAGATCACCCTGAACAACCTGCTGCGCCTCCACGGTGCCGCCAGTGTGTACGGCAGCGACATTGCCCTCTCTGTCTACGGGATGATGATGAAGGTGTACCAGATCGCCCACTCCATGTTCGTGGGGGTCTCCTCCGCCGTGCAGCCCATCAACGGCTACAACTTCGGAGCCCGGCATTTTGCCCGGGTGCGGCAGACCTATCGCATGGCTGCCGCCATCGCCCTGGTGATCTCGGCGGTGTGGTTCCTGGTGTTCCAGCTGTTCCCCCGGCAGATCGGGATGCTGTTCGTCTCAGACAGCGCCCTGTACCTGGACTGCGCCCAGCACTGCTTCCGGCTGTACATGGCAACCTTCTTCCTGTACGGCCTGCACCTGGCCACCGCCTCCTTCTTCCAGGGGATCGGCCGGCCGGTTCCCTCCCTGGCCATTCCCCTGGCCCGGCAGGGGGTGTTTCTGATCCCCCTGGCGATCCTGCTCTCCAGCCGCTTCGGCCTGGACGGCGCCCTGCTGGCCGCCCCCATCTCCGACGTGCTGACCTTCCTTCTGAGCCTGCTGCTGGTTTGGCGGGAGTTCACCGCCTGGCGGCGGAAGAGCTGGATCGAAGGGTGAACACGAGAAAAACGCCCCGCCTGCTTTCGCAGGCGGGGCATTCTTGTAGGTCTCACTTAATTCAAGGGAATTTCTGCATTGCCAAAGCGGATGGCAACTATGTCCGTCACATCCAACGGCACCGGCCAGTCAAAGCTGACATACCAGCTTCCGTCCTCCATTCTGCTTCCTCCGCCGCCATGGTCCTCCACTTCGGTGCCGTCAGCCATGATCGCGGTCGCACGAGTCCGGTCCATGAGCCCGTCGCAGTAGAAAGAGACACCTGTTGCGCTAATTTGGAGATTCGTCAGCGTCGCGACAGCGGGACGGGGCTCTGTGCCCTCTGCGGTGCCGCCATCTTCCTCGTCAGTCTGGTCCCAAACCATCTGTTTCGACGGCACTTGAACATGGTCGATGGTGATGACCGGGGACAGGCTCTCCGGGGTCAAGGGGATGGAGAAGGACCAGTCCCCCTCGTACAAAATCTCATCCTCCGCTCTGCCAGTGCGGCAGCGGATCAGGTCGTTCAGGTCGATTTCCAGGGTGTAATCCCCGCTGTTCAGCTGGTTGCCGGTGGAGATAGTAGCGGAGAACTCCAGCAGCATCCGGCACTTGTCGTACTCGGTAAACCCGATGCTGCCCAGCCCGTATGCAGCCCCACCATACTGGCCCTCACTGGGGTCCGGGACGATCTCCGCCCGCACTCTGTCAAATGAATACTGGGCATCCCGGTCAAAGTCCCAGCCCTCCACGTCCAGCAATGCCCAGATCTGGCTGCCGCCCACGGTGATGCTGTCTACGGTAACGGTAACCTCTCCGCTGGTAACGCTCTCCCCCACCTTCTGGGTCAGGCTGTTGATCAGCAGGGACTGGGACTCCGTCATCTGGCCGCCGGTCTCCTCTGCCCACTTCTGCTCAAACCACCCTCGGAGGGTGGGGCTCACCACTGCCAGGGCCGTACCTGCCAGCGCCAGCACCAGCACTGCGGCGATGAAAGTCGCTTTGGGGACCCGGCGGTTTGCGGTTGTCGTGCGCTCTTGTTTTGACATTTCCATAACCTCCTCCCGCAGCTGCTCGGAGGCGTGGATCTGGTCAAAGGTCTCCCGATAGATGTTCCGCATGGCTCACTCCTCCTTCAGCTGTGCCTTCAGTTTCTCTCTGGCCCGGGACAGACGGGTCTGGACGGTGGAGGGCTTCAGGCCCAGCAGCGCTCCCACTTCCGGCGCCGTGTATCCCTCGTAGTAGTAGAGATACAGCGGCAGGCGGTACTTGGCCGGCAGGGCCATGACCTCGGCGTAGAGGGCCTGGTGCTCCGGCGCGGCGAAGGCCGGCTCCCGGCAGTGGTCCAGGGCCACCATCCGCCGGCGCCAGGGCGACCGCAGGACATCCTTGCAGACGTTCACCGTCACCCGCACCAGCCAGTAGCGCAGCTGGTCGTCATCGGGGAACGCCTGCCCGGACTGCCATAGCCGCAGCAGGACCGTCTGGGCGGCGTCCTCCGCGTCCGCCGGATTCCGGAGGCAGTTGAGGGCGACCCGGTACACTGTATCCAGATGCCGCTCCGCCGCAGCGGTAAACTCTCTCTCCGTCATCGTCTGTCTCCTTGAAAAGCTTTTCACACGTAAAACGAGAGCAGCCGGGAAATCGGCTCATAGCGGGAACATTTTTTTCAAAAAAATTCCCCGTCCAGCGGACGGGGAATTTCTCTCCGATATGGAAGATCGATTACTTCAGCTCGACCTTGGCGCCAGCCTCTTCCAGCTGAGCCTTCAGAGCCTCGGCGTCCTCCTTGGAAGCGCCCTCCTTCAGGGTCTTGGGAGCGCCCTCGACGGTGGCCTTGGCCTCGGCCAGGCCCTGGCCGGTGATCTCGCGGACGATCTTGATGACCTTGATCTTGGCAGCGGCGTCGAAGCCGGTCAGGACCACGTCGAAAGAGGTCTTCTCCTCAGCAGCGGGAGCAGCAGCGCCAGCGGCGGGAGCAGCCATAGCGGCGGCGGAGACACCAAACTCCTCCTCCAGAGCGTGCACCAGCTCGCTCAGCTCCAGAACGGTCAGACCCTTGATCTCTTCGATCATAGCGGTAACTTTCTCAGACATTGTAATAGCCTCCTAATTGTAAAATTTTGAAAGTAAGGATTTGCCAGCCGACTTACTCAGCGGCGGGAGCGGGAGCAGCCTCCTCGGCGGGGGCAGCTTCCTCGGCAGCGGCGACGGGCTCGCCGCCCTTCTCGGCGATCTGCTTCAGGACCACGGCCAGGCCGGTGATGGGGGCCAGCATGGTGCCCAGGAACTGGGCCTGCAGCACGGGCAGAGCGGGGATGGAAGCCAGGGACTGGATGGTCTCCAGAGAGACGGGCTTGCCGTCCATGAAGCCGCCCTTGATCTCGAACTTGTCGTTCAGCTTCTTGGCGTAGTCGCTCATGACGCGGGCGGGCGCGACCACATCGCTGTCACACAGAGCCAGAGACGTGGTGCCGTTGAGCAGACCGTCCAGCTCGTTCAGGCCGGTGTTGTTGAAGGCAAAGCGGAGCAGGGTGTTCTTGACAACGGCATAGTCGATACCGTTCTCCCGGCACTCTCTGCGCAGCGCGGTGTCCTCCTCAACGGTGATGCCCTTGTAGTCCACGAGCACGCCGGCGGAAGCTTTCTGGATCTTCTCGGTCAGCTCGGCCACGATGGCCTGCTTTTCGGATAAGACCTTTGCGTTAGGCATTCTAGTGTTCACCTCCAGGAAAATCGTCGGTGCGTTCAAAAAAGGAACCGTCCCTGTGCGCAAAGACACAGGGACGGATAGCAAAGCAAGTTTGCCGCCCTCGGCAGGATTTACGGCTCACACCACCTGCTGTCTTTGGAACGCATCTGGTATTATATTTAATTCTTGCCAAAATGTCAAGAACTAAATAACAGTTTTCCCCCAATTCCCGCAAATCCGGGAAAAAGGGCCAGGAAAAAACCTGCGGTTTTTTCCGGTTCTTCCGCCGCAAGGCGGAAGAAGAAAATCGAATCATTTTCGGCAGGGCGTGTACCTGCCGAAAATTCATCGACCCGCGCGCCGGGGGCGCGCACACCAGTGACCGACGTCACTGGTGAAGGGGAGGTCGAGGGGGAGCCTGCTCCCCCTCGAAAGCCCCGCATTAGATCATCTTCGCCGTGTTCATCTTCACGCCGGGGCCCATGGTGGACGCAGCCACGCAGCTGCGGATATACTGGCCCTTGGCGGAGGCGGGCTTCGCCTTCACGATGGCACCCATCAGGGCATTGTAGTTCTCGGTCAGCTTCTCGGGGCCGAAGGACACCTTGCCGATGGGGCAGTGGATGATGTTGGTCTTGTCCAGGCGGTACTCGATCTTACCGGCCTTGACCTCCTGCACGGCCTTGGCCACGTCGGGGGTGACGGTGCCGGCCTTGGGAGAGGGCATCAGGCCCTTGGGGCCCAGGACCTTACCGAGGCGGCCCACAACGCCCATCATGTCGGGGCTGGCGACCACCACGTCGAACTCAAACCAGTTCTCCTTCTGGATCTTCTCCACCAGGTCCATATCACCCACGTAATCCGCGCCGGCTTCCCGGGCAGCGTCGGCCTTGTCGCCCTTGGCGAACACCAGGACCCGGACGGTCTTGCCGGTGCCGTGGGGCAGCACGATGGCGCCGCGGACCTGCTGGTCGGCGTGACGGGAGTCCACGCCCAGCTTCACATGCAGCTCGACCGTCTCATCGAACTTGGCGCTGGCGGTCTTGCAGATCAGCGCCATGCCGTCAGCAGCTTCGTACAGCATGGTCTTGTCGATCTGCTTGGCACTTTCCTTATATTTCTTGCCTCTAAACAATGTTACTTCCTCCTCATAGTGGTTCTTCGGAACGAGATCCTCCCACTGTATGGTGCGGCCGCAGATGGCCGCTTAACGGTTTGAAATGGTCAGTGAATGCCGGGCTCAGTCGCCGACGACGACGCCCATGGAGCGGGCGGTACCGGCGATCATGCTCATAGCGGCCTCCAGGCTGGCGGCGTTCAGGTCCTTCATCTTGATCTCAGCGATCTTCTGGACGGAGGCCTTGGAGATGGTGGCCACCTTGGTCTTGTTGGGGACGCCGGAGCCGGACTCGATGTTGCACTCCTTCTTGATCAGGACGGCCGCGGGGGGCGTCTTGGTGATGAAGGAGAAGGAGCGGTCAGCGTACACGGTGATGACGACGGGGATGATCATGCCCATGTCGTTCTTGGTACGCTCGTTGAACTCCTTGGTGAAGGCGGCGATGTTCACACCGTGCTGGCCCAGAGCGGGACCAACGGGGGGTGCGGGAGTTGCCTTGCCTGCGGGGATCTGCAGTTTCACATAACCAGTAATCTTCTGTGCCACGGAGTAGCACCTCCTAAATCTATGAATGTGGTGGCGGCCCAGGGGCCGTCTTTGGCGGGGCGGGTGAAGCCCCTCCCACTTGTCCGCCGGTGACGCCCGGCGGCTGCGGCGCCGGTGGCGGCGCATTGCCCGATGGTCAGTCCACGACCTCCACCTGGTCCAGCTCCAACTCCACAGGAGTCTCGCGGCCGAACATGGAGACCATGACGCTGACCCGGTTCTTCTCGGGCTCGATCTCCTCCACCACGCCGGTGAAGCTGGCCAGGGGGCCGTCCACGATCTTCACATGGTCGCCCACGTTGTAGCGCACCACGATCTCGTGCTTTTCCATGCCCATGGCCAGGACTTCCTCCTCCGTGAGGGGGATGGCCTTGTTGGCGGAGCCCACGAAGCCGGTGACGCCGCGGACGTTCCGCACCAGATGCCAGGTCTCGTCAGTCATGACCATCTTGATGAGCACGTAGCCGGGGAACACCTTCCGTTCCACCTCTTTGGAGGCACCGGATTCCGTGACCTCGGTCACAGTTTCCATGGGGACCTCGATCCGCAGGATCATGTCCTCCATGCCCCGGCCGGTGACGAACTTCTCAATGCTGGTCTTGACAGCATTCTCATAGCCGGAATAGGTATGCACCACATACCACTTCGCGCTCTCTGACATATCCTTACCTCGATCAGGCGAACAGGCTGAGGATCATCTGGACGGCGGTGACCATGACAAAGTCAAAGATCCAGATGCACACGCCGATGGCCAGGGAGCAGAGGAGCACCGTGCCGGTGTTTTTCATGACAGTCTTCCGGTCAGGCCAGACGACCTTCTTCAGTTCGCTTTTCATCTCGCGGAACCACTGGCCGCGACTTCTCTTCTTCTTGACTTCTTCTGCCATAACGTTTACACGCCCTTTCTCATCATTCGTCGCCAGTTACTTGGTCTCGGTATGGAGCGTGTGCTTCTTGCAGAAGGGGCAGTACTTGTTCAGTTCCAGCTTGTCCGGAGTGTTCTTCTTGTTCTTCATGGTGTTGTAGTTTCTCTGCTTGCACTCGTTGCATCTCAAAGTGACTTTCACGCGCATCTAACGGCACCTCCTTATTATTGGAATCCTGCCCGGCGGACCGGGAGGAATCCGATTGCCTCCCTGCAGCTTCGCGGGCGGTCTCTGCCACGGCTGAAAAGCGAAAAAGCGCATGACAAAAAAGCCCTTTTTCACAGGTAAGAACGATTGTACCACAGGTCAAGGCTCCGGTCAACCTCTTTTTTGAAAAAATGCCAGCTTTTTTCCGCCTTGCGCCGGACGCCTCCATATGGTATTCTGGAGGCAGGAACCACGCGCCATACCGGCGATTATGTTTCCCTGGAAAGGAGACCCCCATGCGCATCATGGCCATCGACTACGGCGACGCCCACACCGGCATCGCCATCTCGGACCCCACCGGCTTTCTGGCCGGCTTCACCACGGTGATCGACGCCTACCGCCCGGACCGGGTGGCGGAGCAGGTCGCCCGCCTGGCCCAGGAGCACGGCGCGGAGCGGCTGGTGCTGGGCCACCCCATCAACATGGACGGCACCCGGGGCCCCCGCTCGGAAAAGGCCCAGGCCATGAAGCAGCTGCTGGAGGAAACCACCGGCCTGCCGGTGGTGCTGTGGGACGAGCGCCGCACCACCATTGACGCCCACCAGATCCTCTTCAACAGCGGCAAGAACGCCAAGAAGCGGAAAAAGGTGGTGGACGCCGTGGCGGCGTCCCTGATCCTGGAGGGATACCTCACCTATTTGAAAAGCCATCCCGAGGGATGACGGCAGACGGCCCCGGACACGACTGTGTCCGGGGCCGTCTGGTTTCTCCGAGGTCATTCCGCCGCTTTCTTCGCGGGAACTGGTGCCGCCGCGGAGGGCACCAGCGTCCGAAAGATCTTCCGCACCAGCGGGCCGCAGAAGAAGATCTGCCAGAAGAACGCCATGGGGAAGTTGCAGACCACCGTCTGGAGCCAGACCGGGATGAACTCGATGCCGGGGCGGTGGAAGAGCACCGTGGCCCAGAGGCTCATGGCGGGGCACATGACGCACACCGTCAGGGACGAGCGGGCCAGGATGCCGCAGATGGGCCACTCCTTGGGCAGCTGGAGCCGGGCCACCAGCCGGGCGGCCAGGGGATCCCCCACAAAGTAGCTGGTCACAAAGCAGAGGGGGAACATACACAGCAGCTCCCGCAGGGCGATGGGGATGCCCGCGTTGGTGAGGCCGCCCATCCGCAGGCCCGTGTTGTACAGCTCCATGGCCAGCACCATGAAGAAGGACATCAGCAGGCCGAAGAGGATCTTTTGTCCGGTGGTTTTTGGCATGATGATCTGTCACTCCTTGTTTCAGGCGGAAAAAGAAGGGGCGCAGTCTCGTTCGATAGACTACGCCCCTTGGACTTATTTCTATGACATATCCACTTTTTCCGCGGTCGATTTCCCCTTTATTATATCGCCCGAGGCAAGCGGCGGCAAGAGGAGGTTTGGGAGAAAATCTCCCGGACCGCCGCCGGGGCCTTCCGGCATTCTGCCCAAATCGGACCGCGCCGGCCCGGAGCCGTCACCGTTTCAGCTTCAGCAGCTTCTGGAGCAGCTCCTCCCTCCTGCGGCCGAACTTGCCCAGCAGATGGGCGCCTCCTGCCACGAAGAACAGCGCCGCCAAAATCTCCGGCTGCTGGAAGCCCAATCCTGCAAACAGCGGGCAGCTGATGGCGGTCACCGCCGCCAGGGCCAGCGCCATCACGGCGCCCATCCGCAGCAGCAGGCCGGTGGTGGGGATGGACCGGAAATACTGTTCCCACTGCTCCCCCTCCATGTGCCTGGTCTTGTGGGCCAGCCAGAAGATGCCCAGCAGCAAAGCTGCGAACATCAGTCCCGCCGCCGCGATCAGCACCCGGCACAGCACCGCGTAGCCGAGCAGCCGGGAGATGGACATCCCCGCCGTCCAGGCCCGCTGGAAATAGGCGCCCAGCAGGACCACCGCCCCGGCGCCGGTCACCAGGCCCCACACCAGGTAGAGCCGCTCCCGGTCCTGGGCAAACCGGTGGAAGGCCTTCACCGCGCCCCACACAAAGGTCAGGGACAGCAAGGCCAGCCAGGCCGGGTCGCCCTGCAGCAGGCAGGCGGCGGCCAAAAGCTGGGACACCAGCACCACCGCCCTGCCCGCCCGGCGGCCGGCGGCCTCCTCCACCTCCCGGTCCCGCTCGTCCCGGATCAGGTGTAAGTCCCGGACCTGCTTCAAATCCTCGCTACGTTCCATAAAGTCTCCTTTTGCAAGAGGCCCCCGGCCTCACATCCGCTTTTCATAGTAGACCTCCGCCCCCAGCAGGGCGGCAAAGGCCGCGATGGCCACCCCGTCCAGGGTGATGGTCACCGCCAGGGCCTCCGGTGCCCGGCTGAGGCCATAGACCATCAGCGCCCCAAGGCTCACGGCCCAGCAGCCGTTGGCCACGATGCGGTAGGCCAGCCAGGCGCTCTTCCGGCTGACGGCCTCGTCCCGCTCGTCTCCCCTGGGCAGGCGGGATTCCCGGGACAGGGACCACCACAGGTCGAAGCCGCCGGCGGCCAGCAGGACCACCAGGGCAATGAGCCACTTCACAGCAAAGCCCGTCGCCAGCAGCACCGCGCCGCAGGCCAGGGCCAGCGCCAGGCTCAGGAGCCCGGCGGCAAAGCTCCGCTTGTTGTAGATCCGCATCCCGCTCACCCCCTGAACTCATAGTAGAAGTCCCCGGCGATCCGGGTGATCCAGCCCACGATGAACAGCACCATGCAGGGCAGGGCCGTCTGGATGTAGACTAGCTGGTCCGTCAGGCCCCAGCCGACGATACACGCAGCCAGGATCGCGAAGTTCAGCCAGTACAGCACCCGAAAGGCCATGGCCCGGCCCCGGAGGGCGTTGTACCGGGTGCGCTCGTCCCGGTCCTCGTCCTTGTCCTGCCGGGCCTTCTCCCGGTCCAGGCTCCGGAGGATGCCGCTGGCGCCGCACAGGAGCAGCAGCACCGTCAGCACGATGTCCTTCCAATCGAACCGCTCCCAGCCCACGAACAGGCAGGTGCCCGGCAGGGCCAGCCCCAGGACCAGACTGCCCACGCTGGCCCAGAATTTCTTCTTATAGTAGATCTTCATGCTGTCCACTCCTCTTCTTGCCCGGCGTCTTTGCCGTCAGGCTGTCGCAGATGGCCAGAAGGCCACCGGACACCGCCGCCACGGCCAGGGCTGTCAGGCTGACCCGCCACCGGCCGGTGAGACAGGCCCGCAGGACCAGTCCGATGCCCGCCATCAGCCCCAGGGCACCGCCGGCCAGCTGCCGCTTATGTCCAGTTTTCATTTTCCCGGTCCTCCAGTTCCTTGTTCTCCGCCAGGCAGTATAGCTCCTCCACCGTGGTGCGGAACACCAGCGCCAGCCGATAGGCCAGCAGCAGGGACGGGTTGTACTGCCCCTTCTCCAGGGAGATGATGGTGCGGGAGGACACGTGGACCAGCTCCGCCAGCTGCTGCTGGGTCAGCCCCGCCTCCGTCCGCAGTTCCCTGACTCGGTTTTTCATGTCCCGCCCCCTGACTCTGATGTGAAGGTCGCTTCTCGTGAAGTGCATTTCACATGAAGGATACTTCATATTATACACATGGAGCTCTGCCTGTCAAGCCTCAGATCCGCTTTTTTCACAGGGCGCTGAAAAAAACAGGCGGAGCGTCCGCTCCGCCTGTTGGGCCGCCTTTCATGTCCGTTCCCAGAGATAGGGCTCGAACAGCCGCCCGAGCCGCTTCACCGCCTGGTTGACGCCGCCCCGGATCACCACGTCCCCGCAGCCCTCCTGGGTGGTCAGCACGATGCTCCGCTCCATGCCAAGCTCCTGTTTCAGCCGGTCCAGCATGGCCGCCCGGGAGGCGGACCGCTCGTAGATCTTCAGGTAGCTGTATCCGGGATACTCCGCCGAGGGGTAGAACCGTACCTTCACCTGGTCCAGCAGTCCCGCCTCGCCCAGGGCGTCATACAGGGCCTGTATCCGCTCTGTCAGGTCGATGCCCATCAGGTACAGGATGGGACAGTCCTTGAAATACTCCCGGCTGATGTAATTCCGATAGGGGGAGGTCCGCAGCTTCTCGAAGATGGCCCGCTCCGTCTCGTGGCGGAAGGTGCCGTAGTAGATCATCAGGTTGTCATCCAGCACGCCGTTGAGGAAGCAGTGGATATCCTGGGCCTCGAACACCGCCTCGCACCGCATGGCCAGCTCCTTGGGCAGGACGCAGGTGTGGAGATACCGCTTCTGCCCCATGTCGTACAGGGCCGCCCCGTCCATGACGATGACCGGCAGCCGCAGCCGCAGATCCCGGGCGGTCTCCCGCACGGAGGCTGGGGTCCGCATGGTGGACAGGGTGAACTGCATCCCGTCGTCCAGCATCCGGTTCAGGCTCACCCGGCTGTAGGGCGTCAGAGCCCCCTGCTCCGTCAGCAGCAGGCCGTCCAGCCCGGAGACGAACAGGATGTCCCGCCGCTTCCGGCGGGGCAGCTGAAAGGCGTTGACGGCGATGCCCACCACGATGCCCACCAGCGTCTCCGATGCCCGGTACCAGGCGAAGATCCAGGGGCTGGCGTCCGTCACATGGGTGACGGTGATGCTGAGGAACACGATGCCGGAGAGGGCCGCCGCATTGGCGGCCTTCAGCGCCACGGAGATCCACAGCGTAGGCACGGTCACCGCCGCGATGACGATGTAGCCCACCAGCGTCCCCCGGATGTCCAGCGCCATCTCCATCAGCAGGGTGGCAATGCCGAACACGGAGCCGATGGCCGTGCCCACGGCCCGCTGGATGGCCATGCGCTTGGTGTCCTCCGCATAGGGCTGGACGCACAGCAGCGCCGCGATGGAGGAGTAGATCCGCATATCCTCCCGGTCCACCAGCATGGACACCAGCAGGCAGATCAGCACCGCCGCCGCGGACTTCACCATCCGCATTCCGATGGGGGGTACGATATGGTCTGTCATAGAACGTCTCCCTTCCCGGGCGTCCGCCCCATCCGACAAACAGCCTGCCGGCGGGCGGGGGGCCCGTGAATGTGGTATTTTTATTCTACCACAGTTTCCGCCATTTAGGAAGCGGGTGGCCGCGGGTTTGCGGAAGATCGCCCAGGCCGCAGGCCGGACGTTCTCAGGCCTCCGGCTATTTTTCACCGGATCCCGGCAGATTTGTTGTGGCTTTTTCCGGGGATCCCCTGTATAATAAGGAGTGTTGCCGGACCCTCGGCGGTATTTTTTGCATCTGTCCGGCATCCAGAAACAGCTTTGCACGTGCCCCTCAGACCGCCCGGAGCCGCGTGCGTTCCGCCGTCCGGCGGCATTTCAACAGAGAGAGGGAAGCGACTGCATATGGATCTTGGGATGGTGCTCTACTGCTTTGTCAGCGTCTGCCTGGCCTTTGTCATCAAGGGACTGGTGGGCTTTGGGGACCCGCTGGTGTCCACGCCGCTGCTCTCCGTCGTCCTGCCCAACAGCGTCATCACGCCGGGCCTGATGCCGGTCTCCCTGCTGCTGAACGGTCAGATGGTCTGGAAGAACCGGGCCCACTTCTCCGCCAGGGTGGTGCTTCCCATCGCGGCGTTCGTGCTGCTGGGC
This sequence comes from Candidatus Oscillibacter excrementigallinarum, assembly GCA_019118245.1. Lineage (GTDB taxonomy): Bacteria > Bacillota > Clostridia > Oscillospirales > Oscillospiraceae > Oscillibacter > Oscillibacter excrementigallinarum. The sequence continues at coordinate 19,915 of DWZJ01000101.1, forward strand.
ATCATCCCCGGCACCCTGCTGCTGCGGTACGGCTCCCCCGCCAAGCTGAAGCTGCTGCTGGGCCTGGTCATCATCGGCCTGGGCATCGAGATGCTGACCCGGAGGCCCGGCGCCCAGGGAAAGCCCAACGCGGTCATCCGCAGCATCGTCTCCTTCCTCTCCGGCATCACGGCGGGCCTGTTCGGCATCGACCTGCTGTTCCTGGCCTATCTGGAGCGGGTCACCCAGAAGCGGGAGGAGTTCCGCAGCAACGTGTGCTTCGTGTTTTTGCTGGAGTGCCTCTTCCGGGGGATCCTCTATCTCTGGAACGGGATGTTCACGTCGGAGAGCCTGGTCCTCTGCGCGGTGGCCCTGCCCGCCGCCTTTCTGGGGATGTGGTTCGGCGCCCTGCTGGACCGGAAGATCAGCGACCGGCTGGCCCACAGATTCATCATCTATGTGTTCATCCTGGGGGGCGTCAGCAACACCATCTACGCGCTGCTGCAGATCATTTGAACCGAATGAATCAAAACGGGCGCGGCCTGCAGGCCGCGCCCGTTCGTTTCCGCTTTATTCCTTCACGGTGCCGTCGGCGTTGAACACCGGCAGCTTTTCCAGGAACCTGATGTCCGTCCGCTCCGCGGCCTCGCCCTCCGCCAGGACGGCCACCCGGCCGGTGACAGTGCCGCCCGCCAGGGCCACCAGCTCCTCCATGGCGTGGAGGGAGCCGCCGGTGGAGATCACGTCATCCATCAGCAGGATCCGTTTGCCCTGGATCAGCGCCGCGTCGTCCCGCCCCAGATACAGCCGCTGGGTGCCCGCGGTGGTGATGGAGCTGTCCTCCACATGGATGGGGTCCGGCATATAGGCCTTGGGGCCCTTCCGGGCGATGAAGTACTTCTTTGCCCCGGACTGGCGGGCCATCTCATGGATCAGGGGGATGCTCTTGGCCTCCGCCGTCAGCATATAGTCATAGTCCTCCGCCGGGACCAGCTTCAGCAGCTCCCGGGCGCAGGCCACGGTCAGCTCCGCGTCGCCGAACACGATGAACGCGCCGATGTACAGGTCATCCGTCACCTTGCAGATGGGCAGGTCCCGGCGCAGGCCCGCCACGGTCATGGGATACGTCATATCAGGTGCCTCCTCTTTCATTTCCCTCAAGTGGATGGTGCCTGGGAGGCACCATATTTATTATATAATCTGGGCAGGAAAAGTCAAGGAGGCAGATCAATCCTCCGGTGCAGTCCCATCCGGCCGGGCGGGCCCCGTCTCCAGCAACCCCCGGAGATAGGCCGTCACGTCGTCCAGCGTCACCGTCTCCCCGTCCGCCGCCGGGATGTCGTAGACCTCCGAGGCGTAGGAGACGCCGTCGCCGGTGTCCAGGAACAGGAAGCGGCGGCCCTCGTCCATGTAGAGCTCCGCCAGGTCCGCATAGCAGAAGTAGCTGTCGCCGTGGCTCCAGCCCGTTTCCGGTGTGGCCACACAGGGCATGAACACCGCCTCGCTGCCCACGGCCAGGTTCTCCAGGTCCCCGGAGATGGAGGTGGTGATCCCGGGTCCGCCGCGATATGCTACGTTATAGGTATCCCCCGCCTCCAGGTCTCCCCGGATACAGTCGGAGACCTCCACTGAGGCCACGGTGTAGGTCTCTTCCAGGCCGCCCACATCGACTTCGTAGTACCGCAGCCCCATCACCGTGCCCCGGAAGATCACGGTGTCCAGGTCCAAAATCTCCTCCAGGGACATCCAAATCACATCAGCGGTACTTTCTTCTCTATTACTCTCGTCAAATAATTGGTTCCACCAGTGATCTGCGCCGGAGCCGTCGATCTCTCTGATCTCCGTCCCCACGGAGTACTGAGGGGCCGCCGGGGCGTCGGCGCTCTCCTGGACGGTCTCCTGGTCAGAGACCCCGCCAATGCCCAGCCGGCTCGCGCCGAAGGCCCCCGCCAGCACCACCGCCAGGCAGGCCGCCAACGCTCCATACCGCCGCCAGCGGGGGGCGGTTTTTTTCGATTTTTCTGCCGCATCGGCGATTTGGTCCTCCCGGACCTCCCCCACGGCGCGGAACAGCTCTTCTCTCGTCATAGCGCGTATCCCTCCCGGGTCAGATGTTCCCGCAGGCCCTTCCGGGTGCGGTGGAGCAGGGACTTCACCTTGGATGTGGTGTAGCCGTACCGGCGGGCGATGTCCTCCAGACTGTCGCCGTACCAGTACCGCCAGAGGAACGTCCGCCGGGCCGCCGGGGACACCGTGTCCAGATAATCGGAGATGGCCTCCCCCAGGGCGCGGAGGTCCAGCGCCTCTTCCAGCGGCGCGCCGGAGACGCACTCCCCCAGCTCCTCCAGCACCGCCGGCAGGGCGCCCCGGCACTGGGCGGTGTTGTAGTCGTACCGGTCCAGTGCCGTGTTCCGGGCAATGCGGCCCAGGAACGGCGGCAGACGGATGGGCCGCTGGGGCGGCATGGCGTTCCAGGCCCCCAGCCAGGTGTCGTTGAGGCACTCCTCGCTGTCCCGGCCATCCCCCAGCAGGCGCCGGATGATGGCGGCGCAGTAGGCGCCGTACTTGGCCGCCGTGGCCCGGATGGCCTCCTCGGAGCGGGCCCAATACAGGGCCACGATGTCCTTGTCCTCCATGGTGATCCCTCTCTTTTGAAAGCTGCTTTCACCTGTATTGTCGGAAAGCGGAAGAGAAACGTTTCGCGGATGGGAAAATTTTTCAAAAAGAGGCCGGCGGAAGACCGCCGGCCCCTTGCCGCTTATTCTACCGTGATGCCCTGCTCCGCAAAGGCTTCCAGCAGCCGGTCCATGTCGGAGGGGATGGTGATGGGCTCCCCGGTAGCCTTGATGGCGTTGGCCACGTCTTTGAGGCCGTTGCCGGTGACCACGCTGACCACCGTGTCGTCCCTGCCGATGACGCCCTGCTCACAGAGCTTCTTCACGCCGGCGGTACCGGTGACGCCGGCGGGCTCGCCGAAGACGCCGCAGGTCCGGCCCAGCAGCTGCTGGGCGGCCATGATCTCTTCATCAGAGACGTTCACCACGATGCCATTGGACTCCCGAATGGCCATCAGGGCCTTGTCCGCGTTTCGGGGCACGCCCACGGCGATGGAGTCCGCCAGGGTGTTCTCCTCCATGGGGTGCCAGGGCTTGTTCTCCGCGATGGCCCGGTTGATGGGGCAGCAGCCCTCCGCTTGGGCGGAAATGAGCCGGGGCAGGCGGTCGATGAAGCCGATGGCGTACAGGTCCTTCAGGCCCTTCCAAAGGCCGGCGATGGTGCAGCCGTCGCCGACGCTGATGGCGATGTAGTCCGGCACCTGCCAGTCCAGCTGCTCCATGATCTCCAGGGCCACGGTCTTCTTGCCCTCGGAGAGGTAGGGGTTGATGGCGGCGTTGCGGTTGTACCAGCCCCAGCGGTCAATGGCCTGCTTGGAGAGCTCGAAGGTCTCCTCATAGCTGCCCTGGACGGAGATGACGGTGGCACCGAAGGTCATCAGCTGGGCCACCTTGCCCTTGGGGGCCCGGGAGGGGACGAAGATGTAGGTCTTGAGGCCCGCCGCCGCGGCATTGCCCGCCAGGGACGAGGCGGCGTTGCCGGTGGAGGAGCAGGCGATGACCTTTGCCCCCGCCTCCTGGGCCTTGGCCACCGCCATGGCGCTGGCCCGGTCCTTCAGGCTGGCGGTGGGGTTCTGGCCGTCGTCCTTCACCCAGAGCTGTTTCAGTCCCAGCTGCTCCGCCAGGCGGGGCTCCTCGTACAGGGGGCTCCAGCCCACCCGCAGGGGGGTGTTGGGCGTCTCCGGCTCCACCGGCAGCAGCTCCCGGTACCGCCACATGGTGTGGTCCTGCCGGGCCGCCAGCTTCTCACAGGTCAGCTGGGTCTTGATGTAGTCGTAGTCGTAGACGATGTCCAGAATGCCGCCGCATTCGCAGTTGGTCAGGTCCGGCACCGCATCATAGGTCTTGCCGCACTTGACGCATTTGCCGTACAGAACGTGTTTCATACGGTTCCCTCCTGTTTTCAGAAAACCGGGGCGGGGCCTTCGCCCCGCCCCAGAGGCGTTTGATCAGATTTACAGGTCTTTCAGCAGCCCGGTGGCCTCGTTGAACTCGTTGATCAGGTCGTCCAGGTCCTTGGCCTGCTTGTGGACGGCGTCCCAGGTGCCCTCCGTGTCGTACCACTGGGCGTTCAGCTCCTCCACGGTGCGGCCCTGCTGCTCCACCCAGGTGTAATACTTCAGGTTGTGGACCCGCTTGCGGTCCGCATAGGTCAGCTCCTGCATGTTGTCCAGCTTCAGGCCCAGCATATGCAGGGCGTGGTCCATGGCCGCCTCGTGGGCGTTGTAGGCGCCGTACTGGTCGTTCAGCTCCTGGATGCGGCTCTGGTACATGACGGCGGAGTCCGTCAGGACGGTGCCCACCACATCGTGCTCCGTGAACTCGTAATACTTGGCCATCTTGATGCAGCACAGCACGTTGGCGATGCCGCTGATGCCCAGCCAGGTGAGCTTCTCGATGAGCTCGTCATCCAGCTTCAGCTCGTCCTTCAAATACGCCTGGCCCTCGGGAGTGTTGAACAGGCGCAGCAGCCGCTGGCTGTCCTCATCGTCGATGTCGATGACCATGTCAGTGTTCTTCACGTTGTGGATCCAGGGGATGTGCTTGTCGCCGATGCCCTCGATCCGGTGGCCGCCGAAGCCGTTTTCCAGGATGGTGGGGCACTGGAGGGCCTCGCCCACCGCCAGCTTCAGGTAGGGATACTTCTCCTTCAGCAGGTCGCCGGCGGACATGGTGCCGGCGGAGCCGGAGGTGAAGGCGGCGCCGGCGAACCGGTCACCGGGGCGCTTGACGGCCTCGTACACGTCCGCCAGGGCGTTGCCGGTGACGTTGTAGTGCCACAGGGGGTTGCCCATCTCCTCGAACTGGTTGAAGATCATGTACTGGGGATCCCGCTTCAGCTCATTGGTCTTGTCGAAAATCTCCTTCACGTTGGACTCACAGCCGGGGGTGGCGATGACCTCGGCGCCGATCTCATGGAGCCAGTCGAACCGCTCCTGGCTCATCTCCGCCGGCAGGATGGCCACGCCCCGGGCGCCCAGCAGCCGGGAGTTGAAGGCGCCGCCGCGGCAGTAGTTGCCGGTGGAGGGCCACACGGCCTTGTGTCTGTCCACGTCGAACTGGCCGGTCACCAGCCGGGGCGCCAGGCAGCCGAAGGAGGCGCCCACCTTGTGGCAGCCGGTGGGGAACCACTTGCCCACCATGGCCACGATCCGGCAGGGGACGCCGGTGAGGGCCGGGGGCAGCTCGATGTAATTGGGCACCGCCTGGAACAGGCCGCCGCTCTCCTTGGCCTCGTTCTTCCAGGTGATGCGGAACAGGTTCAGGGGATTCACGTCCCAGAGGCCCACCGTCTTCAGCTTCTCCTGGATCTTCTCCGGGATGGTCTCCGGGTGCTCCATCTGCGCGATGGTGGGAATGATGATGTTGTTCTCCTTCGCCTTCTTCAGGTTGTGCTCCAGACCTTCCTTGTTGATGCTCAGATCGATCATACTTACTTGCCCTCCTGTTGTTTTGAGTCGATGTATGAATACAGAGTATACTTGGATATCCCGAAATATTTGGCGATCTTGTCACCGGACTTGGTCACCAGGAACGCGCCGTTCTCGCTGAG
>DWZJ01000102.1 GCA_019118245.1 Candidatus Oscillibacter excrementigallinarum
AGCTTCTGGGGCGAGGTGTCACAGGTGGCCACGTCGCCGATGTATTTGCCCTTTCGCAGCACCGCCACCCGGTCGGACACGTCCATGACCTCGTGGAGCTTGTGGGTGATGATGACCAGGGCCTTGCCGTCTGCCTTCATATTCCGCATGACGTCGAAGAGCCGGTCCGTCTCCTGGGGGGTCAGCACGGCGGTGGGTTCATCCAGGATCAGGATGTCCGCGCCCCGGTAGAGGACCTTGATGATCTCCACCGTCTGCTTTTCCGACACGGACATATCATATATCTTTTTGGCCGGATCGATGGCGAACCCGTACTTCTCGCAGATCTCTTGAATCTTTGCGGAAGCGGCCTTCAGATCCAGCTTGCGTTCTCCGTCCAGTCCCAGGACGATGTTCTCCGCCGCGGTGAACACGTCCACCAGCTTGAAGTGCTGGTGGATCATGCCGATGCCGCAGGCAAAGGCATCCTTGGGGGAGGCGATGGTGGTGGGCGCGCCGTTCACCAGGATCTCCCCCTCGTCCGGGAAGTAAATACCGGCCAGCATATTCATCAGGGTGGTTTTGCCGCTGCCGTTCTCGCCCAGGAGGGAGAGGATCTCGCCCCGCTTGATCTCCAGGGAGATGTCGTCGTTGGCGACCACCTTGCCGAACCGTTTGGTAATGTGCCGCAGTTCAATGGCAGTGGTAAGTTCCAAACAGATCATCCTTTCTTTTAGTGACAGTCCGCGCATGGCCGCGGGCGGGATGCCCTGCGGCGCGGGCCTCCGGAGGGAAAAGAAAAGGGAAAAAAGACCCCGGCGGCCAGTGCCGCGGAGGGGATGGAGCGCTTTGTGAGAAAGGGGCTGCCAAAGGGCAGCCCCTTTCGAACAGGTGTTTAGTTGTTGTTCAGCTCGGTGATGCCGTCGATGCGCAGGGAGAAGTAGGGCGCGGAGCGCAAGACGGACTCCTGGAAGGCGCCGTCCACGATGGCCTCGCCGGTGTCGTTGACGAAGTCGCCGTCGCTGTCCAGACCAAAGGCGGAGGTGACATGACCGTCGGCGTCCACCTGATAGGACCCGTCGGTGGCAGGCTGGCAGGTGAACTTGGAGGTGTCGAACACCTTCAGGCTGCCGTCCTTGATGCCGGCCCAAGCGGCGTCCACGGCCTCCTGGGTGCCCTCAGCACACTCGGGGCCCAGTTCGGAGATCATCACGGCGTCCTCGGTGATGCCCACAGCGTAGTCGGTGGGGACCTCCTCGCCGTTGATGAACTTCTCCAGGGTGTCGCGGTACAGGACGGACCAGTTGTTCTGGGCGGAGGTCAGCGCGGCATCGGGAGCCACGGACAGCATATCGATGTTGTAGCCCACGGAGTAGACCACGGAGCCGGCGTCCTTCTGGGCCTGCACGGCGGAGGGAGCGCCGGTGGAGTCGGCGTGCTGGCCGATGATGACGCAGCCGCGGGCCATCAGGGCATTGGCGGCCTCGCCCTCAGCCACGGGATCATACCAGGAGTTGGTGTACTGCACGTCCATATGGGCCTCGGGGACCTGGGACTGGATGCCCAGCAGGAAGGCGGTGTAGCCGCAGACCACCTCGGCATAGGGGAACGCGCCCACGTAGCCCACATAGGGATCGGTGACGGTGCCGGCGTCCATCAGCTCCTTCAGCTTCATGCCGGCCACCACGCCGGAGACGTAGCGGGACTCATAGGTGTAGGGGAAGATGTTCTTGTAGTTGTCCAGGCCGGAGTTGGCGGCCAGGTCGCCGGTGCAGGCCACGAAGGTCACATCGGGATAGTCCGTGGCGGCCTGCTGCATGTACATCTGATGGCCATAGGAGTCGGAGAAGATGATGTTGCAGCCCTCCTCCGCCAGGTCCACGGCGGCGTCGTAGCAGGTCTCGTCCTCGGGGATGTTGTAGCGGAAGATCACCTGGGAGTTGGCAGGGTCGTCGGCGTTGGCCGTGATGCCCAGCTCTTCGCAGGCGGTGGTGAGGCCCTCGATGTGGGCCGCGTCGTAGCCGGAGTTGATGTCGTGGACGCAGATCAGGCCGATCTTCACATCCGCGGCGCCGCCGCCGGTCTCCTCAGTGGTGGAGTCATCTGTTGTGTCGCCGGTGTTCTCCTCACCGGAGCTGCCGCAGGCCACCAGGCTGAACGCCATGACCAAGGTCAACAGCAGCGCAAGAAACTTCTTCATTCTGCTTTCCTCCTTAAAATAAGATTGCTGCAAGGGACAAAAAGAGAAATTCTCCCTACTGCCATCATACAAGGTCAGGCGGGAAAATTCAACCGAATTTTTACTTTTTTTAGTAGGATAAACCAAAAAAATACCGCTCAAAAGAGGTTGACCTTTGTTAACGTGCACAAATATAGGGGCAAAAAAGAGAATAAGGAGAGGGGATTTTCCCCTCTCCTTATGGAAAACAAACAGGTCGACCTTTTTGAGGCTTTACATACACACCGAGGTGCCGGTCCGGCCAGCGATGCCGTCCTTGGCCTTCTCCAGCAGGGTGATGAGGGCCGTGCGGCCGGGCTTGGACTCAGCGAACTTCACCGCCGCCTGGACCTTGGGCAGCATGGAGCCGGGGGCGAACTGGCCCTCCGCCTCGTACTGCCGGGCCTCCGCCGGTGTCAGCTGGTCCAGCCATTTCTGGTTTGGCTTTCCAAAGTTGATGGCCACCTTCTCCACGGCGGTGAGGATGATGAGGGCGTCCGCGTCCAGCTGCTCCGCCAGCAGCTCGGAGGCGAAGTCCTTGTCGATGACGGCGCCGGCGCCCTTCAGGTGGTTGCCCTCCGTCCGGTAGACGGGGATGCCGCCTCCGCCGCAGCCGATGACCACCTGGCCCGCCTCCATCAGCGTGCGGATGGTCTCGATCTCCACGATGGCCTTGGGC
>DWZJ01000011.1 GCA_019118245.1 Candidatus Oscillibacter excrementigallinarum
GAGGCGGAAAATGACGCGGTCCCGGGCGGAGGAGAAAGACCGGAATTTTTTCAGAGTTCAACAGTTGACATAACGGTGTGGAAAATCTTGTGGAGAATGTGAAAAACTCTTGGGGAGAGAAGGTTTTATCGGGTGGCCGTCAGGTTATGGGAAATTTTACGCAACAACATTTTTGTAAAATTTGTGTGAAGCCGCGGGAAGAAGACGGGAACGGGACGTCTTTTGGAGGGACTCTTGAAGGACGGCGGCGGGTGTGTTACAATAAATCCGTGAATTTTACGGCAGACACTGCCTTTGGAGGAACCTGATGGCAAGCAAGAAACAGGATTACGGCAACGAAAGCATTTCAGCGTTAAAGGGAGCGGACCGGGTCCGGAAGCGGCCCGGTGTCATTTTCGGCTCCGACGGGCTGGAGGGCTGCGAACACGCGGTGTTCGAGATCCTCTCCAACTCCATCGATGAGGCCCGGGAGGGCCACGGCCGGACCATCACCGTCACCCGGTTTTTGGACCGGTCCATCCAGGTGGAGGACGCGGGCCGGGGCTGCCCGGTGGACTGGAACGAGAAGGAGCAGCGGTACAACTGGGAGTTGGTGTACTGTGAGCTGTACGCCGGCGGCAAGTACGGCAACGGCGACGGCGACAACTACGAGTACTCCCTGGGCCTCAACGGCCTGGGCGCCTGCGCCACCCAGTACGCCTCCCGGTACATGGACGTCACGGTCTGGCGGGACGGGTTCGAGTACGCCCTCCACTTCGAGCGGGGCGAGATCGTGGGGGAGCTGGGCAAGACGCCCCTGCCCAAGTCCCAGGCCAAAAAGACCGGCACCCGCACCCGCTGGCTGCCGGACCTGGACGTGTTCACCGACATCGCCATCCCGGCGGAGTACTTCACCGACGTGATGAAGCGCCAGGCGGTGGTGAATGCCGGCATCACCTTCCGGTTCCGGAACGAGACGGAGCCCGGCCAGTTCGAGGAGACGGAGTTCCTCTACGAGAACGGCATCATGGACTACGTGACGGAGCTGGCCGGGGAGGGCAGCCTGACGGCCCCGGTGTTCTGGCAGACGGAGAAGAAGGGCCGGGACCGGGCGGACAAGCCGGAGTACAAGGTGAAGCTGTCCGTGGCCTGCTGCTTTTCCAATAAGGTGAACGTCATCGAGCACTACCACAACTCCTCCTGGCTGGAGCACGGCGGTTCCCCGGAGAAGGCGGCCAAGTCCGCCTTTGTCTCCGCCATCGACAAGTACCTGCGGGACCAGGGGAAGTACCAGAAGAACGAGAGCAAGATCACCTGGGCGGACGTGGAGGACTGCCTGGTGCTGGTGTCCAACAACTTCTCCACCCAGACCAGCTACGAGAACCAGACGAAAAAGGCCATCACCAACAAGTTCGTCCAGGAGGCCATGACGGAGTTCCTCCGCAGCAACCTGGAGATCTACTTCATCGAGAACCCCTTTGACGCGGAGAAGATCGGCGAACAGGTGCTGCTGAACAAGCGCAGCCGGGAGAAGGCGGAGGAGACCCGCCTGAACGTGAAGAAGAAGCTCTCCGGCACCGTGGACATCGCCAACCGAGTCCAGAAGTTCGTGGACTGCCGCACCAAGGACGTGGACAAGCGGGAGATCTACATCGTGGAGGGCGACAGCGCCCTGGGCAGCGTGAAGCTGGCCCGGGACTCCGAGTACCAGGGCATCATGCCGGTGCGGGGCAAGATTTTAAACTGCCTGAAGGCGGACTACGCCCGCATTTTCAAGAGCGAGATCATCACGGACCTCATCAAGGTCCTGGGCTGCGGCGTGGAGGTCCAGAACAAGCACGTGAAGAACGCCGCCCCCTTTGATTTGAATAACCTTCGGTGGAGCAAGGTGGTGATCTGCACCGACGGCGACGTGGACGGCTTCCAGATCCGGACGCTGATTTTGACCATGCTGTACCGGCTGACCCCCACCCTGATCCGGGAGGGGTACGTGTATATCGCCGAGACGCCCCTGTTCGAGATCAACAGCGGCGACAAAACCTGGTTCGCCTACTCCGACAAGGAGAAGAACGACATCGTGAAATCCTTGGAGGGGAAGAAGTACAAGATCGACCGGTCCAAGGGCCTGGGCGAGAACGACCCGGACATGATGTGGCTCACCACCATGAACCCGGAGACCCGGCGGCTGATCCGGGTGATGCCGGAGGACGTGGAGCGGACGGCGGCGGTGTTCGACCTGCTGCTGGGGGACAACCTCCAGGGCCGGAAGGACCATATTGCGGAGAACGGATATAAGTATCTGGAGATGGCGGATATTTCGTGAGGAGCTGACTGGGTATGATCCTCTTGCTTTCCCCCATATTGGCTGTTTTGATCGCTGTCGGTATTTGGTGGCTGCTTCGGCGGACAAAGCTGTCCCAGGTGACCAAGCTCCTGATCGCTGGATTCGGCGGGGTGGTGGGCGCTGGCTTGCTATATTATGGCCTGCTCATTCTGTCGATCTACGCGTTTCAGTGGAACGATCCGATCACTTGGTAGACGAAGCCGAATCGTGCACAGGGGCGGTCCTGCCTCAGGCAAACTGCGGAGAAGCTTGACATGAATGATCCCCAAAGAAAGCACCTGCGGCTGGAGTACTATGATTACAGCCAGCCGGGATCTTATTTCATCACCATCTGTACGAGGGAACGGAAGCAGGAGGTCCTGTGCTCCATCGAACCCGCCGTAGGGGCGATTATCAATCGCCCGCCCCGGATTTCCCTGACACCGCTGGGCCGGATCGTGGATGAAACCATCCGGGCGATCCCGGACCATTACCCCGGCATATTGGTAGATCAATTTATCATCATGCCGGACCATGTGCATTTGATTATGTCATTCCGGCACATCGGACCGGACGGGCGGCAGATTGCCGCCCCTACGCCGCTATCGAAAGTCATCCAGCAGATGAAGCGGATCGCCAGCAAACAAGCGGGAGTTCCTCTTTGGCAGAAGGGCTTCTACGACCATGTGATCCGCAATGATGTAGACCTGGCCAATGTTCGCCAGTACATCCTCAACAACCCCCTGAAATGGATAGAAGATAAGGACTGATCACACTTGCCCAAAAAGAAAAAAACTGACGACAACAAGCATAAGGTAGACGCGTCCAACGTCATCGGCCTCCATGCTGCCGTGGTGGAGCAGCCCATCACCGATACCCTGGAGACCAACTACATGCCCTACGCGATGTCGGTCATCGTCTCCCGGGCCATCCCGGAGATCGACGGGTTCAAGCCCTCTCACCGCAAGCTCCTGTACACCATGTACAAGATGGGCCTGCTGACGGGGGCCCGGACCAAGTCCGCCAACATCGTGGGCCAGACCATGCGCCTGAACCCCCACGGCGACGCCGCCATCTACGACACCATGGTGCGCCTCTCCCGGGGCTACGGCGCTCTGCTGACGCCCTTTGTGGACTCCAAGGGCAACTTCGGCAAGGTCTACTCCCGGGACATGGCCTGGGCCGCCCCCCGGTACACGGAGGCCAAGCTGACGGCCATCTGCAGCGAGCTGTTCCGGGACATCGACAGCGACACCGTGGACTTTGTGGACAACTACGACAACACCATGAAGGAGCCGGCCCTGCTGCCCACCACCTTCCCCAACATCCTGGTGTCCGCCAACAGCGGCATCGCCGTGGGCATGGCCTCCCAGTTCTGCGGGTTTAACCTGAAGGAGGTCTGCGACACCACCATCGCCTATCTGAAAAACCCGGACTGCGACCTGATGGAGACGCTGCTGGCGCCGGATTTTCCCACCGGCGGCGAGCTGATCTACGACGCCAATACCATCCGGGAGATCTACGAGACCGGCCGGGGCAGCGTCCGGGTCCGGGCCAAGTACCGCTACGTCAAAGAGGAAAACCTCATCGAGATCTATGAGATTCCCTACTCCACCACCGTGGAGGCCATTCTGGACAAGGTGGCGGAGCTCATCAAGGCGGGCCGGGCGAAAGAGATTGCCGACATGCGGGACGAGACGGACCTCTCCGGCCTGAAGCTGGCCATCGACCTGAAGCGGGGCACGGACCCGGACAAGCTGATGACCAAGCTCTACAAGCTGACGCCTTTGGAGGACGCCTTCGCCTGCAACTTCAACGTGCTGATCGCCGGCGTCCCCAAGGTGCTGGGGGTGCGGCAGATCCTGGAGGAGTGGACGGCCTGGCGGACCGAGTCCGTCCGGCGGCGGGTCTACTTCGTCATGAAGAAGAAGCAGGACAAGCTGCACCTGCTGAAAGGCCTCAAGCGGATCCTGCTGGACATCGACAAGGCCATCCAGATCATCCGGGAGACGGAGGAGGAGGCCGAGGTCATCCCCAACCTGATGATCGGCTTCGGCATCGACCAGATCCAGGCGGAGTACGTGGCGGAGATCAAGCTCCGCAACATCAACAAGGAGTATATCCTCAAGCGGGTCAACGAGACCGCCGCCCTCCAGGACGAGATCGCCGACCTGGAGGACACCCTGAACTCCCCCCGGCGGCTGAAACAGATCCTGGTGGACGAGCTGACGGAGGCGGCCAAGAAGTACGGCGAGCCCCGGCGGACCTCCATCGTGTACAGCCACGAGATCGAGACCTATGTGGAGGAGGCCCAGGTGGAGGACTATCCCGTCCACGTGTTCCTCTCCAAGGAGGGATACTTCAAGAAGATCACCCCCGCCTCCCTGCGGATGGCGGCGGACCAGAAGTACAAGGACGGGGACGGCCTGTCCCAGACCTTTGAGACCACCAACGGCGCGGAGATTATGTTCTTCACGGACCAGTGCCAGGTGTACAAGACCCGCCTCAGCGAGTTCGAGGACACCAAGGCCAGCGCCCTGGGGGACTATCTGCCCGCAAAGCTGTCCATGGACGCCGGCGAGAACGTGATCTACGCCGTGCTGCCGGGACCGGACTACACCGGGGCGCTGCTGTTCTTCTTTGCAAACGGCAAGGCGGCCCGGGTGGACCTGAAGGCGTACCAGACCACCTCCAACCGCCGCAAGCTGACGGGCGCTTACTCCGACAAGGCGCCCCTGGCCTGCGTCCGGAAGCTGGACGAGGACTGCGAGCTGGCGGTGTACTCCAACGAGCGGCGGTGTCTGATCTTCCACACCGCTCTGCTGGCCCCCAAGACCACCCGCACCACCCAGGGGGTGGCGGTGATGACCCTGAAGCCCAAGTACCATCTGGAGACGGTGAAGCCCCTGGAGGAGACGGCCATCACCAACCAGAGCCGCTACCGGGTGCGGAGCCTGCCGGCCGCCGGCGCCCTGGTGCGGGAGGAGGACGCGGAGGAGCAGCAGCTGGATCTGCTGGATTAAAGAAGGGGAGAGGAGGTGCCCATGGCCCAGAAATTGAAAAGCTATGCCATCATCGCCCTGGGCTCCGTGATCTACGCCCTGGCCTTCGACTGGTTCGTGGCCCCCAACCAGATCGCCATGGGCGGCGTGACAGGCCTGGCCCAGATCGTCAACGCCCTGCTGCCCATTCTTCCAGTGGGCGTGCTGACCATCGTGATCAATGTCCCGCTGTTTCTGGCAGGGTGGCGGCTGCTGGGAGGCCATCTGCTGGTGACCAGCCTGTTTGCCATGGCGGTCAGCTCCGTGGCCATCGATGTGATCGCGTGGCTGGTGGCCTTCGGCCCCATGGACCCCATGCTGGCCTCCCTGTGCGGCGGCGCGGGCATGGGCTTCGGCCTGGGGCTGGTGTTCTCCCAGGGGGCCACCTCCGGCGGCACGGACATCATCGGCAAGCTGCTGAAGCTGAAATTCCCCTGGCTGCCCACGGGCAAGCTGGTGATGGTGCCGGATATGGCGGTGGTGGTGCTGGCGGCGCTGGTGTTCGGCACCGTCAACGCGGCGCTGTACGGCCTGATCCAGATGTACCTGCTGGCCAAGGTCATGGACGGCGTGCTGTACGGGTGGGACACCTCCCGGGTGGCCTATATTATCACAGACCGGTGGGAGGAGACAGCCCGGGGCCTGCTGGACATGGAGCGGGGCGTGACGCTGCTCCAGGGCCGGGGGGCCTACACCGGCGCGGAGAAGCAGGTGCTGCTGGTGGCCTTCAAGCAGAAGGAGATCGTGCCCATCAAGCGGATGCTGCGGGAAATCGATCCGCAGGCCTTTTTCATCGTGTGCGACGCCCACGAGGTGCTGGGCGAGGGATTTGGGGATTATCAGAAGGAGGAGATCTGACATGACGGATTTTACGAAGGTACAGAAGAATCTGGAGGCCCGGGGCTACACAGTGAAGGCGTTTGCCACGGCGGCGGAGGCGGCGGACTACCTGGACGGAGCCATCGACGGCAAGACCGTGGGCTTCGGCGGCTCCGCCACCCTGGACGCCCTGGGGATCTATGACCGGCTGGAGAGCCATAACACGGTCATCTGGCACTGGAAGCAGGAGGCGGACGCCGCCCGGAAGGCGGCCATGCAGACCCAGGTGTACCTGACCTCTGCCAACGCCTTGGCGGAGACCGGAGAGATTGTCAACATCGACGGCACCGGCAACCGGGTCTCCGCGACACTGTTCGGCCATGAGAAGGTGATCTTTGTCATCGGCCGGAACAAGCTGACGGCCACCTATGAGGCGGCGGTGGACCGGGCCCGGAACGTGGCCGCGCCCCAGCGGGCCCGCCAGCTTGGAAAAAAGACCCCCTGCGCCGTGAAGGCAGACCGCTGCTATGACTGCAGGAGCCCGGAGCGGATCTGCCGGGGCATGGTGACACTCTGGGGCCCCATGCTGGGCATGGCAGGGGAGATCCTGCTGGTAGACGAGGACCTGGGCCTGTAAGACAGGGCCCGCGATTTGGAGGAGAGGAGGGATGGACCGTGAGGCTGCGCCGGCTGCTGGGCCTGCTGTGTGTCTGTCTGGCCCTGACGGGCTGCAGCGCCCTGCTGGAGCGGGACTATGCGACCGTGGAGCCCCACAGCAGCAGGTTCTGGGAGAGCGAGGCCGCCGGGACGCTCCGGGCGGAGAACTACCAGGACATCGTCAATGACCTGCTGATCCTGATCGGCCAGCATACGGAGAGCGCCACGGTCCGTCTCTACAACTATGAGGACGACGTGACAGTGGCGGACGCCCTGGAGCGGGCCACCACAGAGGTCCAGCAGGAGACCTCCATGGGCGCTTACGCGGTGGAGTACATCACCGCCTCCAGCCGGTCCCAGCGGGGGTACTATGAGATCAGCATCCAGATCAGCTACCGCCGCACGGCGGAGCAGATCCAGGCGGTGGTCAATGCCACCAGCATCGAGGCGCTGCCCTCCCTGCTGGAGACGGCGCTGGACGAGGGACGGACGGAGCTGGCGGTCCGCATCGGCTACTGGGGCGAGGACGGACAGGCCCGGGTGGAGGAGGCCGTGGCCCAGCTGCGGGAGGCCCGGGGACTGACGGAGACGCCGGCCTGGACCATCGCCTACTACCCCGCGGAGGGCCCGGTGGGTCTGATCGAATTTGTGATGGAGAGCCAGGAGACGCCGGTCTCTGAAGAAAATGAAGAAAATCTTGCGGAAGAGTCTTGACAAGCGGGTATTTCTCTGTTAAAATACCCCTTGTTCCGCGGGCATAGCTCATCTGGTAGAGCGCCACCTTGCCAAGGTGGAGGTAGCGAGTTCGAGCCTCGTTGCCCGCTCCAGTGTGAAACAGGACACCCAGAGTTGGTGTCCTGTTTTTTCGTTAGAAGGCGAACTCGCTGCCTCCACCCCGCGCCGGAGGCGCGATTTAATCAGAGGTGAGGCAGGGCTCCTGCGAATGGCGGGGAGCCATTCGCGGGATGCCGGGAAGCGAGTTCGAGCCTCGTTGCCCGCTCCAAAAAGAAGGACACGACAAAACGTCGTGTCCTTCTTTTTGGATTCCGTGGGAAATTGAAATGCTCGGGTGAAGTGAATTCACCCTCCGCCAAGATTTTGCCTCCGGCAAAACGCTTGTACGGCGCAGGGGCGCCGCCGGCCCTTTGGGACGGAAATAATGGAGGCGAACTCGCTGCCTCCACCTCTTGCATTCCAGGGACAAAAACTATATACTGGAACCATAATCGTCGGGAGGGAGGGCTCGCTTTGGAAAAAAGAGTAAAAGACCTGATCGCGGAGATCAATTCCTTTACCAGCGAAGGGGGATTTTCTGTCAAATTCATTGCGCTTACGGCGGAAAATGTCGTGAAGCTCCGCTTGGAAGGCCCGGAAGTAGCGGCGGCACAGGCAACAATGAAATCCGTCATAGAACAAATGGCGAAAACGTATATGCCGGAAATTTCGGGACTGGAGTTTGTTTGAGAGCCGTATTCCCGGCCTGAAAAAACATGGCCTGGAGAGAAAGTCGCGGAACCGAGAGGCGGGAGCATCGTAACGGATGCCCCCGCCTTGTGTGTTATTTCTCCATCCCGCAGGGCAGGGCCTCCTGGGCGGCGGCCCGGTCCCGCATCACCGCCTCATACAGCCGCCAGCCGCCGGAGAGGTGGCTGCAACGCAGCCCATGCTGGGCCAGGATGCGGCAGGCGATGTAGCTCCGCAGGGCGCTCTGGCAGATGAGATACACCGGCTTGCCGGCGGGGAGCTCCGCCAGGTGCTCCCGCAGTTCGTCCACCGGGAGGTTCACAAAGCCCTCCGCGTGGCCGGCGGCGTACTCGCCGGGGGTCCGGACGTCCAGCAGCGTGGCGCTGCCGTCCCGGGGCAGGGCGTCCACGTCCTCGGGGAAGAACTGCTCCACAAGCCCCCGGGACAGGTTCTCGATCATAAAGCCCGCCATGTTCACCGGGTCCTTGGCGGAGGAGTAGGGGGGCGCGTAGGCCAGGTCCAGGTCCTTCAGCTGGGGCCCGGTGAGCCCGGTGTGGATGGCGGTGGCCAGCACGTCGATCCGCTTGTCCACGCCCTCATATCCCACGATCTGGGCACCCAGCAGCCGGAGGGTGCCCTTCTCGAACACCACCTTCATGGTCATCACCTTGCCGCCGGGGTAGTAGCCGGCGTGGCTCATG
Organism: Candidatus Oscillibacter excrementigallinarum; assembly: GCA_019118245.1. Taxonomy (GTDB): domain Bacteria; phylum Bacillota; class Clostridia; order Oscillospirales; family Oscillospiraceae; genus Oscillibacter; species Oscillibacter excrementigallinarum. The sequence goes on from DWZJ01000011.1 coordinate 8,985, forward strand.
GGGGAGAGGAAGACCTTGTCGCAGTCGATGCCCGCCTGCCGGGCGGTCTTCTCGTTGACGCCGGTGGTGGCAATGGTCATGTCGAACACCTTGATGACGGAGCTGCCCTGGGAGCCCAGATACCGGCTGTCGCCGCCGCAGATGTTGTCCGCCGCGATGCGGCCCTGCTTGTTGGCGGGCCCCGCCAGAGAGAGCAGGGTGTCCTGTCCGGTGACGAAGTGCTTCACCTGCACCGCGTCGCCCACGGCGTAGATGTCCGGGACAGAGGTCTCCATCCGGTCGTTCACCACGATGCTGCCCTTGATGCCCAGCTCCAGCCCGGCGTCCCGGGCCAGCTGCGTGTCCGGCGTGACGCCGATGGCCAGCACCACCATGTCGGCGGTCAGAGGGGCCTCGTCCTTGATGAGAACATCCACCCGGTCCCCGTCGGCGACAAAGCCCTCCACCGTGCGGCCCAGGTGGAGCCGCACGCCCTTCTGCCGCAGCTGGGCGTGGAGGAAGGCGGCCATGTCCGCGTCCAGGGGATTCAGCAGCTGCTTCGGCCGCTGGACCACCGTCACGTCCAGTCCCAGCTCCCGCAGGTTCTCCATCAGCTCGATGCCGATGAAGCCGCCGCCGGCCAGTACCGCAGACTTCGGGTGGTTCTGCTCGATAAATTCCCGGATCATCAAGGTGTCCTCCACAGTGCGGAGGGTGAACAGCCGGTCGATCCCCACGCCGGGCAGCGCCGGCTGGGTGGGCTTGGCGCCGGGGGACAGGATCAGCTTGTCGTAGTGCTCCGTAAAGGTTTCACCCGTAGCCAGGTTTTTCACGTCCACCGTCTTTTCCGCCGGATGGATGGCCGTCACCTCGTGGCGGATCCGCATCTCCACCCGGAAGCGCCGCCAGAAGCTCTCCGGCGTCTGGAGGGTCAGCTCCGCCCGGTCGGTGATGACGCCGCCGATGTAATAGGGCAGGCCGCAGTTGGCGTAGGACACATAGCCGGACCGCTCGAACACCACGATCTCCGCGGACTCATCCAGCCGGCGGAGCCGGGCCGCGGCAGTGGCGCCTCCGGCCACGCCGCCCACGATCACGATCTTCATTTCATTTGACCACCTTTCCATGATAATTGCAGATTCCGCCCAGGTCCGTCACGTGGGAATACCCCATCCGCCGCAGGATGGCGGCCGCCTGGCGGCTCCGGGCGCCGCTGAGGCAGTAGACGAACAGGGGCGTCTCCGGGTCTGCCGGCAGCTCCGCCTGGTGCAAAGTCCCCAGAGGCACGTTCCGGCTGTCCGGGATGTGGCCGCCGGCGTACTCCTCCTCCGTGCGCACGTCCAGCAGCAGCGCGTCCGGCGTCTGGGCGAACCGCTCCAGCTCCTGCCCCATGTCGGGGCGCTTCATAAAGTCAAACAGTCCCATATGGCAGATCCTCTCTTACGGTCATCATAGCAGGCTTTTCCCTGCTTTGCAAATGGCTGATGTTGTATCTTAACCATATCACAGCGGTCCGTCCTTTTCTGTGACCAAGTCACCATGGCGGGAGCCTGCGGCCCCGGAAAAATGGGAGAGGCGGCACAGGGATCGCCCTGCGCCGCCTCTCCGGCGGATCTCAGTCCTGTTCAGGAGCCGTACTGGAAATGGGTGCCGTAGTAGTATTCCAGGCTCCGGTACTGGGCCAGGAGCGCCTGCCCCTCCAGGTCCAGCTCCGTGGTCAGGGCTCCGTTTCGGAGATAGGAGCCCATGGAGGTCAGCACGGGGATCTCCCGCCAGATGTCCGTGGTGGCCTGGGTCCAGGCGTTTCCGGTCCAGCCCACATAGTCGAACAGCAGATTCATCAAAAAGCAGGAGGAAACGGCGGTGCCCTCTCCCTGGAAGTCCCGGCCCAGGACCTCCTTGGCGGCGTCGTTGGCCCAGATCAGGTACCGGGTGCCGTAGTAGTTGTAGAAGCCCTCCTCCGTGGAGGTGTCCAGGTTGACGCCCAGCTCCTGATAGGCGGAGTTGTTGTAGCCCAGCCAGGGCTTGTGGTCCCCGTAGACCACCAGCACCACCGGCCGCTCCTCCGCCCGGAGCTGGTCCACCAGAGCGGACAGCTGCGCCGCCGTGTCGGAGACGGAGCCCAGATAGTTGTCCACGATGTTGGCGGTCTCCGTGGAATACCGGCCGTCGGTGAAGTGCTTCCCACGCCAGACGGTCTCCGTGTCGTAGGGGCCGTGGCCCTGGTAGGTGACGTTGAAGGAGAAATAGGGGGTACCCGCTCCGTCCCGGTTGGCGGCGTACAGGTCAAAGATCTCCGGGAACAGGATGTTGTCCGGGGCGATGGCATCCGGGGACAGGGCCTGATAGTGGTTCTCCAGGAAGTAGTAGGTGGGGATGCCCAGATAGGCGTTGACGTTCCGCCGGTTGTAGAACCAGTCGTAGCTGGGGTGGCTCCCCTCCACGGTATAGCCCTGGCTGTCAAAGTACCACCCGTAGGAGTTGGTGTTGGTGCGGAAATTCCACAGGTCTGTGTAGCCGGTGAGGAAGGCCCGCTCCGTGTCCACGGTGCCGCCGGCGAAGATGTTGGTGATGAGGTCGCCGGTGTAGCTCTCCGCCTCCAGGGCGTGGTAGTCGGCGTAGGCGCTCTCCCAGTCGATGCCCTCCACCCCCTGGAAGCGGGAGAAGTCGGCAAAGGCCTCCAGCTGGATGGTGATGAGGTCCACCTTCTGCTCCTCCGGGATGTCCGCATCGGTGTAGGAGGCCAGCAGGGCCTCCGCGGCCGCCTCGTCGTAATCCTCCGGCGGCTGGATGCCGCTCTCCGTGATGCTGTGGAGGAAGGGGTAGAGGAAGCCCTTGGAGAGATACAGCTGGGTGGAGGACCAGCGGTTGATGTGGTAGAAGTTCTGGGTGCCGTTGTCGTAGAGATCTTCATCTGCGTACACGCCGGACACAGCCACCGCCAGGACCACACCGGCGGCACAGAGCCCCACCCGGACGCCTCTCCGGGGGACGCCCCGGGCCAGCAGGCGGAGCAGCAGCGTCCCCGCCAGGATGCAGAGGAGCCCCAGCCAGATCCGCTTGTCCGGCGACAAATCGTAGTTGGCGTTCTGGGTGATGGCGCCGGCCTCCCGGATATACTTGATGTCCTCGAACATCAGCGGGTCGTCCCGGCAGCGGAGCAGGTAGTAGTTGGCCAGCGACAGCCCGCCCACGATCACGGAGGACATCAGAAAGGACAGCCACGGCCTGCCCAGCAGCCCATGGACGATCAACAATAGCAGCAGGACCGGCAGGATGTTCAGCAGGGCAATCAGGGGATGGGTAAAGTAGCTCCAAAACAGCGCCTTGGCATAGGTGCCGAAGGCAAAGGCCAGGGACAGCGCCCCCAGGCAGATGCCTGCCAGCAGCAACAGCGCGCCGTTCCAGGTCCAGAACAGCACCTTCCGCCGGGGCTCCAGCCCGGCGGCGGAGGAGCGGAACAACCAGTGATCTTTCAAGTGACAGTACCTCCAACCATGAGAATGACCGTGGTGGCAAAGATCCTCCAAAGCCTGACGGCTCCAAGGGATCGATCGGAACAGACCGCGCGAGGGCACCCTTCTGGGGTCCCGCGCGTCAAAGCCGCCCGTGTGTTCGGATAGCCTCCATTTTATAGTACCTGCCGATCCACTGTCAAGCGTTCCGGCTTGGGATCGGCTCCAGTGACCGGCCGCCCCATGGTTACCTCCTGGTACCTATGCCACAAGATTGTGCGTACTTTACGGGAGGGACGCGCTGCCGTACAATGGAATCAAAGAGTGGAGCACTATGACGGCGCTCGCGGACTTTACATTTGGAGGGAACGCCCCATGACACGCAAGGAACGACTGACGTTTTTGATCGATGCACTGCTGGCGGAGATGCCGGAATACCGGGAGCAAACGGAGGCGTTTCCTTCCGGTGACGCCGCCCAGCGGCGGCTGCTTCGCTCCCTGATGAACGTCCGGCCGCCCATGCCTCTGGACCCCCAATTTTTGGAGGTGCAGGACGCCCTCCTCTCCGCTGAACGGGAGGAAAAGGGCGTGGTGGACGGGGCGGCCCTGCCGCCCATTGCGGCAGATCCCCGCCTGGTCCTCTGGCAGGGGGACATCACCCGCCTTGCGGCGGACGCCATCGTGGACGCGGACAACTCCGCCCTGCTGGGCTGCTTCGCCCCCTGTCACGGCTGCATCGACAACGCCATCCACTCGGCGGCGGGGCTCCAGCTCCGGGAGGAGTGCGCGGAAATCATGCGGGCCCAGGGCCATCCGGAGCCCGCCGGCCGCGCCAAGCTGACAGGGGGCTATAACCTGCCGGCTCAATACGTGCTCCACACCGTGGGGCCCATCGTGGGCAGGTGGGTGACCTGGAAGGACCAGCGGGAGCTGGCTGCCTGCTACCGCGCCTGTTTGGAACTGGCGGCGGCGCATGGGCTCCGGACCGTAGCCTTCTGCTGCATCTCCACCGGCGAGTTCCACTTCCCGAACCAGGAGGCGGCTGAGATCGCCGTGCACACAGTGCGGGACTTTCTGGACCAGCGAACGACTTCCATCGAGAGGGTGATCTTCAATGTTTTCAAAGACCTGGACAAGGATATCTACCGCCGTCTCCTCGGACCCGATCGGACGGCTGCGTGAGGCGCTGGCCGCCGCGGACGCGGTGGTGGTCGGGGCCGGGGCGGGCCTCTCCGCATCCGCGGGGCTCACCTACTCCGGGGAGCGGTTCCGGCGGTACTTCGGCGACTTCCAGGCCAAGTACGGCATCCGGGATATGTATTCCGGCGGCTTCTACCCCTTTGGGAGCCTGGAGGAATACTGGGCCTGGTGGAGCCGGCAGATCCTGGTGAATCGGTATGAGAAGGCGCCGGAGCCGGTGTATGAAAATCTGCTGGACCTGGTGAAAGACAGGGATTACTTTGTCCTGACCACCAATGTGGACCACCAGTTCCAGCTGGCGGGCTTTGACAAGCGGCGGCTGTTCTACACCCAGGGGGATTACGGCCTGTGGCAGTGCTCCCGGCCCTGCCACCAGGAGACCTATGACAATGAGGAGACCGTCCGTAAAATGATTGCAGAACAAAAGGACATGTGGATCCCCACGGAGCTGGTGCCCCATTGCCCCATGTGCGGCCGCCCTATGACCATGAACCTCCGGTGCGACAGCACCTTTGTCCAGGACGCGGGCTGGTACGCCGCCGCCCGGCGGTACGAGGACTTCCTCCGGCGGCACGGGGGGATGCGGGTGCTGTTCCTGGAGCTGGGTGTGGGCGGCAACACCCCGGTCATCATCAAATACCCCTTCTGGAAGATGACTCTGGAGAACCGAAAGGCCACCTATGCCTGTGTGAACCTGGAGGAGTCCTATGTCCCCCGGGAGATCCAGAAGCGGTCCATCTGCATCGCCGCAGACATCGGGCGCGTCCTGACGCAGCTCGTTACCCGGGAGATCATACGGGAAGATCCAGTGTGATCCCGCAAACAGCAAGCAGCTGACCTCAAACATGAGGTCAGCTGCTTGCTGTTATGCCGGAGAGGGAACACCTCCCAGTCAGGCGCCGGGGCGCTGAAAAATACGCCCCAGTTAAACCGTGTCCTGATCCGTGCCAGAGACTCCTGGCGCAGGAACGGACGCCTGCCGCCAACACGGCCGGGATCTCAAACGGCCAACGGGCAGTGGGAAGCAGCCGGGGGATTGCTTTTCCGCCTGCCCGCCGATATAATAACTCCGAGGTGAATCGTATGCTTGCCTATACCTATCTTGAACGTGGAAAATTCGCACTGCTGGACAAGCCCAAGCCGACCCTTCTCCACCCCCGGGACGCCATCGTCCGGGTGACGCTGGGGAGCATCTGCACCAGCGACCTGCACATCAAGCACGGCTCCGTGCCCAGGGCCGTGCCGGGCGTTATCGTCGGCCACGAGATGGTGGGCATCGTGGAGGAGACCGGCACCGGCGTCACCACCGTCAAGCCCGGCGACCGGGTAACGGTGAATGTGGAGACCTTCTGCGGCGAGTGCTTTTTCTGCCGGAACGGCTGGGTCAACAACTGCACCGACCCGAACGGCGGCTGGGCGCTGGGCTGCCGGATCGACGGCGGGCAGGCGGAATATGTCCGGGTGCCCTATGCCGACCAGGGGCTCAACAAGATCCCGGACCACGTCACCGATCTGCAGGCGCTCCTGGTGGGGGATGTGCTGGCCACGGGCTACTGGGCGGCGGATATCTCGGAGATCAAGCCGGAGGACACCGTGCTGATCATCGGTGCGGGGCCGGCGGGGATCTGCACCCTGCAATGTGTGCGGCTCAAGCATCCCAGGCGGATCCTCGTCTGCGACGCGGACCCCAGCCGGCTGGACTTCGTGCGCAAGCACTACCCGGAAGTCATTTCCGTTCCGCCGGAGCAGGTCGGGGAGGCGGTGCGGGCATACAGCGCCCATGGCGGCGCGGATGTGGTGATCGAGGTGGCCGGATCGCCGGAGACCTTCCGCATGGCCTGGGAATGCGCCAGACCCAACGCCGTCGTGACGGTGGTGGCCCTGTATGACGGCCCGCAGGTGTTGCCCCTTCCCGAGATGTACGGCAAGAACCTGACCTTCAAGACCGGCGGTGTGGACGGCTGCAAGTGCGCTGAGATCCTGGACCTCATCGCGGCGGGGCAGATCGACACCACACCGCTCATCACACATACCTATCCCCTGGAGGAGATCGAGGCCGCCTATGACCTGTTTGAGCACCGCCGGGACGGCGTCATGAAGGTCGCGATCAAAGTGTAAAGGAGGATCATCATGCTGGAAGTTGGGACCAAAGCCCCGGATTTTACACTGCCGGACAAAAACAGTACGCCCGTCAGCCTGTCCAGCTTTCGGGGCAGGAAGGTCGTGCTCTATTTCTATCCCAAGGATAACACCCCGGGCTGTACCCGGCAGGCCTGTGCCTTTGCCCAGAGCCACGAGGCGTTCGCGCGAAAAAACGCGGTGGGCATCGGGATCAGCAAGGACTCTGCGGCCTCCCATCTGAAATTCGCAGAGAAATATGCGCTGCCCTTTGTGCTGCTCTCCGACCCGGACCATCAGGTCATCGAGGCCTATGGCGCGTGGCAGGAGAAAAAGCTCTACGGCAAGGTCACCATGGGTGTGGTTCGCAGCACCTACCTCATTGACGAGCAGGGCGCCATTGAAAAGGTGATGCCCAAGGTGAAGCCGGACACCAATGCCGCCGAGCTCCTGGCCTATCTCAGTGAAAATGCGTAAGGGGGGAGAGATGCGGATCATCATCTCTCCCGCCAAAAAGATGAACGTGGATACGGACAGCCTGCCCTGCCAGGGGCTGCCCTGCTTTCTCCCGCGCACCGAGCGGCTTTTGACCGCGCTGCGGGCCATGGATGCTGCCGCGCTGAAACGGCTCTGGAAGTGTAGCGACCAGCTCACGGAGCAGAATGTCCGGCGGCTGGAGACCATGGATCTGCGGCGGGATCTCACCCCCGCCATCCTCTCCTATGAGGGCATCCAGTACCAGTATATGGCGCCGGGGGTCTTTACCGCCGGGGAATACGACTATGTTCAGCGGCATCTGCGCATCCTGTCGGGTTTTTACGGCCTGCTGCGGCCTTTTGACGGCGTGACGCCCTATCGCCTGGAGATGCAGGCGAAGCTGGCGGTCGATGGGGCGAAGGACCTCTACGACTTCTGGGGCGACAGCCTGGCGGCGCAGCTGTTCACGGAGACGGACTGCATCCTGGATCTGGCCTCGAAAGAATACAGCCTGTGCGTGTCTAGGTATTTGATACCGTCCATCCGATTCATCACCTGTGTGTTCGGAGAGGAGAAGGACGGCCGGGTCATCGAAAAGGGCACGATGTGCAAGATGGCCCGGGGTGAGATGGTGCGCTATCTGGCGGAGAAGCAGGCCGCGGGACCGGAGACGGCCAAGGATTTCGACCGCCTGGGCTACCGGTATGCCACTGCGCACTCTGATGAGAACACCTATGTGTTTCTGCGGAACGGAGATGCGCCCGAAAGCCAGTGACCTTGTGCGTTCAGCGGCCACTGGGTTTCCTGGCGGTTTATCCATGGACCGCGCCGCCGCTCCGAAATCTTGTTACCCCCCAGCCCGGCACCGCACTATATATTTATTATTCTACATTCTAGCTGAAGTGGGGATACACAAGGGAATCCGAAATTCTAAAATTTTAATAGCACTTGCGATAGATGGCCTCTTCGCTCTCCAGGTCGAAGGGATAGTAAGCGTTGGTCATCAGACGCTGCTGGTTGGCCTCGACGCTAAGGGGGAAGGCCTTGAAGTCCGCCTCGGTGAAGCCGCAGTCCCGCAGGGGCCGCAGGGGCAGGATGCGCTGCAGCAGGGCGTTCATCTCGGGGATGGCGTCCTTGACCTCGCAGCCCAGGATCTTGGCCACCAGCTCCTTGAACTTCATGATCTCCCCGTCGGGCTTGTGCTCGTCATAGTAGTCCATGATGGCGCCGAAGAGCATGTAGTTGCTCTCGCCGTGGGGCACGTGATAGGTGCCGCCCAGGGGGAAGCTCATGCCGTGGACCGGGCCGCAGCCGGCCTTCAGGAAGGCGATGCCGGCGTAAAAGCTGGCGGTGACGAACTGGTCCATGTACTCGAACCGGGCATCCTGGCCCTTCTCGTCAATGAGCTTGAAGCCCTTGAGGATCACATCCATGGCCTTCTCGCTGAAGAGCTCGGAGGTCATGGTCTTGCGGTGGGGGCTCAGGAAGGACTCGGTGGCGTGGACCAGGGCGTCGATGGCGGAGCAGGCGAAGGGCTTGTAGGGCAGGGTCTTCAGCAGCTCGGGGATCAGGCACACCTTGTTGGGGATGATGTCGTCGGACACCAGACCCAGCTTGGTCTCGCCGCCGGTGAGCACGCCGTCCTTCTCGTCCTTGACGATGGCCACGGAGATGTTGGTGCACTCGGAGCCGGTGCCGCAGGTGGTGGGGATGGCGATGACGTCCTTCTCATGCACCACGGGGAAGCGCTTGAAGTACAGGTTGTGGACGGTGTCGGGACGCTTGCAGCCCAGCAGCTTGCACAGGTCCATGATGGCGCCGCCGCCCACGGCGATGACGCGGTCATAGCTGTCGTAGGGGATGGCGTCGTACATGACCTGGATCATTTCCTCGCTGGGCTCGCCGGCGCCGAACTTCTCCTGGAACACATAGTGGCACTTGAGGCCCAG
>DWZJ01000103.1 GCA_019118245.1 Candidatus Oscillibacter excrementigallinarum
TGGTAAGTAACGCTGATAAAAAACCACAAGAAACATCCATCAAGAAGAACCTGAACAGAGAGAAATTTCTCTTGAACGTTTGGAAAAAATCCTTCATATCATTTCTCCTAATCTTCATGAAATTTCGCAGAGACGAAAAATTTCCGTGAGACGTCTCACGGCGTGGAGGGAGCTCCCTCCACGATCACGCTCTGATTTTCCTTTATTATACAATGCCCGGCAGGCCGAAAACAATATGCTGGCTGCATAATACCGGGCTTTTTCCCCTGGCGACGGCCATGGCCGCCGGGCACTTTTCCACGGAAAATTCCCGGCTCCTCTTGACAAATTGCCGAAATCCACATAAAATAGCACCTGTTAACGACTTTGATGGGAAGAAAGGCGAACTGTCCCGCCTTCAGAGAGCCGGCGGCTGCTGCGAGCCGGTGGGGGGCCTTCGCGGATGACTGTTCCCGGAGTCTCCCGCCTGAACCGTGAGTAGGGCGGGACGGCAGGCCCCGTTACCGGCCAGGGCCCTCCGGGCCGCTGAGCGCCATCCGGCAACGAGTGGCGAAAACAGGGTGGTACCGCGTAGATTTTACGCCCCTGGCCGTATTCCGGCCAGGGGTTTCATTTTGCCCTTGCGGGCCTGAGCGAAAGAAATCCATTCACAGGAATGAGGAGAAGCATATGAAGTACGATTTTGCCAGCATTGAGAAAAAGTGGCAGCAGAAGTGGCTGGAGGAGAAGCCCTTCACCGCCGTCACCGGGGACAAGACCCGGGAAAAGTTCTTCGGCCTGATCGAGTTCCCCTATCCCTCCGGCCAGGGGCTCCACGTGGGCCACGCCCGGCCTTTCACCGCCATGGACATCATCTGCCGGAAGAAGCGGATGCAGGGCTACAACGTCCTGTTCCCCATCGGCTATGACGCCTTCGGCCTGCCCACGGAGAACTACGCCGTCCAGCACCACATCCACCCCGCCAAGGTGACCCACGACAACATCGAAAACTTCCGCAAGCAGCTGCACATGCTGGGCTACTCCTTCGACTGGGACCGGGAGGTGAACACCACCGACCCCAGCTACTACAAGTGGACCCAGTGGATCTTCCTGCAGATGTTCAAGAAGGGCCTGGCCTACAAGGCCTCCATGCCCGTCAACTGGTGCACCAGCTGCAAGATCGTCCTGGCCAATGAGGAGGTCGTGGACGGCGTTTGCGAGCGCTGCGGCGGCCAGGTCATCCGCAAGGAGAAGAGCCAGTGGATGCTGGCCATCACCAAGTACGCCGACCGGCTCATCGACGACCTGGACGACCTGGACTTCATCGAGCGGGTGAAGATCCAGCAGAAGAACTGGATCGGCCGGTCCGAGGGCACGGAGGTGGACTTCACCGCCACCAACGGCGACAAGCTGACGGTGTACACCACCCGGTGCGACACGCTGTTCGGCGTGACCTATATGGTCATCTCCCCGGAGCACCCCTATCTCCAGCAGTGGAAGGACCAGATCCAGAACTGGGATGAGGTGGCCGCCTATATCGAGGAGGCCGCCCACAAGTCCGACTTTGAGCGGGGCGAGCTGAACAAGGAAAAGACCGGCGTCCGGCTGGAGGGCATCGAGGCCGTCAACCCCGCCAGCGGCAAGCACGTGCCCCTGTTCGTCTCCGACTACGTGCTGATGGGCTACGGCACCGGCATCGTCATGGGCGTGCCGGGCCACGACCAGCGCGACTGGGAGTTCGCCACCAAGTTCGGCCTGCCCATCGTGGAGGTGGTCAAGGGCGGCGACATCACCAAGGAGGCCTTCACCCTGAAGGACGACACCGGCATCATGGTGAACTCCGGCTTCCTGAACGGCATGACGGTCAAAGAGGCCATCCCCGCCATGAAGAAGTGGGTGACGGAGCAGGGCATCGGCCGTCCCAAGACCAACTTCAAGCTCCGGGACTGGGTGTTCTCCCGCCAGCGGTACTGGGGCGAGCCCATCCCCCTGGTGAACTGCCCCAAGTGCGGCTGGGTCCCCCTGCCGGAGGACCAGCTGCCCCTGCTGCTGCCGGAGGTGGACTCCTACGAGGTCACCGATACCGGCGAGAGCCCCCTCTCCAAGATGACCGACTGGGTGAATACCACCTGCCCCAAGTGCGGCGGCCCCGCCCAGCGGGAGACCGACACCATGCCCCAGTGGGCCGGCTCCAGCTGGTACTTCCTGCGGTATATGGATCCCCACAACGACAAGGAGTTCGCCTCCAAGGAGGCGCTGGAGTACTGGTCTCCCGTGGACTGGTACAACGGCGGCATGGAGCACACCACCCTGCACCTGCTGTACTCCCGGTTCTGGCACAAGTTCCTCTATGACATCGGCGCTGTGCCCACCAAGGAGCCCTACGCCAAGCGCACCAGCCACGGCATGATCCTGGGCGAGGGCGGCGAAAAGATGTCCAAGTCCCGGGGCAACGTGGTGAACCCCAACGACATCGTGGACCAGTACGGCGCCGACACCATGCGGCTGTATATCATGTTCATCGGCGACTTCGAGAAGGCCGCCACCTGGTCCAACGACGCGGTAAAGGGCTCCAAACGGTTCCTGGACCGGGTGTGGAACCTGGCGGAGAGCGCCTCCGACAGCTATGAGGTCACCCCGGCTAACGAGGCCATCATCCACAAGACCATCAAGAAGGTCACCGAGGACATCGACAGCCTGAAGATGAACACCGCCATCGCCGCCATGATGACCATGGTGAACGAGCTGAGCGCCAACGGCTGCACCCGGGGCGACCTGAAGTATCTGATCCTCCTGCTGAACCCCTTCGCCCCCCATATCACCGAGGAGCTGTGGGAAAACCTGGGCTTCGCCGCCCAGACGGGCAAGATGTGCTGCCAGGCGGAGTGGCCCGTGGCGGACGAGAGCAAGACCGTGGCCGCCACGGTGGAGATGGCCGTCCAGGTGAACGGCAAGCTGAAGGGCACCATCTCCATGCCCACCGACAGCGAGGAGAAGGCCGTGGTGGACGCCGCCCTGGCGGTGGAGAAGGTCCAGAAGGCCACCGAGGGCATGCAGATCGTCAAGACCATTCTGGTGAAGAACCGGCTGGTCAACCTGATCGTGAAGCCCGCAAAGTAAAAAAGTGCAAGGGATGGCCGGGCGGAGGCTCCGCCCGGCCTGCGCAATTCCAGAGAGGAGATACCATGAGCCGTCTTGACGATTTTCTGCGCCTGCTGTGCGGCCGCTTCGACAATACCCAACAGCTCCGGGAGCTGGGGGAGACCGGCGGCCCGGCGCTGCCTCTGGCGAAGCATGTGAACACCGTCTGCAACGATAGGATCGCGGGTCTTCCCGCGGATTTTCCAGGTAAATTCGTGCTGGAGGAGAGCTATTACACCATCGATGGCAGGACCCACGCGTCCCCCCACCTGTTTCTCTTCACCGAGGAGGGGGAGGCGGTGAAGCTGACCTCCTATCAGCTGCCGAAGGGCCCGGACGGCGGGGCCGTTACTTACGAGACCCTGCCGCCCATGCGGTGGGAGGACCTGGGGCGCTCCGAACGATTCACGCCCGCCCTCTATACGCTGCGCGACGGCGTGTGGGAGGGCGGCAGCGTCAGCATGTTCTCCCCGGTGCTGAAGTTCACCCTGTATGAGCGCTTCTCCCCGGAGGCGCTGGAGGTGACGGAGACCATGGAGATGAACGGCAAGCGGACCTTCGGCTATGACGTGCCCATCGTGTACCGGAGAACGGAGACTGCCGGAGACTGAACGGAGAAAGAGCGATTTTGTGGAAAATCCCTTGACAATCTCCCGGAAGGTTTGTATAATGCTTATGTTAAAGCCATAGATTATGGCCCTTAAAGTATCCTGGATTGAGCCGGATACCTCGGAGGGAGGGAAATATAGATGTCTGAGATCCATGTGAAGGACGGCGAGTCCATCGACAGCGCGCTGAAGCGTTTCAAGCGCAGCTGCGCCAAGGCCGGCGTCATCGCGGAAGTGCGGAAGAGAGAGCATTATGAGAGCCCCAGCGTCAAGCGTCGCAAGAAGTCTGAGGCTGCTCGCAAGAACAAGAAGCGCTACTATTGATGAAAAAAGTGCTGTACCGCTGGTACAGCACTTTTTTACGTCCGTCGGCCGGAGGGGAACAGCCGGGGCAGCAGGTCCCGCACCTCCGGGTACATGAGAAAGGCGGCGGAGAAGCCCATGGCGCTGCCGGCGCGCAGCTTCTGCTGGAGGGTTTCCGCGTCGTCGAAGAGGACGAAGTGGGCCTCCCCCTCCCGGGTGTAGGTGAAATACCGGGCGCACAGGTCCTGGGAGAAGAACACCGCCGGGGACTCCCAGTCCAGCAGGGCCTGGAATTCCTGCTGGCTGAGGGGGCTGCCCTCGCCGCTCCTGGCGGGGAGGGGGAAGTCCATCCGCAGGCGCTGGACGTCCAGGGCCAGTGTCCCCGGGCCGCCCCGGGCAGCGGCGGTCTCCTGGAGATACTGGACGAAGCTCCCGCCGGAGAGGGCGGTGCAGACCAGGGAGACGGCCCCGGGGACGGAGGCGTAGCCCTCCGGCACATAGAGGGGCCGGGGGGCCAGACGTTTGGCCAGGGCCTGGGCAAAGGCCAGCCGGTCCGGCGCGGGGGGCTGCTCGAAGTCCAGCAGCACGCCGCCGTAGCCCCGCCGCCCGCACTCCCGCAGGGCCGCCGCCGCCAGCTGCTCCGGACTGGCGATGAAGGGCGCGTCCCGGTCCGTGACGGACAGGAGCCCGCCCCGGGTCTGTAGCAGCAGATTCTGCCGCAGGAGCGTGGAATCCGCTCCGATGCAATAGGCCACGTGGGCCAGGGAACAGCGGAAGCGGGCGGCCTCCTGGGCCTCTGCGGGCGTCACGGCCAGATAGATCTGCAAAGCGAACTCCCCCTTGTGGAATTTCCCGGAAGCTGGTATACTGGAAAGAGACTATGCGAGGAAGGAGCCGTTTATGCCGTTTTCCCTGACGCCCCGCTGGTTGTTCCAGCATTACAGCGAGATCACCCCCGACTGGCTGCGGGAGCAGGGGATCACCTTGCTGCTCAGCGACCTGGACTTCACCCTGGCCGCCAAGAAGACCCGCCGCCCGGACCAGCCCCTGCGGGACTGGATCGCCGCGCTCCACAGGGCGGGGATCGACTTTATGATCGTCTCCAACAACCGCTCCGGCAGCCGGGTGACGGAGTTCTGCGCGGACCTGGAGGTGCCCTATCAGGGCCACGCGGGCAAGCCCAGCCCCCGGGGGCTGGAGGCCGCCATGGCCCGTGCGGGAGCGGACCAGGCCCATACCGCCATGCTGGGGGACAAGCTGCTGACGGATATGCTGGCCGCCAACCGGGCCGGGGTCCTTCCGCTGATGGTGGAGCCGGTGGGCGGCGCCGTGACGGCGTGGCAGAAGGTGCTCCATGCCCTGCAGGCGCCCTTCAAGGCCGCCTGTCGCCGCAAAATGGAAAAAAAGTCCTGAAAAATACTTGCAATAGCGGACAACATACGATAAAATAGCAAAGGAATTTTTATGGAGATAGAGGGGCGGCCGGCTGGGCAGCTTCTCTTGAGATTACAGAGGAGGATCATTTATGCCAACGATTACTGCCGGCGATTTCCGCAATGGTGTCACTTTTGAGAAGGACGGGAGCGTTTGCACCGTGGTGGAGTTCCAGCACGTGAAGCCCGGCAAGGGCGCCGCTTTCGTGCGGACCAAGTACAAGAACGTGATGACCGGCGCCATCCGCGAGGAATCCTTCAACCCCACCGCCAAGTTCGAGCAGGCCACCGTGGAGCGCAAAGACGCCGAGTACAGCTACAACGACGGCGACCTGTACTACTTCATGGATCCGGAGACCTATGACATGATCCCGCTGAACCGGGACGTGCTGGGCGATGCCTTCCGCTTCGTGAAGGAGAACACCGTCTGCAAGCTGGTGAGCTACAAGGGCAGCGTGTTCACCGTGGAAGTGCCCAACTTCATGGACCTGGAGGTCACCGAGACCGAGCCCGGCCTGCGGGGCGACACCGCCACCAACGTGACCAAGCCCGCCACCCTGGAGACCGGCGCCGAGGTCAAGGTGCCCCTGTTCATCAACACGGGCGACAAGATCCAGATCGACACCCGCACCGGCGAGTATATCGGCCGCAGCAAGGAGTAAGCGCGACAAAGGGGGGAGCCATTCCCCCCTTTTGTTCCTGAACGATAACCGCAACGCTGTTTGTAAGGAAAGGAGCTGCTGTTATGGAGATCACTGAGAAGGTCGCATACCTGAAGGGCCTGGCCGAGGGCATGGAGCTGGACACCGAGAAGAAGGAGGGCAAGCTGCTTGCCGCCATCATCGACGTGCTGGACGACATCGCCCTGGAGCTGGCGGACATGAAGGCGGACCAGGAGGAGCTGTACGACGGCCTGGACGCTGTCAGCGACGATCTGGAGGACGTGGAGGACGCCGTCTTCGGCGACGAGGATGACGAGGACGAAGCGGACGACGACTACGAGTTCGTGGAGCCGGAGGACGACGAGGACTGCTACGCCACCACCTGCCCCACCTGCGAGGAGACCATCTACTTCGATGAGTCCGTCCTGGAGGACGGCGAGGTCATCTGCCCCAACTGCGGCGAGAAGCTGGAGTTCGACCTGGACGGCCTGGAGGATCAGGACGAGTCTGAGGACCAGGAATAATCCCCATATCTAAAACAGGAGCCCGGTGCCATGCACCGGGCTCCTGTTGGCTTTTCTGGGGGCGTCACTCCACCGTGACAGCGAACCGGCAGCAGGTCCCGCCGCTGAGGACCGTCTCCACCGTCTCGACCGTGATGCGCTTTTCCGGCAGCAGCTGTTCCAGAATGTACAGCACGCTCTGCCGGGAGCACTCGCAGTGGGCGGCATCCTTCACCGTGCCCGCCAGCACCTCCGGGCAGACGCATTTGGGATAGCCCACCTCGTAGCGGTGCCCGGGCTGGAGGACCTTGGCGAAAAAGCCTTCCGTGTCTCCGTACTTCCGGTACTGGGCGTCCAGGTCACAGCCGCATTCCTGGAACTGGGCCCTCTGGATGGGCAGGACGGTCTCCCGCACACACCGGACAGCCTTCTCCCGATAGTCCATGTGTTTCCTCCTAAGATTTTCCGTCATTCGCTTTGCCAGCGCCCTCCGGAACGCCGATCCAGCAGGTGAAGTCCGTGGCCAGAAAGGCCTCCTGGGCCTGCCGGACTCCGCCGTCCAGCCGGGAGACCCGGCCCCGTCCCGCCACCAGCGGGTCGATGTACCGCAGCTTGGCGGGGATCCGGTACCAGATGCCGCCTTCCGGCCGTTCCGCCCGCCGCTCCACCCGGCAGAAGCGCCGGAACCGGCGCCACCAGGCGGCGCTGACCGGGTCCGCCTCCAGCCTTTGGATGACAAAGGGCTCCTCCTGATACAGGTCGTCCTCCGTCAGGACCTCCCGGCCCACGGCGTCCCGCAGCAGGTCTGCCAGGGCCTGCATGGCGAAGCGGTCTTCGTCCGCCACATAGACTCGGGAGACGGAGAGGGCCGCCGCTGTAAAGGCACAGGCGGTCTCCGGTGTGCGGAAGGCCAGCTCCGGCCGCCCGGCCTCGTCCTGCCAGACCGTCAGGTCCTCATAGAACGCCCGGATGGCGTCCGCCCCGGCGAAACCGTAGCACCGCAGGTCCCCCAGGGTGTACTCCAGCCGGTCCGCCGACAGCTGGGGGGAGTCGTTGTCGGCGATGGGATAGCGGTGGTAGTCCGCCACGTCCGCCGTAGTGAGGCCGTACTCCCCCAGCAGCGCCTGGAGTTCCGGGGACTGGGCGATCAGCTCCGCCGTCCGCCCCTCCGTGGATTCCTGCCGAAGGTGGTCGCCGTGGAGAAAGTCCACCACGTGGGCAAAGGCGGGGGTGGCCACGTCGTGGAGCAGCCCCGCCGTGCTCTGCCGGATATCGCCGGTGAAGTGCCAGACGATCAGCGCCACGCCCAGGCTGTGATCGAACCGGGAGTAGGGCGCCCACCCGGCGAAGCGGGGGAAGGACGTGTACTCGCACCCGCAGTTCATCCCAACCTGCCGCAGCCGCGCCATGGGCGGCGTCTCCGCCAGGCGGCGGAGGAACTCCGGGACCTCCGGATGGTACAGGGGCCAGTTCTCCGTCATGGCGGCATCAGGCCTCCGGCTTCTTTTGCAGGCTGCACAGCCCGGCGCCGATGGCGGTGGCAAAGGTGGCGTTTTCGGGAATGATATAGCGGATGCCGTACAGCTTTTCAAACAGCTGGAAATTGGTGACCGCCTGGGGCAGGGTGGTCATGGACCCGGTCAGCACCACGGTCTTGGCGTCGCAGCACTGGCAGGCCAGCACCGTCATGGTGCCGATGGCCTGGAGCACCAGATTCACCACACCGGCCGCCAGATCGGCGGGGGAGGCGTCCTCCGCCAGGTTGCCGAAGTTGGCGGCGGTCATGTCGGGGTCCAGCGTGGGGGCGGCGTGGACGGTGATGTCCTTCATGGTCAGGTCCACGTGGTCCAGATCGCCGCACTCCGCCAGCTTCTTGATCTGGCCGAACCGCTCCATCCCCACCAGCTTGTGGCAGAGGCCCCCCAGGGTGCCGCCGCCGATGCCGCTGCCGCACAGGTGGCGGATGCCGTCGGGCGACGCCCAGAGGAAGGCGGTGCCGGTACCCATGCTCACCACCACGGCGGAGGACTGGCCCGACAGGGCCAGGGCGCCGGCGCCGGTGGCGGAGAACTCGTCCACCTTGCAGGTGGGCAGGCCGTAGATGTCTCCCTCCACATAGGAGGCGCCCACGCCGGTGAGCACCACCCGCCGCACCTCTTTCAAGGAGAGCTGGTTGCTGGTGAGATAATTGCCCAGGGCCCCATACAGGCTGGTCACCTGATCCTCCGCCCGGACCCGCAGCATGGAGATCACGCTGCCGTCTGTCCGCAGGCCCACGATCTTGGTGCTGGACCCGCCGATATCAATGCCTAAGATCACATCCATCGTGATGACTTCCTTTCAGCGGCAGACGGCCGCTTGGTTTTCGGTGTGGTGCCTACTGGATGCCGCCCCCGCTGAGATCGAATTCCTCCGTAATCTCCCGCCCCTGGCTGTCATAGAAGGTGATTTCCTCTATACTGACAGGTTCGGTGGGGACAGTGTCCTCCACCGGGACGCTCACCAGAAAGACGGGAGAGGCCGGAATGTCCAGCGCGTATGGCCCGCCGCCCTCCGGTGAAAAGACGGCTCGGGCGATGCGGCCGTCGCCGTTCCGCCCCTCGAAGAGTAGCATCCGCTCCCCGTCAGACTCCACCACTCCGTTGCGGAAAGAGCCGGTACCGTGTTGGGACTGATCGAGATGATACCGCCCAGTGAGTCCCCGGGAGAGACGCAGGTGTCCCAGCTGTCCGTCCAGCTCCAGAGGGACGTAGGTGCGGTCCCCGACGGTCACCGGCTGATACAGCCGGAGCTGGTCTGCCTCGTAGGGGACAGACATTCCCCGGTTGAACCATTGGAGCGCAGCCGGTTCCAGCCCATTGAGGTCCGCATCCAGAGGAAACGAGCAGTGGTATGCAACAAGGCCCGCCAGGATGCATAGAACAGCCGCTGCGAAGAGGAGCAAACCGCGCTTTTTCATCAGAAAGACCTCCAGTCCAGTATGTGCCAGAAAAGGTGTGCGGTCTGATCTTTTTCCATGATAGGGGAGGGCAGGACGGTTGTCAAGATAGATTGATAAAAAATTGACAACAAATTGCGAAAAAGCGTTGCTTTTCCCAGGAGAACCGCTTATAATCAAGAGAACGACACACCGGACAGGCCGGCGCCGGCCGGACCTGATTTTCACGGAAGGATGAAATGTGCCTGCGGGCACATCGGAAATTGTGATGAAGACAGAAGAGAAACTCAACCTGACGATGCTCTGCGACTTCTATGAGCTCACCATGGGCAACGGCTATTTCCAAGCCGGGCTCCAGGATCGGATCACATACTTTGACGTGTTTTTCCGCAACGTGCCGGACAACGGCGGGTTTGCGGTCTGCGCGGGGCTGGAGCAGCTGGTGCAGTATATCCAAAACCTGCATTTCGATGAGGAGGACATCGCTTTCCTGCGGGACAAGCACCTGTTCTCTGAGGAGTTCCTGGACTACCTGCGGAATTTCCGCTTTACCGGGGACATCTGGGCCGTGCCGGAGGGGACGCCCATCTTCCCCCGGGAGCCGGTGGTGACGGTCCGGGCTCCGGCCATCCAGGCCCAGCTGATCGAGACCTTCACCCTGCTGACCATCAACCACCAGAGCCTGATCGCCACCAAGGCCAACCGCATCGTCCGGGCGGCCCAGGGGCGGACGGTGCTGGAGTTCGGCTCCCGCCGGGCCCAGGGCACCGACGGCGCCATCTCCGGCGCCCG
Source organism: Candidatus Oscillibacter excrementigallinarum (assembly GCA_019118245.1). GTDB lineage: Bacteria > Bacillota > Clostridia > Oscillospirales > Oscillospiraceae > Oscillibacter > Oscillibacter excrementigallinarum. The sequence continues at coordinate 10,360 of DWZJ01000103.1, forward strand.
GGCGGCCTACATCGGCGGCTGTGCCGGCACGGCCTGCACCATCTCCGACCAGCTGTACGGCGTGCCCGCCGGCGGCACCATGGCCCACTCCTGGGTCCAGATGTTCGACAGCCAGTACGAGGCCTTCAAGACCTACTGCCAGATCTATCCCCACAACGCCACGCTGCTGGTGGACACCTATAATGTGCTCAAGTCCGGCGTGCCGGACGCCATCCGGGCATTTGACGAGGTGCTCAAGCCCCTGGGCATCCGCAAGTGCGGCATCCGGCTGGACTCCGGCGACATGGCCTACCTGACCCAGGAGGCCCGGAAGATGCTGGACGATGCCGGCTGGACGGAGTGCCAGATCTCCGCCTCCAACTCCCTGGACGAGTATATCATCCAGGATCTGATCCGCCAGGGCGCCAAGATCGATTTGTTCGGCGTGGGCGAACGGATGATCACCGCCCGCAGCGAGCCGGTGTTCGGCGGCGTATACAAGCTGGCGGCGGTGGAGGATTCCGCCGGGAACATCATCCCCAAGATCAAGGTCAGCGAGAACCTGGACAAGATCACCATCCCCCACTTCAAGAAAACCTACCGCATCTTCGACAACGCCACCGGCAAGGCGGAGGCGGACTACATCACCGTTTGGGACGAGACGGTGGACGAGAGCGTCCCGCTGGAGCTGTTTGACCCCAGGGCCACCTGGAAGCGCAAGACCTACACCAACTTCACGGCCAAGCCCCTGCAGGTGCCGGTGTTCCGGGAAGGAGAGCTGGTCTACCAGCTGCCCGCGCTGCCGGAGATCCAAGCCTACTGCCGCGCCCAGGTGGATACCTTGTGGGACACGGTGAAACGGTTCGAGAATCCGCACACCTACTATGTGGACTTGAGCCAGAAGCTGTTTGACATCAAGCAGGAACTGCTGCGTCAGAGCAGGTGACCACGGCCCCCGCCGCACCCGGCGGGGGCTGTTTGTTCACAGAATTTTGGTTGCGGAGCTGTGGAAGTTCCAGTATAATAAAAAGATAAGCAGTCGAAGCTGTGGGAAAGGAGGTGGGCCCCACCATGCGGAAGATCAAATTGCCCCAGCTGCCCCAGCCGGAGGAGCGGACCGAACGGCGGATCTCGGCGTTCACCAGCCTGACCATCTGCGCCCTGACCGTGATCGCCCAGATCGTCATCACGCTGGTCCTGACGCAGCTCCTGGCGGAGAAGGTCAGCTATGTCTATCTCTTTCTGCTGCTGGCAGGCGCCGTGGTGGCCATCTGGGTCTACCAGCGGCCGGGGAGCCCGTCCTACAAGCTGGTGTGGATGTGCCTGCTGCTGGCCCTGCCGGTGGCCGGCATGATCCTCTTCCTCCTCTGGGGCGGGACGCACCAGGCCAAGAGCTTGAGCCTGCGCAAGACCCCTCCGCCGGCGGAACGGGAGAGCGCCCGGATGGAGAGCAGCGCCAATGTGACCCGCCTGAGCCGCCGGTCCCCCGCCTGGGGGCGGCTGGCCTCCTATCTGCAGTCCCGGGACTTCCTGCTCTACAGCGGCTCCCGGGCCCGGTACTTCCCGGAGGGCGCCGCGTTCTTCGACGACCTGATCGACCACCTGCGGAAGGCGGAGATCTACATCTTCCTGGAGTACTACATCCTGGCGGAGGGGCAGATCTGGGACCGCATCTTCGCGGTCCTGCGGGAGCGGGCCGCCGCCGGCGTGGAGGTGCGGATCATTTTTGACGACTTCGGCAACCTGACCCGCTTCTCCGACGCATCCCTCCAGGCCCTGCAGAACGCCGGCGTGGAGGTGGAGGTGTTCAATCCGGTCCACCGCTATGTGAACCGCATCTACTTCAACTACCGGGACCACCGGAAGATCGCCGTCATCGACGGGGTGCACGCCTATACCGGCGGCATCAACATCGGAGATGAGTACGCCAACCTGTTCGTCCGCTTCGGCCACTGGAAGGACACCGGCGTCCGGATCGACGGGGCCGGGGCCTGGGGCTTCGCCTCCCAGTTCATCCAGATGTGGAAGATGATCGGCCGCTCCCTGCCCAATGAGGATGACTACTACCGCCCCCGGGTGGAGATCGAGGGCACCGGCTGGTGCCAGCCCTTTACGGACGGGCCTTTGAACAACCCGGACAACCCCATTGAGGACACCTACCTCCAGCTGATCTCCTCCGCCCAGAAGATGCTGTATATCACCACGCCCTACTACGCGGTGGAGGAGTCCATGCAGAAGGCGCTGTGCATCGCCGCGGACGCCGGGGTGGACGTGCGGCTGATGGTGCCGGCCATCCCGGATAAAAAATACGTGTATATGGTGGCGGAGACCTATTGGGGCGAGCTGCTGCAGCACGGGGTCAAGATCTATCGCTACACCCCCGGCTTCATCCACGCCAAGAGCGTCATGGTGGACCGGGAGGTGGCGCTGATCGGCAGCACCAACATGGACTACCGGACCTTCCAGCTCCACTATGAGTGCGCGGTGCTCCTCTACCATATGCCGGCGGTGGAGGACCTGCTGGAGGATATGGACCACGTGATGGCCCAGAGCAGCCGCTACACCCTGGAGGACTGGAACAAGCGCTCCTGGCTCCGCCGGCTCTTCGCCTCCATCCTCCGCCTGGGGGCCATCTGGTTCTGACGGGGAGGGGGCGCGCTATCTCAAATCTCAGGAGGAACCCATGTCCCGTGAATTGACGCCCCAGGAGACTGCCGAGCGCAGCCTCATCAAAAAATACCGCAAGGAGCTGTGGAACCCCTTCATCGCCGCCGTCAAGCGGTACGAGCTGATCGTCCCCGGGGACCGGATCGCCGTCTGCATCTCCGGCGGAAAGGACTCCATGGTGCTGGCCAAGCTGATGCAGGAGCTCCAGCGCCATACGGAGCAGCCCTTTGAGCTGGTCTTTCTGGTGATGGACCCCGGCTACGCCCCCGCCAACCGGGCGCTGATCGAGGAGAACGCCGCCCGGCTGGGCATCCCCATCACCGTGTTCCAGAGCGATATCTTCGATGTGGCGTATCAGGTGGAGAAGAACCCCTGCTACCTGTGCGCCCGGATGCGGCGGGGCTTTCTGTACAGCAAGGCCCAGGAGCTGGGGTGCAACAAGATCGCCCTGGGCCACCACATGAGCGACGTGATCGAGACCACGCTGCTGGGCCTGTTCTACGGCGCCCAGCTCCAGACCATGCCCCCCAAGCTCCGCAGCAGGAATTTTCCCGGCATGGAATTGATCCGGCCGCTGTATTGTGTCCATGAGGACCATATCATCGCCTGGAAGAACTACAACGGCCTGCGCTTCCTCCAGTGCGCCTGCCGCTTTACCGAGGAGCGGGACAGCGCCGCCGACGGCGTGGGGGAGAGCAAGCGCCAGGAGATGAAGCTGCTGCTGCGGCAGCTGAAAAAGACCAATCCCAACATTGAGAAGAGTATGTTCCGGGCCATCCACGGCGTCCAGCTGGACACCTTTCCGGGCTTCAAGTTCCGGGGGAGGGCCTTCTCCTTTTCAGAGGCCTATGGACTGCCCGGCCTGGCGGCGGAGGATGGCGGCCCGGAGACGAGTGAGTAGAAGGTGCGCGAATGAACTATTATCGTTGTGAAAATCCCGACTGCGGGTTTCTGGCGGAGGAGGAGCCGGATGTCTGCCCCCGCTGCGGCGGCACGTTCTTCCTCGCCGTGGACGAGGAGGAGATGACGGGCTCCGACTGGGTGCAGCTGGGCAACCGGGCCGTGGACGAGGGGCGGGACACAGACGCCCTGGCCTGCTATCAGCAGGCGGCGGCCCTGGACGATCTGCTGGGCATCACCAACCTGGGCTGGTGCCTGGAGGCGGGGATCGGCGTGGCGGCGGACCCCCGGCAGGCGGTGGTGCTGTACGCCCAGGCGGCGGCCCGGGACTATATGCCGGCCCTGACGAACCTGGGGTACTGCTATGCCCACGGCATCGGCGTGGCCCGGGACGACGCCAAGGCGCTGGAGTGCTTCCGCAAGGGCGCGGAGCAGGGCTTCCCCCGGGCCCAGTTCCTGCTGGGGGAGGCGTATTCCCGGGGCCTGGGCGTGGATCAGGATGACGGCCAGGCCGCCAAGTGGTATCAGTCCGCCGCGTGGCTGGGGTATCCGGCGGCGCAGACGGAGCTGGGCCGCTGCCTGGAGTTCGGCACCGGTGTGCCCCAGAGCATCCAGCAGGCCGCCAAGTGGTATCAGGCGGCGGCGGAGCAGGGCAACGCGCCGGGCCAGTGCTGCCTGGGTTTTCTGTACGAGAGCGGCCAGGGGGTGGAGCAGAGCTGGGAGGAGGCGGTGCGCTGGTACCGTGCCGCCGCGGACCAGGGCTATCCCCGGGCCCTGTGCAACCTGGCCTGGTGCTATGAATACGGACAGGGCGTGACAAAGGACTACGGCGAGGCGGCCCGACTCTACCAGGTGGCAGCGGAGCAGGGCTACCCCCGGGGGCAGCTGTGCATGGGCCTGTGCTGTGAGCGGGGTCGGGGCATGCCCCTGGACCTGGCCGCTGCCGCGGCATGGTACCGCAAGGCGGCGGAGCAGGGGGAGGAGGACGCCCAGTGCTGCCTGGGCTTCCTGTACGAGAGCGGCCAGGGGGTGGAGCAGAGCTGGGAGGAGGCGGTGCGGTGGTACCGCGCCGCCGCGGACCAGGGCCTGCCCCGTGCCCAGTGCAATCTGGCCTGGTGCTATGAGTACGGCAAGGGCGTCCCGGAGGACCAGGCGGAGGCCTACCGCTGGTACTGCCGGGCGGCGGACCAGGGGGACCCCCGTGGGCTCTTCTCCGTGGCCCGGTGCTATGACTACGGCCGCGGCGTGGCCCAGGACAGCGCGGAGGCGGTGAAGTGGTACCAGCGGGCGGCGGACGCCGGCTCCGCGCCGGCCATGTGCGACCTGGGCGTGTGCTACGAGCGGGGCGAGGGCGTGGCCCAGGACCTGGAAAAAGCGGTCAGCCTGTACCGTCAGGCGGCGGAGAAGGGCAATGCCGCCGGCCAGTGCAACCTGGGGTATCTCTACGAGTGCGGCCGCGGCGTGGAGCAGAGCTGGGAGGAGGCGGTGCGGTGGTACCGTGCCGCCGCGGACCAGGGTCTGCCCCGTGCCCAGTGCAACCTGGCCTGGTGCTATGAGTACGGCAAGGGCGTGGAGCAGAACTGGAAGCGGGCCGTCCACTGGTACCGCCAGGCGGCGGACCAGGAGGACCCCCGGGGGATGTTCTGCATGGGCGTCTGCTGCAAGTACGGCCGCGGTGTGGAGCAGAACTGGGAGGAGGCGGTCCAGTGGTACCGCCGGGCCGTGGATGCCGGTTCCGTGTCCGCCCTGTGCAACCTGGGCGTGTGCTACGAGCGGGGCGAAGGCGTGGAGCGGGACGTGGCCCAGGCGGCCAGCCTGTACCGCCGGGCGGCCGAGCGGGAGGACGCCGCCGCCCAGTGCAATCTGGGGTACCTCTACGAGTCTGGCGAGGGCGTGGAACAGAGCTGGCAGGAGGCCGTGCGCTGGTATCAGGCGGCGGCGGACCAGGGCTATGCCCGTGCCCAGTGCAATCTGGGCGTCTGCTGGGAGTTTGGCCATGGCGTGGAAAAGGATCCTGCCAAGGCGGCGGACCTGTACCGTCAGGCGGCGGAGGGCGGCGACCGGGTGGCCGCCTGCAATCTGGGCTATCTGTACGAGACCGGCGTGGGCGTGCCCCAGAGCTGGCCGGACGCGGTGAAGTGGTACCGCCAGTCGGTGGAGGAGTCCTATCCCCGGGCCCAGTACAACCTGGCCTGGTGCTATGAGCACGGCAAGGGCGTGGCCCGGGATCTGAAGCGGGCCCGGGAGCTGTATCTGGCGGCGGCGCAGCAGGACTACGACGGCGCCCAGGAGGCGGCAGACCGGCTGGAGAGATCCGGCGGCCGGGGCGGCTTCATCCGGGGCTTTTTGGACGGCCTGCGGGGCCAGTGAAGCGGCATGTACATCGGCGGGCGCGGAGCATCCGCGCCCGCCAGAAAAAACTTCCAAAGAAAAACGGAAAAAGGCTTGACAAACGAAATCTTTTCTGTATAATAATATCTGTTCGCTGCGGCGCGAACGGAACTGCATAGCGGGTTTGTGTAAGGGTAGCACAGCAGACTCTGACTCTGTATGTGAGGGTTCGAATCCTTCACCCGCTGCCAGATGAGAAAACCTCGGAACTGCAATGGTTCCGAGGTTTTTCTTTATTTTCAATGGTTTTCCGATGTTCAGAGGTATTTCACCAACCAAAACAGATGTTCTAGTTTTGCGCGAAGTGGGTGGATAAAGAGCTTCTAAATGCTAACGCGTTTGCTAATCCTTTTTGCCCTGGTAAAAATCTGTCATGGCGGTCTGATATCGCTGGATATCCGCTTGGGCGATATGGGTGTAGATTTTGTGCATGGTAGTGGCATCGGCCCAGCCGCCAATCTCCATTGCAATGCGTTCCGGCACCTGCAGGTGATAGGCCAGCGAAGCAAAGCTGTGCCGCAGGCCATGGACGCCCACATCCGGTAAATTATTTTCCCGGCAGATCTTCTTCACGGCGCCGCGGAGACTGTTCTGTGAGATGTCCAAGACAGGTCCGACTGCCTTCCGGTCCCGTTGGATGGCCGCAGTCAGCTCCGGGATCATCACTGGCACGTTGCGGGTGGAGGTGGTGTTTTTGTTTTGCACCTTGCGCTGGTATTTGTTGTCCGCATTGAGCACCACGGCGCCCTGCACACGTATAAACTTAGGATTTGCCGGAATGTTTTCCCACCGGAGGGCCTGGATCTCGGAGATCCGCAAGGAGGAGAGAGCCAACAGCGCCGGAACGGCATAGCGGGTATCCTTGACAGCGGAGACAAATACCCGGATCTCATCCGGCGTGAGAAAGGGCCTCTCTTTGGGCACAGGAGCCGCCAGAGAGACCTTAGGCAGCTTCCGGCCGGTGGTGTGCTCTACGACACCGCGAACAAAGGCAAAGGCCGTCTTGAGGGTCTTAGGGGCGCATAGGGCAGCCTCCATGTTGACGATGCCCTGCCACTCCTCATCATCGATCTGATCCAAACGCCGGGGCATGGTGGCCTGGAAGCGATGCTTCTGGATGGTTCGGTAGCCCCGGATCGTCAAAGGGGAAAGGGTGTTGCTGCGCTCCTCGATATAGGCGTCGATGGCCTCCGTCAGGGTGGGAGCCTCCGGAGCTGCCTTGGCTCGTTTGCCCGCCAGGTATTCGGCCTTGATAGCCCGGGCCTCCCGGATACAGGCCGCCCGGTTTGGTTCTGTAACAGGAATGCTCTCGCCACCCAGCCGCAGCTGGATGAAATAATTTCCTGACGGGAGCTTGCGCGGCTCCGGTAATTTCATAATGGCGCCTCCAGAAAATAAAACGTTTGTTCGATTAAACTGCTGCTGAAAAGCCGCCCGCCAGGGGCGGCTTTTTTTACTGCGCTTTCTTCAGAGCGTTGATCTCCTTGGTGTGGAGTTTCAGGAGCTGGTGGTGCAGATCGAGTTCCTCCTGCATCTTGTCCATCAGGTCCGGATCGGGGAGGGCCTTGAGCTTCTCGTTCACGGCGGCGAGGCCGTCGGCCAGGAGGTTAAACTTCGGCTCGAAGTACGACTCCATCAGGGCAGCGACCTCACCCATGATCTCTTTCTTCTGGCTGGCCAGCTTGGTGTCCAGCTCGCCAATAATCTCCTGCTTCTGCTGGGCCATTTTCAGGTCCATCAGCTGTGCGATGGCCTGCAGGTCTTTTTCGTCTAGCATTGAAATACTCCTTTCATCCTCCGGCACACTTTTTGCAGGGCGTCAGGCCCATGGCCTGGGCCTCAGCAAGTGTAGAGGGGATATACGTGCCGCCGTTGCAGTTGTTGTCATAGTGATACCTTTTTCCAGTGGGGGTGATGTACACTGCACGGGAGTTGGTCTGGTTTTGCTGGGGAGCAGGCTCTGGCTGCGGTTCCGGCTCTGGCTCCGGCGTTACGGCGGGAGCGGGGTCTGGCTCGGACGCCTGGGGATCTGCCTCCTGTGGCTCCGATTCCGGCTCATTGGCCTGGGGCTGTTCCTGGGGCTCCTGGACGGTCTCCCCGGCTTCTTGGGCCGGCTGTGCGGGCTCCTGTTCGCCCGCTGATACTTGGACATCCTCGGACACGTCCTGCGCCTCGGAGGCGTCCTGAGGCGTTTCAGGGGCCTCCTGGACGTCTTCGGTGCTATTTTGGCTCTCCTGCTGCTGGACATTTGCGGATGGCCCCACTGGGACCGTATCCGTCGGCGCAGTCATCACGGCGCCGATAAAAAGTGCCACCATGATCAGGACCTTTGCAGCACCACGCAGTTTGACTTGATATTCCCAGAAACGCTGCAGGGGCTTGATGGGAGCTGCCAGCACGGCAAAGAGCCAACACAGTACTGAGGCAAGTGACGGGAAAAAGACAAATCCGCTGATCAGCATGAAAATCGTTAAAACCCAACGCAGGACCCTTTGCAATTTGCGCATATTGCGCATCCCCTTTTCTCTGCTCTTTTTATTCTATCCCGGCATTGGCATCATCCAAGGCGTCCCAGAAATCTGTTTCATTCGCAATTACAATTTGCGCCCCCGCTTTGCGGAGCTGCATTGCTTCTTCGATTTTCCGGCCATAGCAGGCATAGGCCCAGCAGGGATTCCCGGCGTTTCCAACAATCAGATAATCGGTTTTAGGGGATACATTAGACCGGACAACCCCGCCCAGTGCCCGCACCGCCTCGGCCATCGTATTGCGTTTCGCACGGTAAGATTCGCCGGTAAAGCAGAAGACCTTATTGGGGAAACTAATCTCGGGGCAGACCGCACAAATCCCCTTCACGCTATACTGCTCACGTAGTTTGAAAAAGTCCGTTTCTGACAGATTGTAAGACGACGAAAAGTCGATGATATTACTGAAAAACGCTATGAGTTCAGCTCGCTCGTCTTCTGTAATCTTGCCATCTTCCAAGACCACACTGAGCAGGGTGTTGATCTCATCGAAAGGATATGTACCAGTCAGATAGTCATTGGCATCAATCCAGGATTTCAACGTGGAAATTTCTTTGTCCGTCAGCTCACCATCGGCCATGATTCCGTGAACCATACCAGACAGAAACTGGATGGACGAGGTTACCATATCGTAATAGGAGCTGTTGTCCGCAAAGTTGTTGCATAGCCAGAGAAGGTCTTTGGACTCATCCTCTGTGATGACTCCATTCGCACAGGCGGCCTCCACAACTGGGAGCAGCTCAGAAAAAGGATGACGATCCCGCAAAGGAGCCTGTAGTTCGCACCAGTGGATTAGCTCGGCGAGTTCTTTCTCGCCTACTGCGGTATCGGCGTTGATCCCAGCCACAAGGCCCCGGAGCGTATTTACCGCTTTGTGAAGCTCTGCGGGTTTTGTGAATTTCTGATATTCAGAGCGCTCTTTTTCCATATGTCTCTGCCCTCTCCTGTGTCCGAATCGGACACGCCTTTATTTTATCCGCTCGCTGGCGGGGTATCACTTAATCGTCATCCCAACCCCATTCGTTATACTGACGCTCACTTGAGGGGGCAAGAGATGTAATTGTTTTCGTATCTTTGGGATCGCCAGTCCAGCCGAGTGTATAAACGACAGTAGATGAGCAACTGCCATCATCATAAT
>DWZJ01000104.1 GCA_019118245.1 Candidatus Oscillibacter excrementigallinarum
GCATCACCGCCATCCAGATGGACCTGAAGAACGACGGCCTCACCATGGAGATCATCAAGGAGGCCCTGGACATCACCTATGACGCCCGGTGCGAGATCCTGGACCAGATCATGCTGCCCGCCATCGCTGAGCCCCGGAAGGAAGTGTCCAAGTACGCCCCCAAGATGCTGACCATGCACATCGATCCCTCCAAGATCCGGGAGGTCATCGGCTCCGGCGGCAAAGTCATCCAGAAGATCGTGGCCGACACCGGCGCCAAGATCGACATCAACGACGACGGCTCCATCTTCATCGCCGGCGTGGACGCCGCCAGCTGCGACGCCGCCAAGAAGTGCATCGACGACATCGTATTCGTCCCCGAGGTGGGCGCCCTGTACTACGGCCGCGTGGTGCGGCTGATGACCTTCGGCGCCTTCGTGGAGCTGGCCCCCGGCAAGGACGGCCTGGTCCACATCTCCAAGCTGGCCGACCACCGCATCGAGAAGGTGGAGGACGCCTGCAAGGTGGGCGACATGATGTGGGTCAAGGTCACCGACATCGACGAAAAGGGCCGCGTGAACCTCTCCCACAAGGATGCCGTGAAGGAGATCAAGGCCAAGGAAGCCGCCGGCGAGCGGGTGCGGTAAAAGGGGGCCGTGTCCCTCCTTTGCCCGCAAAGGGCGTGTGACATTCCGCACTGCGAAACGAACCAAATGTGACCGGGCGGGCAGCTTGCCCGCCCGGTTTTGTATTTCAGGAGAAAGGAGGGCACCCGATGCCCATGCTGATCCCCCTGCCCCTGACGGTCCCGGAGACCGGGGAGGTCCTCTGTCCGGCGCTGCTGGCCGACGGGGCCCACCTGGTGCTGGTGGACTGCGGCTATCCGGACTCCCTGCCGCTGATCGAGGCCGCCATGACGGGGCTGGGCCTCTCGCCGGCGGAGCTGACGGAGGTCTTTGTCACCCACCACGATGACGACCACATGGGGGGCCTGGCCCGGCTGTGCGCCCGGTATCCCCAGATCCGGGTGGTGGCGGGAGCGGGAGAGGCGCCCTATCTCACCGGGGCGCGGAAGTCCCTGCGGCTGTGCCAGGCCGAGGCGCTGCAGCCGACCCTGCCCCCGGAGGCCCGGGCCTGGGGCGAGGCCTTCTGCCGGCGGCTGGCCGCGGTGGAGCCCGCCCCGGTCCACCAGACGATGGCCGACGGCGACCTGCTGCCCTGGTGCGGCGGCTGCCGGGTGATCGCCACGCCGGGACACACCCCGGGCCACTGCTCCCTGTACCTGTCCGGGCTGCGGGCGGTGGTGACCGGAGACGCGGCGGTCCTGGAGGCCGGGACGCCGGCGGTGGCGAATCCCCAGTTCGCCCTGGACCTTCCCCAGGCGGAGGCGTCTCTTCAGAAGCTGCTGGCACTGGACGCGGACTGCTGGCTCTGCTATCACGGCGGGATTCTCCGCCGGTGAGGGACAGCAGAGATGTTCTGATCTTACTGAAAAGGAGCTGACAACATGGACGTGATCGCCGCCATCGCCACCGGCGTCAACCCCACCGCCATCGGCATCGTCCGGGTGTCCGGCGAGGGGTGCTTCGCCCTGTGTGAGCGGGTGTTCCGGGCGGCCAACGGCCGTCCCTTCGCAGACCAGGAGCCCCGGAAAATGGCCTTCGGCGAGATGCTGGACCGGGACGGACAGGTCATCGACCAGGGCCTGGCGGTGCGGTTCCCGGGGCCGAACAGCTACACCGGGGAGGACTGCGCCGAGTTCCACTGCCATGGCTCGCCGGTGGTGCTGCGGGAGCTGCTGTCCGCCCTGTTTGCCGCCGGGGCCCGGCAGGCCCAGGCCGGGGAGTTCACGAAGCGGGCCTTCCTCAACGGCCGGATGGACCTGACCCAGGCGGAGGCGGTGGTGGATCTCATCGACGCGGAGACCGCCGCCGGGGCCCGGAACGCCGCCGCCCAGCTGGAGGGCGGCCTGCGCCGGACGCTGGAGCCCATCCAGGACGCCCTGCTGGAGATCACCTCCCGGTTCTACGCGGTAGTGGATTACCCGGACGAGGACATCGCGGATGTCCGGCCGGAGGAGATCGCTGCCGCTCTCCGGGACGCCGCCGGGCGGCTGGACCGGCTGCTGGACACCTGCCGCCGGGGCCGGGTCTTGAAATCCGGCGTGCGGACGGCCATCGTGGGCCGGCCCAACGCGGGCAAATCCTCTCTGCTCAACGCCCTGGCGGGATATGAGCGGGCCATCGTCACCGACGTCCCCGGCACCACCCGGGACACGGTGGAGGAATCCGTCCTCTGTGGCGGCGTGCTGCTGCGGCTCATCGACACCGCCGGCATCCGGGACACGGAGGATGTGGTGGAACAAATGGGCGTGGAGCGGTCCCGGCAGGCCGCCGCTTCCGCGGAGCTGGTGATCGTCCTGATCGACGGCACCGGGGACATCACGGGGGAGGACCAGGAGATTCTGGCCCTGGCCCAGACCGCACCCCACTTTATCATCGCCATGAGCAAGAGCGACCTGCTGCCTGCGGGCTTCGCCCATGTATTGCGGCGGGACGAAAACGCACGGAAACCGGACGCGTGCCTCTCCATCAGCTCCGTGGCCCCCGGCGGGCTGCGGCCCCTGGAGCGCGCTCTGGCGCGGATCTTCCCTGCCGGGGAGCCGGGCGAAGCGGGGAGCCTGCTGACCGATGCCCGGCAGGAGGACGCCGCCCGCCGGGCCCGGGACGCCGTCCACCGGGCGCTGGAGGCCCTGGAGGGCGGGATGACCCCGGACGCGGTGCTCACCGACGCGGAGGAGGCCCTGGACGCCCTGGGGGAGCTGACGGGCCGCACCGCCAGGGAGGAGATCGTCACCCGCATTTTCTCCCGGTTCTGCGTGGGTAAATAACCGCAAACGGAAAAGATGATACCGGACCTCGGAGAACATGATTTACAAAATCAGATTCATGTGGTATACTACCTCTGAATGAAAGCCGTGCCCGACGGCGGAAGGAGTGTATCCGTATGTATGATCTGACGGCCCTGCGGGAGCGGCTGCGGACCCAGCGGCCGGTGCCCTGGGACCAGCTGCCGGATTTTCCCTTGTATATGGATCAGGTGCTCAGCTATATGGACCGGCAGGTGATCCGGTTTGACGAGGACGACGGTCTCACCGCCGCCATGGTGAACAACTACACGAAAAGCGGCCTGGTGCCCCGGGCGGAGGGGAAGAAGTACAACCGGGACCACCTGGCCTATCTCACCGCCATCTGCGTTTTGAAGCGGGTGATGTCCACCCGGGACATGGACCTGCTGATCCGGGAGGAGCTGCAGGGGGACCGGCCCATCTCCGACGGGTACGCAGCCTTCTGCTCCAGCCTGGACAAGGCGCTGAGCGCCGTGGCAGATGAGATGGAGGACCGCACCGGAGAGGAGGAGCTGGCGGATGCCGCCATCCACTTCGCCCTGGCGAGCTATGCCGCCGGTGTGGCCAGCAGTCGGTATGTGACACTGCTGCGCCAGCGGCAGGAGGCCCGGGAGGAGGCGGAGAGCGCCGCCCACGCCAAGAGCAGGGAGCGGCCCAAAAAGGAAAAAGAAAAGGAGAGGGACTGACCATGTGTGATTTTGTGATCCTGACAGACAGCTGCTGCGACATGACCGCCCAGATGGCGGCAGACCTGGAGCTGGAGGTCCTGCCCCTGAGCCTGAACATGGGGGACCAGGTGTATCACAACTACCTGGACGGCCGGGAGATCGGATTTCAGGACTTTTACGCCCAGCTCCGGGCCGGAGCGCTGGCCACCACCTCCGCCATCAGCGTGGGCGTGTTTGAGGAGGCCATGGGGAAGATCCTGGACAGCGGCCGGGACGTGCTCTATCTCGCCTTTTCCTCCGCCCTCTCCACCACCTACCAGTCGGCGATGATCGCCGCCCAGGACCTGCGGGAAGCATATCCTGACCGGAAGATCTTCGTGGTGGACACCCTCAGTGCCTCTCTGGGCCAGGGGCTGCTGGTCTATCTCTGCGCCCTGGAAAAGCGGAAGGGGAAGACCCTGGAGGAGGTCCACGCCTTTGCGGAGGAGACCAAGGGGAAGATCTGCCACTGGTTCACCGTGGACGACCTGAACCACCTGAAGCGGGGCGGCCGGGTCAGCGCCGCCGCGGCGCTGTTCGGCACCATGCTGTCCATCAAGCCGGTGCTGCATGTGGACGACACCGGCCACCTGGTGCCGATCAGCAAGACCCGGGGGCGGAAGGCGTCCCTGCTGGCCCTGGTGGACCGTATGGCGGAGAGCGCCATCGACCCGGCGGGGCAGACCATCTTCATCAGCCACGGCGACTGCGAGGCGGACGCCAATTTCGTGGCGGATGAGGTGCGCCGCCGCTTCGGCGTCAAGGACATCTATATCAACTATGTGGGACCGGTGATCGGCAACCACTCCGGCCCCGGCACGCTGGCCCTGTTCTTCCTGGGCAGCCACCGGTGAGCCATTCGAAAAAGTGGCTTTGCCACTTTTTCGAGAGGGTTTGCATGACGGAAGGAACTCGATTTCATGCGAAAAAGTCCTCCCTTCCGTCATGAGAGGTGTCATTTCCGACGTGCGTGCCGCCGGAAATGACGAATCTGAATGGGTTCCTGCGGCTGCGGCCGCAGGAACTTCCGTATGGGAGCGCGTTTTCCTGTAAACAAAATTTTCCGCCCCGGCGGAGAGATGAGGTGACGGCCATGAAATGGCTGGAGGTACATATCGACACGAGCCATACGGGCCTGGAAGCGGTGGAGACCATGCTCTCCGCCCACGGGATCGACGGCGTGGTGATCGACGACGAGACGGAGTTCGAGGATTTTCTGGAGAACAACCGCCAGTACTGGGACTATGTGGACGAGGACCTGCGGCAGGAGATGCAGGGCCGGTCCCGCATCACCTTCTACCTGGAGGCGGGGGACGAGGGCTTCGCCAAGCTGGGGGAGGTCCGCATCGCCCTGGAGGAGCTGAAAAAGCAGCGGGACGACTGCGGCGCCCTGCTGATGACCCTGGACGACCTGGAGGACGCCGATTGGGAGAACAACTGGAAGCAGTACTACAGGCCCATGGAGATCGGGGACCGGCTGCTGGTGGTGCCGGAGTGGCTCCGGGAGGACCCCAAGGTCCGCACCAGCCTGGCTGCCGGCCGGGTGCCCCTGGTGCTGGACCCGGGCCTGACCTTCGGCACCGGCAGCCACGCAACCACACGACTGTGTCTGACGGCGCTGGATGAGACCATCCACGGCGGCGAGCGGGTGCTGGACCTGGGCTGCGGCAGCGGCATCCTCTCCATCGCCGCCCTGAAGCTGGGGGCGGCGGAGGCCACGGCGGTGGACATCGACGACAAGTGCCTGGACGTGGCCTATGAGAACGCCGCCCTCAACGGCATCGGCCGGGACACCTACACCGTCCGCATCGGCGACGTGCTGGGGGACGAGGCCCTGCGGGCGGAGCTGGGCGGCGGCTGGCAGATGGTGGTGGCCAACATCGTGGCGGACGTCATCAAGGGCCTCTCCCCGCTGGTGAGGCCCATGCTGGCCCCGGGCGGCTGGTTCCTCTGCTCCGGCATCATCGACGACCGGGCGGAGGAGGTGGCGGACTGCCTGCGGGCCAACGGCTGGGAGATCGTGGAGACCCGCAGCGCCGAGGGCTGGTTCTCCTACCTCTGCCGCTGAACACGGGAAAGGGGCGTTTGCGTTGAAAACGATCAGCCGCCTGGACGGGTTCCTGTCCGGCCACATGGCGCCGGTGGTGCTGTTCTGCGTGGCCATGGGCATCTGCTTTCCGGAGGTGTTCTCCCACCTGAACGCCATCACCACCGGCCTGTTCGCCTTTATGACCTTCTCCAACAGCCTGGGCGGCGGCTTCCGCCAGCTGGCGGACGTGGCCCGGCACCCGCTGCCGGTGGCGGTGATCCTCGGCCTGCTCCATGTGGTGATGCCCCTGGCGGCGCTGGGACTGGGGACGCTGTGCTTCCCGGACGCGCCCCTGTTCACCACCGGATTGGTGCTGGAGTACTCCGTGCCCACCGCCGTGGCGGCGCTGATGTGGGTGGGCATCAGCCGGGGGAACGGCTCCCTGTGCCTCTCCGTGGTGATGCTGGACACCCTGCTGTCCCCGGTGGTGATCCCCGTCACCATGAAGCTGCTGGTGGGCTCCGTGGTGGAGCTGGACGCCTGGGGCATGATCCGGGACCTGCTGGTGATGGTGGCCATCCCGGCCCTGGCGGCCATGGCGCTGTACCAGGCCACGAAGGGGGCCGTGGCGGTGGGGCTGAAGCCCAGGCTGTCCCTGCCCGCCAAGGGGGCCATGCTGCTGATCATCACCTCCAACGCCACCGGCTGCGCGCCCTTCCTGCGGGATTTGACGCCCACCCTGGTGCGGGTGATGATCGTGGTGTTCTGCCTGTGCCTGCTGGGCTTCTTCCTGGGCTACTGGGCCGCCCGGCTGCTGGGGTGGGACTTCCCCACGGTGCAGACCGTGGCCATCACCTCCGGGATGCGGAACATCAGCGCCGGGGCGGTGCTGGCCCAGGCCTATTTCCCCAGTGATGTGCTGTTCCCGGTGGCCTTCTCGCCGGTGTTCCTCCAGGCCACCACGGCGTTCATCGTCAAAGCCCTGCGGGCCACCAAGCCCGGCCGGGCGGACCAGGCGGCCTGGGAGGCGCGCCTGGCGGCGGAGCAGCCCAAGGGCTCCGATTGAATTTCCCAAAGCGGCCGTCCATCGGACGGCCGCTTTTTTGCGGAGCGTTTCCCTCGACAGATTCCCCCTGCCTTTTTGGGACGGGCCCTGTACAATGGAGGAAACGACAAGGAGGTGGTCCCATGGACAAGCCGGAACGCAGGGTCCTGTGGCTCCCGGCGGAGGAGATCCGCCCCAACCCCATGCAGCCCCGGCGGACCTTTGAGGAGGCGGGGCTCCGGGAGCTGGCGGAGTCCATCCGCCGCCACGGCATCCTCCAGCCCCTGACGGTGCGCCGGACGGCGGCGGGCTGGGAGCTGGTGGCAGGGGAGCGGCGGCTGCGGGCCGCCCGGCTGGCGGGGCTGGCGTCCGTCCCCTGCCTGGAGACGGAGGTGGACAGCCGGGCCTCCGCCCTGCTGGCCCTGGTGGAGAATTTACAGCGCAAGGACCTGCATTACTTAGAGGAGGCGGCGGCCATCGCCGCCTTCCTCCAGCAGACGGGCATGACCCAGGAGGCGGTGGCGGCCCAGCTGGGGATGTCTCCCTCGGCCCTGGCCAACAAGCTGCGGCTGCTGCGGCTGTCCCCGGCCTGCCGGGCGCTGCTGGTGGAGCACGGCCTGACGGAGCGCCACGCCCGGTGCCTGCTGCGGCTGGAGGACGAGGGAGAGCGGCTGACGGCCCTGCGGAAGGCGGCGGAGCACCGCTGGAACGTGGCCCAGACGGAGCAGTACGTGGAACGGCGGCTGGCGGCCCTGCAGTCCGCGCCCCCGGCGGGGCGGCGGACGTACATCATCAAGGACGTGCGGCTGTTTTTGAACAGCGTGGACCGGGGCCTGCGGCTGATCCGGGACGCGGGGGTGGACGCGCGGACGGAGCGGGACGAGACGGAGGACCAGATCGTCCTGACCATCCGCATCCCCAAACAGCGGCGCAAAGAGGCCTGAAACTTCTGATTGTTACGGGATTGTAATGCTTTTTCCAGAAAAAACGTGCTAAAATAAAAGCCTGAACGCATATGCTAGGAAAGCACGGCTTGTCTGGGCGATCCGACAGAACAACAGGAGGGGCTTCATGGAACCGAATACGAACGAAGCCACCGCGCCGAAGCGGCTGAAAACCGGCGGCAGAAAGCCGCTGATCATCATAGGGGTCATTGCGGCGGTACTGCTTGCCGCCTACGTGGCCCTGTGCGCTTACGCCAATTCTCTGGATACCTTCTACCCAAACACCACCGTCAACGGCGTGGACGTCGCGGGACTCACCGCAGAGCAGGCGGCGGAACGGCTGCGGCAGGAGATCCCGGAGGAGACGGTGGAGTTCTATCTGCCGCTGACTGACGAGACCGGGGACGGCGAATCCGTGCCGGAAGAGGTCGCGCTGTACGAAGAGACCCCTGCCGCTGTATGCACCTACCGGGAGCTGGGCGTCACGGAGGACCTGGACTATGAGACCAGTGCCCAGTTCGCCTTTGACACCACCCAGGGACGGGATAACTTTTTCGTCCAAGGATGGAGGTATCTTGCCTGCCTGGTCGGAGCCGACGGTCGTCTAGGCGTTGTGCTGGAGCCGGAGGAGGCTGTTTTCCAAGCAAAGATGAAGGAGCTCAGTGAACAGTTCTCTCGAGAGGCTCAGGATGCCTCCTATGAGGTGACAGAGGACGCAATTCAAATTACGAAAGCCCGGAATGGGCTGTCCGTGTCTGCCTCGGACCTGACGGAGAGTGTGCAGGCAAGATGGAATGGCATCGGAAACGGAGAAGCGGTCAGCATCCAGGTGGACAGCGCCCGGATCCTCCCCGCCAAGACCCTCACCGCCCAGGAGATCTACGACGACTGCTCCGGCGTGGTGAAGAACGCCTCCTACGACAAGGAGACCGGCGCCATCGTACCGGAGGAGGCCGGGGCCGACTTCGACGTGGACGAGGCCCAGACCCTGCTGGACGCGGCGGAGCCCGGCGAGACCGTCACCGTCCCCGCCCAGGTGGAGCTGCCCGCCGTCACGGCGGAGGAGCTGGAGCAGGTGCTGTTCCGGGACGTGCTGGGGGAGGCCCGCACCCATGTGGGCGGCACCTCCGCCCGCCGGTCCAACGTGAAGTTGTCCGCCGCCACCATCAACGAGTATGTGATGAACAGCGGCGACGTGTTCTCCTATAACGAGGTGGTGGGCCAGCGGACCGCCGCCCGGGGCTACCAGGCGGCCCCCGCCTATGTCCAGGGGGAGACGGTGGATGAGATCGGCGGCGGCATCTGCCAGACCTCCTCCACGCTGTACCTGGCCTGCCTGCGGTCCAACCTGGAGATCACGGAGCGGTACGCCCACCGCTACGTCCCCGCCTACATCACCGCGGGCATGGACGCCACGGTGTCCTGGGGCGGGCCGGACTACAAGTTCACCAACAACTCCCTGTACCCCATCAAGATCGTCACCATCTATGAGAACAACTACCTGACGGTCCGCATCCTGGGGACCAATGTGGACGGCACCAGCGTGAAGATGACCAACGAGTGGCTGTCCACCACCCCCTATGAGACGGTGTACGAGGATGATCCCACCCTGGCCCCGGGCACGGAGCAGGTCAAGACCACCCCCTACACCGGGTACAAGTACCGGACCTACCGCAACGTCTACGACGCCGACGGCAAGCTGATCTCCTCTTCCTACGAGGCCACCAGCGACTACAAGGCCCGGAACAAGGTGGTCCTCCGGGGCCCGGCGGTGGAGACCGCCGGCGGCGACGCCCAGATCCCCGGCGGCACCACGGATCCCGCCGATCCCACCACCCCCGGGGAGCCCACGGAGCCCCAGGATCCCGAAGTCCCGACGGAGCCCACGGAGCCCGTCACGCCCACCACGCCGGACGAGGGCTGGACCATCCAGACCCCGGGGCAGGGCACGGAGGACCCGGCCGGAGAGACGCCCTAGGGCGGCCGCCGGCCCCGGAGAGATCTGTCAGCATTTGCAGAAAGAGGCAGCCGGAACACCGGCTGCCTCCTCGTCTTTTTCCGCCCGCCGCATATACTAGCCCTGTCTGACGCGAACAGGGGGGATGGGTTTGGAAAAACGCGCCTTTCACATCTGGCGGTGCGCCGCGCCGCTGCTGGTGCTGGCGGCGGGGGCGGTGGTGCTGTGGCCGTACCGCCATGAGCTGACGGCGGAGGCCATCGCCGCCCGTTCGCCCAAGCAGACGGTGCTGGCGGCGGGATTCCTGGTCGGGCTCTATGCCCTCAAGAGCCTCTCCGTCTGCTTTCCCATGTCCGCCCTGACGGCGGCGGGGGGACTGCTGTTCCCGTTCCCTCTGGCCCTGGCGGTGAACCTCTGCGGGACAGGGGTCGCCCAGACCATCCCCTTCCTCCTGGGCCGGCGGGAGCAGGGGGGACTGGAGGCCCTGGCGGCGCGGTTCCCCCGTGTGGCGGACCTGTGCCGGGTCCAGGCGGAGAATCGGTGGCTGACGGTCTTTCTGCTGCGGCTGGCCGGGGCATCGCCGGGGGACGTGGTGAGCCTGTACCTGGGGGCCTCCGGCACGCCCTGCGGCGTCTATCTCTCCGCCGGGCTGCTGGGGGGCCTGCCCCGCGTCGCGTCGGCCACCGCCCTGGGCGGCGCCCTGTGGGAGCCGGGGAGCGTGCGCTTCTGGCTGTCCCTGGCGGCGGGCGGAGCGCTGACGGTGCTCTCCGGCGTCATCTGGCTCCTGTGGCGCCGCAGGCGGAGATGAAGGGGCGGTTGCTTTTTTTCGCCAAACCGTGTACACTGTTGTCGGTATACCTGATCTGTCCAATGAGGGAGATGGTCAGATGCAGACGCTGACACAGCGCCGCAGCGTGCCGGTGGACGCGGCCAAGACCGCCGCCATCGCCGGTCTGCCCTGGTTCCTGCCGGACCTCTGGCGGAGGGTGTAGGGGCGGTGATTGACCGCCTGGAAATTCAGCCATGCTGATGGCTGGGCAGATGCGCCCCCCATTCTCTTTTTGGCCTTGCCCAAAAAGAGAACGCGCCGCGCCCGGTGTAAGAGAAAAAAGCGCTTTGGTCGCAACTTTGCACATGCGTGCAAAGTTGCTGTACGGGGGTCGGCGTACCGGTGCAAGCGCCGATTTGGGCTTGTCTTCGGGCACGCCTGGGTCTTCTGCGAGGTCGATACTGCCGTCCCGTGGCGGATCGTGCGGAGGTCGTCGGGGTGCAAGGACGCATTTGACCAGCTTCTCTTTCTGCGCGTTCCGCTTTGCTACGCGCTGCCCGGGCGGGCGTAGAAACTGGTGCGTTGGCCTATGCTGGGACTTTCATCAACCACCGGCCAGCGGCAGCGAAAAGAGGAGCTGGATGTATCCCAGCCTTCCCCAGGCTGAAAATTTCCTCAAGGGTAGTGCGTTTCCATCCCTGACTGCCGCAAGGGACAGCCAACCTTCCCCCGCCGGCGGCAGGAGGTCTGCGCTTGCGCAGACCGACCCGCCGAACATTTTTTCTTTTCCACCGGGCGCGGCGCATTTTCTTTTTGATGTCTCAAAAAGAAAATGGGGGGCGCATTGCCCAGCTGGCAACCCAGCTAGATTCCGCGTCCAATGGGACGCCCCCCTGGCGGAGACGGTGTCCAAGGCGTCCTTCTGCATCTACCTGACCCACCTGTTCTTTCTGGATTCCCTGGCGGTCAGAGGCATCTCCGCCGGGACGCTGCCGCCCATCTGGGGCGTGCCGGTGCTGGTGGCCGTGGCCTTTGGGGGCGGCTTCCTGGTGTGGCTGGTCCTCCGGCGGGTGCCGGTGGTGAATACGTATCTGATTTGAGGAATTTGTTATGCTGTATGCCCTTTGCGCCGCCCTGGCGGCGGCCCTGCTGGGACTGGACCAGTGGGTGAAGCACTATGTCACCGTCAACATCCCCCTGGGAGAGGCCCAGGAGTTCCTGCCCGGCCTGGTGGAGCTGCGGACCGTCCACAACTACGGGGCGGCCTGGTCCAGCTTCTCCGGGATGCGGTGGCTGCTGGTGGCGGTCACGGCGGTGATCGTCCTGGCGGTGGCCGTGGTCCTGATCCGGCGGATCGTCCGCCATCCCCTGGGCGTCGCGGCGGGCTTCCTGATCCTGTCCGGCGGCCTTGGGAACATCATCGACCGGGTGCGGCTGGGCTATGTGGTGGACATGTTCCACCTGGAGTTCTGGCCCTCCTATCCCACCTTCAACGTGGCGGACATCTGCGTGGTGTGCGGGGCGGTGCTGGCGGCCATCTACTACTTATGGTTCTACGAGAAATATGACAGGAGAGACAAGACCCATGGAGACACGGACGCTCCAAGTGCATCCTGAGGACGCCGGCGGCCGGCTGGACGCCTGGCTGGCCGGGCAGCTGGAGGACGTGACCCGCTCCGCCGCCGCCCGGCTGTGCGAGGAGGGCCGGGTCACCCTGGCCGGAAAGCCCCTGGCGAAGAACTACCGCCTGAATGGGGGAGAGGCCGTGGCCGTCACCCTGCCGGACCCGGTGGCCGTGGACGTGGCGCCCCAGGACATCCCCCTGGACGTGGTGTACGAGGACGCTGACGTCATCGTGGTGAACAAGCCCAAGGGGCTGGTGGTCCACCCGGCTCCCGGCCACCCGGACGGCACGCTGGTGAACGCCCTGCTCCACCACTGCGGGGACAGCCTGTCCGGCATCGGCGGGGAGCTGCGGCCCGGAATCGTCCATCGGATCGACCGGGACACCTCCGGCCTCATCATCGCGGCGAAAAACGACTTCGCCCACCAGCGTCTGGCATCCCAGCTCCAGGACCACACCCTCTCCCGCATCTACCGCTGCATCGTGGTGGGGAACCTCCGGGAGGACAGCGGCACCGTGGACGCCCCCATCGGCCGCCACCCGGCGGACCGGAAGAAGATGGCGGTGGTGGCGAACGGCCGAAGCGCGGTGACCCACTGGACCGTGCTGGAGCGGTTCCCCGGCTATACGTATGTGGAGTGCCGTCTGGAGACGGGGCGCACCCATCAGATCCGGGTCCACATGGCCCACATCGGCCACCCGATCCTGGGGGACACGGTGTACGGGGCGAAAAAGCCCGTGCCCGGCCTCCAGGGCCAGTGCCTCCACGCGGTGGGGCTGCGGTTTATCCACCCCCGGACCGGGGAGCCGGTGGAGCTGTGGTGCGACCTGCCGGAGGAATTCCGGGCCCAGCTGCGGAAGCTGGAGAATCGGAGATAGAACAGCGCCGGACCGCGTCAGCGGTCCGGCGTGTTTGCGTCCGGCAGCCGGATGCCCGGCGGGTCCTGGCCGGGAGCGCGGGGGACCCACAGGGGACAGGACTGGTCCTCCCGCCGGTCCTTCATCCGGGGATGGGCACAGTGCCCCAGACTCAGGGGCAGAAAGCGGCCGTTTGGGGCGTTCCGGGCCTGCCGCCCGTCCTGCCAGATGTAGTGCCGGGTAAAGTGGCCGCAGGAGCCGCAATAGATGTCGTCCCGCTTCTCGTAGATGGCCATTTTTATCACCTCGCGGCCATTGTAACATATCCCATTTCACAAGATGCGATTTTATCGGCAACGCCGATATGAAAAAATTTTAGTCGTGTTACGACTAAAAGCATGACCTGCCGTCCGGTTTGGTGTACACTTGCCGTGAGGGGATGAACATGAAACTGGACAGATTTCAAATGCTCCGGGAAGAACGGGGCTGGAAACAAAGCGATATGGCCCGGCAGCTTTGGGTGGGGCAGAGCACCTACTCCGGGTATGAGACGGGCAAGATCCAAGTGCCCGTGGACACGCTGTTAAAACTGGCCGACATCTATGGTGTCAGCATCGACTATTTATTGGGCCGCACGGACAAGCGGTAGGAAGGAGCGCGCCATGTTCACAGCCATTCTCTGGGACTACGACGGCACCCTGGCCAACACGCCGGTGAAGAACCTGGCCGTCACCAGGGCCGTCCTGGCCCGCCTGGACCCTGCCCTGCTGGACCCCCTGCCGGAGGCCCTGACCTCCCTGGCCGCCTACCAGGCCGCCAACTACCGCTGGCGCAACTGGCGGGAGCTGTACCAGTACGCCCTGCACGTCCCGGCGGACCGGCTGGACGAGGCCGGCGCCCTGTGGGGCCCCTGCCAGCTGGCGGACCGGACCCTGCCGCCCCTGTTCGACGGGCTCTCGGAGGTCCTGCCCCGGCTGGCGGCCCTGGCCCCCATGGGCATCTGCTCCCAGAACGACAGCGGAAACATCCGCGCCGCCCTGGCGGCCCACGGCGCGGCGGACTGCTTTTCCGCCGTGGTGGGCCACGCGGACGTGGACTTCGCCCATCAGAAGCCGGACCCCGCCGCCTTTCTGGCCTGCCTGGACCATCTGGGGCTTCGGGAGGGGCGCTTCGCCTACATCGGGGACCACGCCGGGGACATCGCCTTCGGCCGCAATGCCCAGGCGGCCCTCCGGGCCCAGGGCCGGGCGGCGGAGGTGGTCTGCGTGGCCGCCGCCTGGGGCGGCGCGCCGTCCGCGGACCTGGCGGACGCCGACGCCGTGGCCGCCCGTCCGGCGGACCTGCCGGACCTGCTGGCAGACCTGTGAGCCGCAGCAGCCCCACCGGGTGAGACCCGGCGGGGCTGCTGTTTCGTCTTGTGCTTTTTTTCCTGGTGTGATATGATATATTAGTTAAAGTATCTGCATTTGGAGGAACCGATTTTGGAACGTGAGCGCGTATTGATCCCCCAGGCGGACCTGGACCGCCAGCGGGAATTTGAGGAGAAGATCCGGGGGATGTTTGCAGCCCGGGAGGCCCACCCCGTGGCCTGTGTGGACACCTTCGGCTGCCAGCAGAACGTGGCCGACGGCCAGAAGCTGATGGGGATGCTGGAGGTGTGCGGCTTCACCTTCACAGAGGATCCCAAGGAGGCGGACCTGGTGATCCTGAACACCTGCGCCGTCCGGGAGCACGCGGAGGACCGGGTGTTCGGCAACCTGGGCATCCTGACCCACACGAAGAAGGAGAACCCGGAGCAGGTCATCTGCCTGTGCGGCTGCATGGCCCAGGAGGAGCGGGTCAGCCAGCGGATCAAAAAGTCCTATCCCCACGTGGACCTGGTGTTCGGCCCCCACGCCCTGTGGAAGTTCCCGGAGCTCCTTTGGCAGGTGTACGAGACCCACAAGCGGGTGTTCTCCGTCCAGGATGAGCACGGCACCATCGCCGAGGGCATCCCCGTGGTGCGGGAGAAGGGCGTGAAGGCCTGGGTCTCCATCATGTACGGGTGCAACAACTTCTGCTCCTACTGCATCGTGCCCTACGTCCGGGGCCGGGAGCGGAGCCGGGACCCCCAGGCGGTGCTCTCCGAGGTCCGGCAGCTGGTGGAGGCGGGGTACAAGGACATCACCCTGCTGGGCCAGAACGTGAACTCCTACGGCAACGACCTGGACCTGGGATACCACTTCCCGGACCTGCTGGCGGACATCGACAAGATCCCGGGGGAGTACCTGATCCGGTTCATGTCCAGCCACCCCAAGGACGCCACCAAGCGGCTCTTTGACGTGATGGCCGCCAGCTCCCATGTGGCCAAGCAGCTGCATCTGCCCTTTCAGTCCGGCAATGACCGGGTCTTGAAAGAGATGAACCGCCGCTACACCCGGCAGCAGTATCTGGACCTGGTGAACTACGCCAAGTCCGTCATGCCGGGCCTGGTGCTGACCTCCGACGTCATCATCGGCTTCCCCGGCGAGACGGAGGCGGAGGCCATGGACACGGTGTCCCTGGTGGAGGAGGTGGGGTTCGACGCCCTGTTCACCTTCATCTACTCCCCCCGGCCGGGCACCAAGGCGGCGGAGATGCCGGACCCCTTCCCCAGAAGCGAGAAGCAGAAGTGCTTCGACAAGCTGCTGGAGGTCCAGAACAACATGTCCGCCAAGCTCCACGCCGCCTATGTGGGAAAGACCCTCCGGGTGCTGGTGGACGGCGAGAGCGACGACCCGGACTACCCCCTGGCGGCCCGGACCGAGGGCAACCGCCTGGTGCGGCTGAAGGGGGACAAGGCCCTGATGGGGCAGTTCATCGACGTGACCATCACCGGCTCCAACACCTGGGCCCTGTACGGCGAGGCGGTCTAACGGTAGACGGCCCTGGCCAGGAGGAAGGCCCGGCGGGCGTAGGCGTCCTGATAGGCGGAGGCGGTGCTGTCCCGGGCGGATTCGTAGGCGGCGAACAGGTCGTTCTGATCGGCGGACAGCGTGGCCCGCAGGGCATCGGCGGCCTGGTCCTCCCGCTGGGAGGCCAGGAAGTAGTCCTTGCCCAGGTGGGAGTACATCTCCTCTTCCAGCGCGGAGAGCAGGATGTCGATGTAATCTTCCATAGAAATTCTCCTAAAAAAAATTGAAGAGTACGATTGGGTATGTTTATAATAACATACTCGTTTGTGCTTGTCAATAGAAAGAGACAGTATGAAGTTTCACGAAAACTTATTTCGCCTGCGCCGGGAAAAGGGGCTAAAGCAACAGGATGTCGCAACTGGCGCCGGATTGAGCCTACGAGGCTATCAGAATTATGAGCGGGGTCTGCGGGAACCGTCCCTGTCTACGCTCGTTGCCCTGGCGGACTTCTACGACCTGTCGCTGGATGAGCTGGTCTGCCGGGAACGGTAAGGGCCGCCGGACGGCGGCCTCGGGGGATTCTGCTCCCGCAGGGGGGCTGGTCCAGCGGGATGCACCCCCCATTTCTCTTTTGCCTTGCCAAAAGAGAAACGGGCCGTGCACGGTCCAAAGAGAAAAGCGCTGGGCGCGCTCCGGTGCAGTGGCCCTCCGCGCGCGACGGGGGTCGGCGGATCGGTGCAAGCGCCGATTTGGGCTTGCCTTCGGGCACGCTACAATCTTCTGCGAGGTCGGTACTGCCGTCCCGTGGCGGATGGTGCCCAGGTCGTCGGGGTGCAAGGACGCATTTGACCAGCTCCTCTTTCCGCGCGTTCCGCTTCGCTACGCGCTGCCCTGACGGTCGTGGCGGCTTGTACCGGCGGGCGGATGAGGGTATCCGCCCCTACGAAATTCCGCGTCCCGTAGGGGCCGATGCCCTCATCGGCCCGTTGCAGAAGCCCCATCAACCACCGGGCCAGCGGC
>DWZJ01000105.1 GCA_019118245.1 Candidatus Oscillibacter excrementigallinarum
CATGATCACCGGCGCTGCTCAGATGGACGGTGCCATCCTGGTCATCGCTGCTACCGACGGCCCCATGGCTCAGACCCGTGAGCACATCCTGCTGGCCCGTCAGGTGGGCGTGCCCGCCATCGTCGTGTTCCTGAACAAGTGCGATCAGGTCGACGACCCCGAGCTGCTGGAGCTGGTGGAGATGGAAGTCCGCGAGCTGCTGAGCAAGTATGAGTTCCCCGGCGACGACATCCCCATCATCAAGGGCTCCGCTCTGAACGCCCTGATCTCCGAGTCCACCGATCCCAACGCTCCCGAGTTCGCTTGCATCAAGGAGCTGATGGACGCTGTTGACGACTATATCCCCACTCCCGCCCGTAACGACGACCTGCCCTTCCTGATGCCCGTCGAGGACGTGTTCACCATCTCCGGCCGTGGCACCGTGGCCACTGGCCGTGTGGAGCGCGGCGTCCTGAAGCTGAGCGAGGAAGTCGAGATCGTTGGCCTGACCGACGAGAAGAAAAAGACCGTCGTCACCGGCATCGAGATGTTCCACAAGCTGCTGGACTACGCTGAGGCCGGCGACAACATCGGCGCCCTGCTGCGCGGCGTGGACCGCAACGGCATCGAGCGCGGCCAGGTTCTGGCAAAGCCCGGTTCCATTCATCCCCACACCAAGTTCAAGGGCCAGGTCTACGTGCTGACCAAGGACGAGGGCGGCCGTCACACCCCCTTCTTCAACAACTATCGTCCTCAGTTCTACTTCCGTACTACCGACGTCACCGGCGTCATCACTCTGCCCGAGGGCACTGAGATGTGCATGCCCGGCGATAACGTCGAGATGAGCGTGGAGCTGATCACCCCCATCGCCATTGAGAAAGGCCTGCGTTTCGCTATCCGTGAGGGTGGCCGTACCGTGGGTTCCGGCGCTGTCACCGACATCATCGCTGACTAAGGTTTCTCAAACGACGAAAAGGACTGCCGCATTGCGGCAGTCCTTTTTTGCCGTTCCCGCCGCACCGGCTCCGGCGGAGCGGTCAATCCCCCTCCGCTGGGTAGACCAGGGTATCCTGGAATCCGTCCGCCCCGGCGCAGAGGATGTCCCCGGCCACCGGCTGCCCCTCACAGATGTAGAGGTTCGCCTGGACGCCCTCCGCCCGGCCGGGGTAGTTGGTGACAGTGTAGGTATACCGGGCCACCTGCTTGCCGCAGCAGACAGAGAGGTCAAAGCCCTGGGCATCCTGCAGCTCGTTGTAGGTGAGATACGGCTCCTCCAGCGTTTCCGGAAGCAGGAACTGCAGCGTCTCCACCGGCTCCTCTTCCACCTGCCACCCCATGGACTCCAGATAGGCGATGCGGTCGTCGTTGCTGCTCAGCTGCCACTCTGCCGCATCATCGCCTGGGCCGGAGCGGCCCGCCAGAAGGATCACGGCGGCGACGAGGATACCGGCCAGGATCACAACGATGACAGCCTTCATTTTCTTGGGGACTCGCGCGGTCCATATCAGCATATCCATCCCTCCTGCATCTTCCTATTCATTTTTCCCCGGATTTATGATAGGATAAAGCAAACACAGAAGAAAATGGGGGAAGCAGATGGAGCGTTTGCGTCTGGACAAGATCATTGCCGCCAGCGGCAGGTATTCCCGGCGGGAGGTCAAGCAGCTGGTCCGGCAGGGCCGGGTGCTGGTGGACGGTGTGCCCGCCCGGTCCCCGGAGGACAAGGCGGACCCGGAGGCGGCGGAGATCGCGGTGGATGGGGAGGTGCTGCGCTACCGCCGCTATACCTGGGTGATGCTGCACAAGCCCGCCGGGGTCCTCTCCGCCACCGAGGACGGCCGGGGAAAGACGGTGCTGGACCTGCTGCCCCAGGAGCTGCAGCGGCAGGGGCTGTTTCCGGTGGGCCGCCTGGACAAGGACACAGAGGGCCTGCTGCTGCTGACCAATGAGGGCGGATTGGCCCATGACCTGCTCTCTCCCCGGCACCATGTGGACAAGGTGTACTACGCGCGGACTGCCGGGACCCTGACGGAGGCGGACCGCCGGGCCTTTGCGGAGGGAATGGAGCTGGGCGGGCTCCTATGCCTGCCCGCAGAGCTGGAGATCCTCTCCGCCGGACCGGAGAGCGAGGCGCTGGTGACACTGCGGGAGGGAAAATTCCACCAGGTGAAGCGGATGCTGGCCCAGCGCGGCAAGCCGGTGCTCTATCTGAAGCGAGTCAAAATGGGCAATTTGACACTAGATCCAGCCCTTGCCAGAGGGGACTACCGATATTTGACAGATGAGGAGCTCCGGGAGCTTCGGAATTTCCGGTGAGCCCATCAGAAAATTCAAATGTTGCCCAAAAAAGGCGGATGTTTTTTGTTGAAAAAAGAAAAAACATCTTGCAATTCGCCAAAATCGACGATATAATATATACATTGACAATTTGCACAATGCCCCCGCGTGTGATTTTTGAAGAGGAGGACGGCCATGTCTGGAAGAATTTTTCAAAATGTGGTGCTGCAGTTAAAGGAAAATACGGACCGGACGGTTGGTGTCATCGACGGAGAGGGGATCGTCATCGCCTGCAGTGAGCTGGCGATGATCGGCCAGCGGTGGGCGGAGCACGTGCCCGCCATCAACAGCGCCGGCGGTGCCATTGTGACCTCGGAGGGCAAGACCTTCAAGGCCCTGAATGGCTGGGGCGCCCAGTTTGACTATGCGGCCTTTGCCTTTGGGGACAATGAGATCAGCAAGACCGTGTGCGCCATGGCCACGGTGGCGCTGAACGCGGCCAAGTCCTATTATGAGGAGAAGCACGACCGGGGCTCCTTCATCAAGGACATCATCTCCGACAATATCATGCTGGGGGACATCTATGTGCGGGCCAAGGAGCTGCGGGTCACCGCGGACGTGCCCCGGGGCGTCTTTGTGGTCCGCACCCTGAAAAAGGGAGAGTCCGTTCCCACCGACGTGATCCAGACCCTGTTCCCGGACCGGCAGAATGATTTCGTCCTCAGCGTCGGCGAGGGGGATGTGGTGCTGATCCGGCAGATGCCGGAGGGCGCCGGCCTCAAGGAGCTGAACAAGATCGCCGCCTCTGTGGAGGAGGCGCTGCGCTCCGGCGGCGAGCCCTCCGTGGTGGTGGGCATCGGCACCGTGGCCACCCACCTGCGAGACCTGGCCAAGAGCTATAAGGAGGCCCAGATCGCCATCGAGGTGGGCAAGGTCTTTGATACCGAGAAGTACGTCATCAACTACGAGAACCTGGGCATCGGGCGCCTGATCTACCAGCTGCCCACCACCCTCTGCGAGATGTTCCTCCAGGAGGTGTTCAAGAAGAACCCCATCGACGCTCTGGACAAGGAGACCCTCTTCACCATCCACAAGTTCTTTGAAAACAACCTGAACGTATCTGAGACCGCCCGAAAGCTGTTCGTCCACCGGAACACCCTGGTGTACCGGCTGGAGAAGATCAAGAAGCTGACGGGTCTGGATCTGCGGGAGTTCGACGACGCCATCACCTTCAAGGTGGCGCTGATGGTCAAAAAGTATCTGACCTCCCGGGGGATCGACTCCTGACCGTACATCTGAACTGCCCTGACCGGCGACAGTCGGCCAGGGCAGTTTCCGCATCCGGCGGGAAGCTGGGCAGGCCGCCGGAAGAATCGAAAAAGGCGGTTGCATTGCGGGGAAAAAACCGTTATAATGGAAAAAGTTCTTACATTATGTCGACTGGCGGGGAACATCTGGACTCTGCCCGGCGTGTATAGGATGGAGAGATCTTATTGAATCACGAGGTAGGGACATGATTCGATTAAAAGACGTGGAGATGGAGTACGACAACGGGACGAAAGCCATCCAGGGGATCACCCTGACCATTGAGGACGGGGAGTTCGTCTTTCTGGTGGGGCCCTCCGGCTCCGGCAAGTCCACCATTATCAAGCTGCTCACCGGCGAGGTGGAGCCCTGCGCCGGCCGTATTATGATCAACGGCTTTTCCGTCAGCAACATCTCGGAAAAGCAGATCCCCCTGATGCGCCGGACTCTGGGGGTCATCTTCCAGGACTTCCGGCTGATCGAGAAAAAGACGGTCTATGACAACCTGGACTTTGTCATGCGGGCGGTGGGGGCCAGCCCCAAGGAGATCCGCAAGCGCATCCCCTATGTGCTGGACTTGGTGGGATTGGCGGAAAAGGCCAACAGCTATCCCACGGAGCTCTCCGGCGGCGAGCAGCAGCGGGTGGCCATCGCCCGGGCCCTGGTGAACAACCCCAACACCATTATCGCCGACGAGCCCACCGGCAACCTGGACCCGGAGCGGTCCCTGGAGCTGATGAGCCTGCTGGTGAAGATCAACCAGCTGGGCACCACCGTGGTGGTGGTGACCCACGAGAAGGACCTGGTGGACCGTTTCGGCAAGCGGGTGGTGACCATCGACTCCGGCCACGTCATCAACGACAGCGTGGGCGGCTATGTGGGAGGACATATCCATGGGGAAGCATAATTTCAGCTATTTTTTTCACGAGGGCCTCAGCAATATGTTCAGCCATGGATTCATGTCCTTCGCGGCCATCGGCATCACCGTGGCCTGCCTGCTGATCATGGGCACCTTCACTCTGGTGGCGGTGAACGCCAACGAACTGCTGGTGACCCTGGAGCAGGAAAACGAGATCCTGGCCTATGTGGACGACAGCTACACCGATGCCCAGGCCCAGGCCCTTCAGTCCAAGTTGGAGGCCATACCCAATGTGGCCTCTGTCACCTTCATCTCAAAAGAAGAGGCCATGGAGGACTTCAAGGCCCAGTATCCGGACGAGGAGCTGATTCAGGACCTGGACCCGGAGATCCTGGAGGACCGGTACGCCATCAAGCTGGTGGATCTGGAGGAGCAGAGCGAGACCGTGGAGGCGGTGCAGGCCCTCACCGGGATCTCCGACGTCAGCCACTATGAGGAGATCGCCGGGGGCTTCGTCACCGTGCGGAACGTGGCCACGGTGGTGTGCGTGGCGCTGATCGCCATTTTGTTCGTGGTTTCGGTGTTCATCATCTCCAACACCATCAAGCTCACCACCTTTGACCGGCGGGAGGAGATCGCCATCATGCGGATGGTGGGCGCCACCAACGGCTTCATCCGCTGGCCCTTTGTGTACGAGGGGTTCATGCTGGGCCTGCTGGGCGCGGTGATCGCGTTCTTCCTCCAGTGGGCGCTGTACGCGGCAGTGGCCCGGGGCGTGGACAGCAATGACACGCTGCAGCTGATCCGGGTACTTCCCTTCTCGGAGCTGTGGGCGCCCGTGGCGGCGGTGTTCGCCCTGGCAGGTATCATCATCGGCGTGGGAGGCAGCCTCTCCGCCATTCGGAAATTCCTGCAGGTGTGAGGTGAAGGCGATGAAAAAAAGAACAGGCAAGGGATTCCGCCGCCTCTGCCGCGCTGTGTTCGCAGCGGCACTGGTGCTGGCTATGACAGGCGCCAGCCTGGCCCCGGCGGCGGCCGTCACCTGGGCAGACGTGAACGAGCTGAAGGACGAGGCCAACAGCCTGGACGCAGAGAAAGAAGAGCTCCAGGCAAAGCTGGACGAGCTGGCAGATGACAAGAGCCAGGCGGTGGCCCGCAAGCAGCTGCTGGATCAGCAGATCGCCAATACCGAGGCCCAGATCGCCAATACACAGGCGCAGATCGACCAGTACACCGCCCTCATCACCCAGACGGAGGCAGAATTGGCGGAGGCCGAGGAACAGGAGGAGGCCCAGTACGAGCTGTTCTGCAGCCGGGTCCGGGAGATGGAGAAGCAGGACGAGGTCAGCTACTGGGCAGTGCTGTTCCGGGCCACCAGCTTCACGGATCTGCTGGGGCGTCTGGACGCCATCAATGAGATCATGAAGTACGATCAGGGCATCATCGACGATCTGAAGGCCCTGCAGACGGAGATCGAGGAGAAGAAGACCACGCTGGAAACCAGCAAGGCAGAGAGCGAGTCCGCCAAGGCGGAACTGGTCAGCAAACAGAGCGAGCTGAACACCCAGCGCAGCGAGGCCAATGCCGTCATCCAGCAGCTGTCCGCCAATGAGAGCGAGACGGAGGGGGCCCTGGCGGACCTGGAGGCCCAGCAGGACGCCCTGTGGGCGGAGGCCCAGCGGCTCAGCGACCAGCTGGTGGCCCAGCAGGCGGCCAACGGCCAGTCCACGGAGTCCAATCCTGGCGGTTACATCTGGCCGGTGGACAGCCGGTACATCACCTCCACCATGGGCGGACGGACTTCTCCCGGCGGCATCGGCTCCACCAACCACAAGGGAACGGATATCGGCCGGGTGGGCTACACCAGTCCCGTCTACGCCTCCAAGGCCGGCACGGTCATCGTGTCCCAGTACAGCAGCTCTTACGGCAATTACGTGGTCATCTCCCATGGCAGCGGCAACACCACCCTGTATGCCCATATGTCCAGCCGGAGCGTGTCCGTGGGTGAGTACGTGGACCAGGGGGATGTGATCGGCATCACCGGCTCCACCGGCAACTCCACTGGCCCGCATCTGCACTTTGAGGTGACGGAGAACGGCGTCCGGGTCAATCCCCTGAGCCACGGCGCGGAGCCTCAGATGGGGTACCTCACAGGCTATACCCTCTCCGGCAGCGCCTGATGGACACATAAAAACCGCTCCCGCCCCGTAGGATGGGGCGGGAGTGATTTTATGATCGGTATGTTGACCTGGACCCCGGCGGCGGGAGGGCTCCGGCAGAAAAGCGTGACACTGGAGGCCCGGAATCTGTTCCATATGCGTGTGGCCTGGACAACGGTGGCAAGAGGTCCCAGAACGCCGGAGGCCGTGACCCGGCGGCGGGTCCTGACGGCCGCCAAGCGGCTGCGGCGGGCCGGCGTGACCCGGGTGGTGCTGCCGGAGGGATTCTCCTATGGGGCACAGCTGGAAAAATGCGGCGTGGCGCCGGTATCCACGCTGCCTCTGCGGCGGGCCCTGGCGGCGGACCTGACCCGGACGGCCATGGCGGCCCGGTACCTCTCCGGCGGCAGTGCCAGGGTGGCGGTGGTGGGGGACCAGCTCTCCGGCGAGCTGGTGCGGGCCGTGACGGAGCTGGCGCTGGGGCACCGCTATGTACTGGTGGATGTGCCCTATGGCGCCGAGGCGCTGGCGGCCCAGCTCCGGCGGGAATACGGCGTCTCCCTGCTGCTGTTGCCCGCCCGGGAGCAGCTGGAGGAGGCGGATGTACTGGTGCTGTTTGCCGCCAGGACGGATCTGCGGCGAAAGAACCCGGTGGTCCTGCCCCTGTACGACGAGACGGCGCCTCTGCCGCCCCTGCTGCTGCCGCCGGCGCTGGAGGACCAGTTGCCCCAGGGCCTGCAGCGACCCCAGCTGCTGGCGGCACTGGTGGAGGGCGGCGTCCTCCGCTGCGGGCAGATCACGGTGGGGACGGCGGAGCGGGGAACGGCACGTTCCGAAACAGGGAAAGCCCCTGGAATTTTTGCGAAACCAGGGGCCGGCGCTTGACATTCGGAAGACCACACACTATAATACTACACTATGATAATATAGCATCATTATGCGCAGGGGCGGCCGTATCGGCCGCCCTGCCAAAGGATAGGAGAGATACAGTCCACATGGAAAGAGAGTACAAGATGAGCGCGGCCCGGGCCGAGGAGCTGCAGGAGGAACTGAATTACCTGAAGACCACCCGGTCCGACGAGGTGGCGGAGCAGATCAAGGTGGCCCGGGGCTTCGGCGACCTGAGCGAGAACAGCGAGTACGACGAGGCCAAGAACGAGCAGGGCAAGCTGTATTCCCGCATCGCCGAGTTGGAGGAGATCCTGCAGCACGTGGTGATCGTGGATGAGAGCAACGCCCCCACCAATGTGGTGACCATCGGCTGCAAGGTGACGGTGGCGGACAAGAACGGCAACACCATGCCCGCCTACAAGATCGTGGGCTCCCAGGAGTCCGACCCCATGAACGGCATCATTTCCGAGGAGTCCCCCTTCGGCAAGGCCCTAATCGGGGCAAAAGAGGGCGACACGGTGACTGTGGACGCACCCAGCGGCGCCATCGTCTATACAATCCAGAAGATCGAGCGGTAAAGGAGGACCCCTATGGCTGAACAGAAGACATCCCAGCAGCCGGAGCAGGAGCTCAGTGAGCAGCGCCGTGTCCGGCGGGAGAAGCTGGCGGCCCTCCAGGCCGCAGGCGAGGATCCCTTCCAGGAGACCCGGTTCGACTGGGACGCCACCTCCGCCCAGATCAAGGAGCACTTTGACGAGATGGAGGGCAAGGCCGTGAAGGTGGCCGGCCGCCTGATGAGCAAGCGGGGCATGGGCAAGGTCAGCTTCTGCGATCTCCAGGACCGGGACGGCCGCATCCAGCTGTACGCCCGCCAGGACGAGATGGACGAGGCGGTCTACAAGAAGTTCAAGAAGTTCGACATCGGCGACATCGTGGGTGTCGAGGGCGAGGTGTTCCGCACCCAGCGGGGCGAGATGAGCGTCCGGGCCAAAAACATCACCCTGCTGAGCAAGGCGCTGCTGCCCCTGCCGGAGAAGTTCCACGGCCTCCAGGACCGGGAGCTGCGGTACCGCCAGCGGTATGTGGACCTGATCGTGAACCCGGAGGTGAAGCGCAACTTCGTCATCCGGTCCAGGTTCATCAAGCACGTCCGGGACTTCCTGGATGGGCGGGGCTATATGGAGGTGGAGACGCCGGTGCTGAACACCATCTCCGGCGGCGCCACGGCCCGGCCCTTCATCACCCACCACAACACCCTGGACATCGATATGTATATGCGCATCGCCACGGAGCTGCCCCTGAAGCGGCTGATCGTGGGCGGATTGGATCGGGTGTATGAGATCGGCCGCATCTTCCGGAACGAGGGCATGGACCCCAAGCACAACCCGGAGTTCACCACCGTGGAGCTGTACCAGGCCTACACGGACTTCAACGGCATGATGGACCTGTTCGAGGATTTGCTGTCCTCCGCCGCTCAGAAGATCCTGGGCACCTATCAGCTGGAGTGGCAGGGGGAGCAGATCGACCTGACTCCCGGCTGGCCCCGCCTGACCATGCACGAGGCCGTGAAGCAGTACACCGGCATCGACTTTATGGCCATCTCCTCTGACGAGGAGGCGGTGGCCGCCGCCAAGGCCATCGGCGTGGAGCTGCCGGAGACGGCGGATCCCACCTGGGGCAACGCCCTGTATGAGACCTTTGACCAGAAGGTGGAAGAGAAGCTGGTGCAGCCCACCTTCATCACCATGCACCCGGTGGATGTGAGCCCCCTGGCCAAGCGGTCCCCCAAGGACCCCCGCCTGACGGAGCGGTTCGAGCTGTTCATCTGCCGCAGTGAGATGGGCAACGCCTTCTCCGAGCTGAACGACCCCATCGACCAGAAGCAGCGGTTCCAGAAGCAGGTGGAGCTGCGGGCCAAGGGCGACAGCGAGGCGGGCATGATGGACGAGGACTATATCAACGCCCTGGAGTACGGCCTGCCGCCCACCGGCGGCCTGGGCATCGGCATCGACCGCTGTGTCATGCTGCTGACCAACTCCGACACCATCCGGGAAGTCATCCTGTTCCCGACGATGAAGCCCCTCGATTAAGGACCTCTTGCGGCGCAGAGAATTGCGGGTTTTACTCGAGCCTTGCAGGGTTTTACACCAGCTTAGAAAAGAGCCTCCTAAGAGAAAAGCGCCCACAGCGATTGAGCTGTGGGCGCTTTTGCAGCAAAAACAGACTTGTGCCTTCTGTTTGCAGCGCAGTACAGGGCCAGACGTTTCAACTTGTGCAGGCGGATGCAGAAAATGCCGGAGGCTGGATGGGCAGGCAGGATCGCCAGCCACCAACCATTCTGGAATGCCCCGAACAGGCCATGAAGCAGTTCGAGAGAGGGTATCGACCCCGCCGACATGAGCCGCGGGATCTCCTGGGCTGGAGAGACTCATTTTTCATTCGCTTGAAAGGAGGCGGCGTCTTATCCGGCGGTCGTTTTGACAAGGCCTTGCTTCATGGAGGATACATACGCCGCGATATGGGGCACGGCCTGCCGGCCATATTGGCCCGCCAGCTTCACAATGGCGGAGCCCACGATGGCGCCGTCCGATACGGCGGCCATGGCGGCCGCCTGCTCAGGTGTGGAGATCCCGAAGCCGATGGCGCAGGGGATCTCCGGATTGGCCGCCTTGGCCAGATGGACCATGCGGCCCACGTCGGTGGTGATCTCCGTCCGCACGCCGGTGACGCCCAGAGAGGAGACGCAATAGAGGAACCCCTCCGCCTCCCGGGCAATCATCGCAATCCGGTCCTCGGAGGTGGGGGCAATGAGGGAGATGAGATCCAGGCTGTATCTTCGGCAGGTGGGAGCGAATTCCTCCTTCTCCTCATAGGGCACGTCGGGGAGAATGAGCCCGTCCATCCCGATGTCCGCCGCCGTGGAGATAAACCGCTCCGTGCCGTAGGAGAACACCACGTTGGCATAGGTCATAAACACCATGGGCACCGTCACGTCCCGGCGCAGGCGGCGGACCATGTCGAAGATCTGATCCGTGGTCACGCCGCCGGCCAGCGCCCGTTCGTTGGCGGCCTGGATGACCGGCCCCTCGGCGGTGGGGTCTGAGAAGGGGATGCCCAGCTCAATGAGATCGGCTCCCGCCTGGGCCATGGCCCGGACGGCCGCCTCGGTGGTCTCCAGGTCCGGGTCAGCGCAGGTGAGAAAGGGAATAAACGCCTTGCCATGGGCAAAGGCCTCTGCAATTCGGCTCATTCGGAAAGCTCCTCCCCTCGATACCGGGCGACGGAGACACAGTCCTTGTCTCCACGGCCGGAGATATTGACGACGATGATCTGCTCCCGGCCCATGGCGGGAGCCAGCTTCATGGCGTAGGCCACCGCGTGGGCCGACTCGATGGCGGGGATGATCCCCTCGGTACGGCTCAGATACTCAAAGGCGGATACCGCCTCCTCGTCCGTGACGGGGACATATTCCGCCCGGCCTGTGTCGTGGAGCCAGGCGTGCTCCGGGCCGATGCCCGGGTAGTCCAGGCCGGCGGAGATGGAGTACACTGGGGCGATCTGGCCGTACTGGTCCTGGCAGAAGTAGGACTTCATGCCGTGGAAGATGCCGAGCCTGCCCGTGGCAATGGTGGCCGCGGTGTCCGGGGTGTCCACGCCTCGGCCGGCCGCCTCGCAGCCGATGAGCCGCACGGAGGGGTCCTCAATGAAGTGATAGAAGGCCCCCATGGCGTTGGAGCCGCCTCCCACGCAGGCGATCACTGCGTCCGGGAGTTTTCCATCCCTCTCCTGGAGCTGTGCCTTGATCTCCCGGGAGATGACCGCCTGGAAGTCCCGCACCATGGTGGGGAAGGGGTGGGGCCCCATGACGGAGCCCAGGCAGTAGTGGGTGTCCGCAATGCGGGAGGTCCACTCCCGGAAGGCGGCGGAGCAGGCGTCCTTCAGGGTGGCGGTCCCGGTGGTCACCGGCACCACCTCGGCCCCCAGCAGCCGCATTTTATAGACATTCAGGGCCTGGCGGCGGGTGTCCTCCTCCCCCATGAACACCACGCACTCCATGCCGAAGAGGGCCGCCGCCGTGGCGGTGGCCACTCCGTGCTGGCCCGCGCCCGTCTCGGCGATGAGGCGCTTCTTGCCCATCTTCCTGGCCAGCAGGGCCTGACCCAGGACGTTATTGATCTTGTGGGCCCCGGTGTGGTTCAGATCCTCCCGTTTTAGGTAGATCTTCGCGCCCCCCAGGTCCTCCGTCATGCGCCGGGCGTAGTAGAGCCGGGAGGGCCGGCCGGCGTATTCGTTAAACAGCTCGGTGAGTTC
The DNA here is from genome assembly GCA_019118245.1 of Candidatus Oscillibacter excrementigallinarum. Taxonomy (GTDB): domain Bacteria; phylum Bacillota; class Clostridia; order Oscillospirales; family Oscillospiraceae; genus Oscillibacter; species Oscillibacter excrementigallinarum. The sequence goes on from DWZJ01000105.1 coordinate 11,782, forward strand.
CGCCTGGAACTCCGGGTCGTCTTTATAGTGGTTGTAGGCATCCTCCAGCTCCATGACCGCGTTCATCAGCGTCTCGGGGATATACTGCCCGCCGTGGACGCCAAATCGTCCCTTGGACATGGCCCTCACTCCTTTCTTGCGGCGGCCACGGCCGCCAAAATTTTTGCCCGGTCCTTCTGCCTGCCGGTCTCGACGCCGCTGGAGATATCCAGCCCCATGGGGTGGAGCCGCGCCACGGCATCGGGGATATTCTCCGGCGTCAGCCCGCCCGCCAGGAGGAAGGGCCGCCTGACCCCGCCGGCCAGGGACCAGTCAAAGGCCTGGCCCGTGCCGTAGCCGTTGTCCAGCAGGATCTGGTCCGCCGTGGAGGCGGCGGCCGCCGCCAGATCGGCCTCCGACCGGACCTTGAACGCTTTCCAGAGCGCCTTGCCGGGGGCCAGGGCCCGGAGAGCGGCGATATAGGCATCGTCCTCGTGCCCGTGGAGCTGGGCCGCCGCAATGGTCCCGTCGTTCAGCAGCCCGGCCACCTCCTCCACCGGCCGGTCCACGAACACGCCCACCGGAATCACAGCTGGATCCAGCCGCGCCCGCAGCGCCCGCACCTGATCCGGCGTCTGGTTCCGGTGGCTCCTGGGAAAGTTGATGATGAACCCGCACCAGTCGGACCGGGCCTCGTTGACAAAGTCGATGTCACAGGGCCGAAACAGCCCGCAGATCTTGATTTTCGTCATGATGCCGCCTCCCGCAGGGCCGCCAGCATGGCGCCCTTGTCCTTCGCCCGCATGAGGGCCTCGCCGATGAGCACGCCGTCGGCCCCCATGGCCCTCACCGCCGCGGCGTCCTCTGGGCGGCGGACGCCGCTCTCCGCCACATACAGCACCCCTGGGGGAATCTGGTCCCGCAGCCGAGCCGCGTTGTCAATGTTCACGGAGAAATCCTTCAAATTCCGGTTGTTCACGCCGATGATCTCCGCGCCGGCGGCCACGGCGGATGCGATCTCCTCTTCGTTGTGGGCCTCCACCAGGGCGGACAGGCCCAGTTCCTCGCAGATGCCCAAATACCGCTCCAGCGTCCCGGTGTCCAGCAGGGCGCAGATCAGCAGCACACAGTCCGCCCCCAGGAGGCGGGCCTGGTAGAGCTGGTACGCGTCCACTGTGAAGTCCTTGCGGAGCATGGGGGTGTCCACTGCCCCGCGAATCTCCCGAAAAATCTGGTCGGAGCCCAGAAACCACTTGGGCTCGGTGAGGCAGGAGATAGCGTCCGCCCCGGCGCGTTCATAGTCCCGGGCGATCTCCAGATAGGGAAAATTCTCGGCAATGACCCCCTTGGAGGGGGAGGCTCTCTTCACCTCGCAGAGGAAGGAGAGACCCGGTTTTTCCAGGGCGCCCCGGAAGCGCGCCCCATGGGCCCGACCCCGGGCGCGGCATTGGGCCTGCAGCACGTCCAGACTGTTCTCCGCCTGGTCCGCCGCCACCCGCTCCCGGGCGTGGACGGCCAGCTGGTCTAGGATCGTCATGTTTCCGCCACCTCCGAGAGGTTGCTGACCGCAATGAGCTTACGCAGGGTCTCCAGCGCCCTGCCGGAGTCGATCAGCTCCGCCGCCAGGGCAATGCCGTCCCGCATGGTGTCCGCCTTGCCGCCAAGATAGAGGGAGGCGCCCGCGTTCATCAGCACCGCGTCCCGCCGGTGGCCCTTTTCCCCGCCCAGCACGGCCAGGGTGATCTGCGCGTTCTCCGCCGGGGTGCCGCCCCGCAGATCCTCCCGGGCACAGCGCTCCAGGCCGAAGTCCTCGGGGGCGATGGTGTAGGCCTTGAACCAGCCGTCCTTGATCTCGCACACAGAGGTGGGGGCGGACATGGAGATCTCATCCAGTTTGTCCTGGCCGTAGACCACCATGCCCCGCCGGACCCCCAGATTGATGAGCACCTGGGCCAGGGGGGCCACCAGGTACTCGTCGTACACCCCCAGCAGCTGCATGGAGGGGGTGGCCGGATTGGTCAGGGGCCCCAGGATATTGAACACGGTCCGGAAGCCAAGCTCCTTGCGGATGGCCCCCACGTACTTCATGGAGGTGTGGTACTTCTGGGCGAAGAAGAAGCACATCCCCACCTCCCGCAGCAGCTGGACGCAGCGCTCCGGGCTTTGCTGGATGTTCACTCCCAGGGCCTCCAGGCAGTCCGCCGTGCCGCACTGGGAGGAGGCCGCCCGGTTGCCGTGCTTGGCAACCTTCACGCCGCCTGCCGCCGCCACCAGGCCTGAGGTGGTGGAGATATTGAAGCTGTGGGCGTTGTCGCCGCCGGTGCCCACGATCTCAAAGACCTCCATGCCTGTTTCCACTTTCGTGGCGTGAGCCCGCATGGCGGCGGCACAGCCGGCGATCTCGTCGGTGGTCTCCGCCCGGGCACTCTTGGTGGAGAGGGCCGCCAGGAACGCGGCGTTCTGGGTGGGAGTCGTCTGGCCGCTCATGATCTCGTTCATGACGGCGTAGGCCTCGTCGTAGGTCAGGTCCTCCTTGTTGACGATCTTCACAATGGCTTCCTTGATCATACCTTATCCCTCCAAGAAATTTTTCAAGATTTGACCGCCTATGGGCGTGAGAATGGACTCCGGGTGAAACTGCAGTCCGTACACCGGGCGGTCCTTGACCTGCACCGCCATGACCTCCCCGTCGCCGGTGCGGGCGGTGACGGTCAGGCAGTCCGGCAGGGTGTCCTCCGCCGCGGCCAGGGAGTGGTACCGGGCCGCCTGGATGGTCTCGGGCAGGCCCCGGAACAGGGGACAATCCAGATCCAGCCTCACCTGGGAGGGCTTGCCGTGCATGAGTTCTTTTGCATAGGACACCACGCCCCCAAAGGCCTCGCAGATGGCCTGGTGACCCAGGCACACCCCCAGGATGGGCAGCTCGCCCGCCAGCGCCCGGACGGCCTCCTCGCACACCCCAGCGTCCGCCGGCCAGCCGGGGCCGGGGGAGAGGATCAGGTGACTGGGGTGCATCCGGCGGATGTCCTCCACCGTCACGGCATCGTTGCGCACCACCTGAATATCCGGGTTCAGGCTCCCCACCAGCTGGTACAGGTTGTAGGAAAAACTGTCATAGTTGTCGATGAGCAGAATCATAGGTCCCTCTCCTTCTGAGCCAGCTCCAGGGCCCGGACCACCGCCTGGGCCTTGTTGATGCACTCCTGATACTCCTTCTCGGGCACCGAGTCGGCCACGATGCCCGCCCCGGACCGGATGAACACCTTTCCGTTCTTGGCAAAGGCCAGGCGGATGGCGATGCAGGTGTCCAGGTTTCCGGTAAAGTCCAGGTAGCCGATGGCCCCGCCGTACACCCCCCGCTTGTTGTCCTCCAGCTCGTCGATGATCTCCGCCGCCCGCAGCTTGGGGGCGCCGGACAGGGTGCCCGCCGGAAGGATGGCGTCGATGGCATCCACCGCGTCGCAGTCCTCCCGCAGCTCTCCCCGGACGGTGGAGCCGATGTGCATCACATGGGAGAACCGCTCCACGGACAGATACTTCTCCACCCGCACGGTGCCGAAGCGGCTGATCTTCCCGATGTCGTTGCGGCCCAGGTCCACCAGCATGTTGTGCTCGGAGAGCTCCTTTTCATCGGAGAGAAGGGCCTCTTCCAGAGCCCTGTCCTCCTCCGGCGTGGCACCTCTGGGCCGGGTGCCCGCCAGGGGGAAGGTGTGGAGCACCCCGTCCTCCAGCTTCACCAGGGTCTCCGGCGAGGCCCCGGCCAACTCCATGTCGTCGCTGGTGAAGTAGAACAGGTAGGGGGAGGGGTTGACGGTCCGCAGCACCCGGTACACGTCCAGCAGGGAGCCCTCAAATCCCGCCTCCAGGCGGTTGGACAGCACCACCTGGAAGATGTCTCCCTCCCGGATATGGCGTTTGGCCGTCTCCACCATGGAGCAGTACTGCTCCTGGCTGAACAGGGGCTCCACCGCCGTGGTGAGCCGGGCCGGCCGCCGGGGAGCCGGGATGCCGTGGCGGAGCAGCTCCGCCATCCGGTCCAGCTGGGCGCAGGCGGCGGGATAGGAATTGTCCAGATCGGCGGCGTCCGCGTTGGTGATGAGAATGAGCTTCTGCCGGAAGTTATCGAAGGCGATGACGCTGCGGAAGAGCATCAAGTCCATGTCCTTGAACTTCTCCTGATCCGCGCCTGTCAGGCGGAGCGAGGGCTCGGCGTACTTCATGTAGTCGTATGAGAAATACCCCACCAGGCCGCCGGTAAAGGGAGGCAGGCCGGGGATGCGGGGGCTTTTGTGGGCCGCCAGGAGCTGCCGCAGGGCCTCGCCCGGGGGCTGGATGCGGGTGGAGCGCTGCGCGCCGTCCCGGAGCTGCACCACGCCGTCCTTGCAGGTGACTTCCAGATCCGGCGCAAAGCCCAGGAAGGACCAGCGGCCCCAGCCCTCGCTGTCCGCGGCGGACTCCAGGAGAAAGCAGTGGTTGTCCTGGGCCCGGAGGATCCGCAGTGCCTGGATGGGGGTGAGGAAATCGGACAGCAGCTCCCGGGTCACCGGGATCTCCCGGTAGTCGCCGGCAGCCAGGGCCCGCGCCTCCTTCAGGGTTGGGTAGTACATGAAAGGACCTCCTTTTCCGGGACGAAACAGAAAAACGCCCGTCCCTGACAATCCTGTCAAGGACGGGCGTATCATACGCTCGCGGTGCCACCTTGCTTCACGGCTGTTTGCTGCCGTGCCCTTAGCGGGATACCAACATATCCCCGGCAACTGACGTATGCCCACACGTCGCGGAATACTCGGCGTATGCAGCCTTTCCCCGCGCCCTCAGCGGTCCATTTGCCAAGCTGTTTCTCACCCGACTCTCAGCGCCGCGGGCTCTCTGTAAAGGCATACCTGACGTTATCTCCGCTTCAACGGTTTATTTGATGAATTTGCTTTATCATACACAATGCTCTCCCGGTTGTCAAGCCCTTTCTCCATGCTGGGGACACCCGGTACCGGGTTAAGCACACCGAGCCAATCTCCATTACACCAGTGATCTTCGGCGTCCGGCAGAGCCTGGCGGAGGAATTGGGATTTGCAGGCAACTGGGACCCTGAAAAGGAGGCGTTTCCAGAGCTCCAGGCATATCTGCTTTCCGACAAGGCGCAGGATCAGATCCGGCGCATAGGGCACCGCACCGTCTATTGCCCGGGCTGCTCCGGCAGCATGGAGGGGGAAGGACTGGATCTGACGCGGGTCTGTTCCAGCACCCGAAAAATCACAGATATGCAGACACGGATGGACGCCCCGGCCCTGACGGAGATAGGCCCCGCATCTACACCTGTCTGCGGGAGGGAACAGCCGGAAGAGATCTCCGCCGCTCACTGGTTTCTCATTTGGCGCCTGGATACTGCGGGCCCCGGTCCGAAGGCATTTGAAAAGCTGGACCATATGGAGTCCTCATCCGCAGATCTGTTTGACCAGTTTTTGAAAACCGGCATGGGGGACAAGCCCATCATCGCCGCCTATGAGAACCAAATGCTGAAGTTTGCGGCGGAGGTTCCGGAGAACTGGGAACAGCCGAAAGTCGACGTCATCATGATCTGCCCCACGCCTATGGTCTGGTCCTCCCACATCTATATTGTCCTGGATGGGGGCGGAGAGGCGGCTATGCCGTATCGCCGTCACATCCGCTCTGCCGCGTCCAGCGCCAGAGCGGACCGCTCACACTCGTCGGAGCGCATGGTCAGCTGGACGCACAGCGGACTACCCTTCATGTGCTCGCTGGCGTAGACCAGACCATTGCTGCGCTCATTCAACAGGGGGGCGTCGATCTGGGCCGGGTCTCCCAGAAGGACGACCTTTGTGCCCCGGCCCACACGGGTGATGACCCCCTTCACCTGCCGGGGCGTCAGATTCTGAGCCTCATCGATGATCAGCCAGGTGTCGGTGATGGAGCGGCCCCGCATGAAGTTCATGGCTTCTGTCGTGATGATGCCGGTGTCAAAGAGGTAGTGGATGCGGCTGTGCAGTTCCTCTTCACCGATCTTCTCCTTTTTCTGTTCCAGATCCAGCAGGATCTCCAGATTGTCCACAATGGGCCGCATGAGGGGGGAGATCTTCTCCTGCTCGCTGCCCGGCAGGAATCCAATGTCCTGGTCAAACTGGGCGTTGGGGCGGCAGACCAGGAGCTTGCGGTAGGCCCGGGGCTCCTGCTCCATCACCTGTTCCAGGCCGGCGGCCAGGGCGTAGAAGGTTTTTGCCGTCCCGGCGGGGCCCATGATGATGACCAGAGGCGCCTCTTCCGCACCCAGCAGCAGCGCCTCCTGCATGAACAGCTGGCCCACGCTGCGGGGCTTGACGCCGAAGGGCTTGCGGCCGCTGAACTGGAGAGGCGTGACCCTGCCGCAGGAGAACCGCCCCAGCATGGTCTTCTTCTCCTCTGTGTCGGAGCGCAGGAGAACGAATTGATTTTCCGTCAGGGAGGCAGGGCGCTGTGTTCCGTCGCTGTCCACGGTATACAGCGTCTCGGCCGATATGCCTTCCTTCTTGAAGGCGGAGAGCAACGCATCCGGCACATAGAGCTCCGCCCTGCCAGCGTAGAGCCCTGTCCCAGAGGGAATCTGATCGGTGGTAAAGTCCTCCGCCGGAACGCCCATCATCTGGGCCTGGATGCGGGTCACGATGTCCCGGGTCACCAGGATCGCGGGAACGCCGTCATCGATCAGACCCTTGCAGACCTTCAAAACGCGGCTGCTTGAGCTGGCGGGATCCATGCCGTGGGGCAGCTCCACATCCACATGGTTGACCTCCAGCCGCAGGGTACCGCCCGACGGCAGCGCCACGCCCTCCACCAGATTGCCCTGGAGGCGGAGCCGCTCAAGGAACCGAATGACCTGTCTGGCATTGGTGCCCTGCTCCCCCTCCGGCCGTTTCAGACAGTCCAGCTCCTCCAGCACGGCCAGCGGCAAAATGACGTGATTCTCCTGGAAGGACTCCAGAGCATACGGGGCCTGGATCAGAACGCTGGTGTCCAATACAAAGGTTTTCTGCACGATGGATCCGCCTTTCTGTGATGTTGTTTCGCCTCCGCACGATGACACAGCGGCTCACCGCCATGGGGCGTTGGGATCGGTCACCGGTCCAAGCATTCCAAAGCCGGTGTGCTGGACGTTCGGTCCGCGAGACCGCGGGAGGATGAGAACGCTTGCTCCTTTCTCCGGTCCCCGGGGGCCCCGCCTTTTTGGCGTTGAGAGACCGCAAGGGACCTTCCCTGCAAAAAGGCGCCGGCTCACGCAAAAGGGCGCAAGCCGGCGTTTATGGATGGGTCAACGTATCAATATGGACAGTGGTGAAGTCCGATCCCATGGAACCGCTCCTCATCGTGATGAGTCTTTTCACAATTGAAGTATACAGAAGGAGGGGATGCGAAGCCACCATCTTCACGTAAACTTTTCGTCAAATATCCGTGAGGCTTCTCCATAGGGGCCCTCTGCTGTGTGCGGCACTGGGCCCCGTCGGCCAGGCAGGTGCGACTGACAAAGGCCGGTGCCCGGTATCCGGCGGACCGGCTTTGCTCCAGCAGGACGCGGCCCTCTCGGGAGAGCAGGGAGAAGCTGAATAACACGACCGGATCACCGGCCCCCGTCTGCACCAGTCCCTTCGGCAGCTCGGCGGCCTTGCGCAGACACTCCTGCCGCCGGGATCACCCCGAAGCGCCAAAGTGATCGATTCTCTGACGGCTGGCAGTCATCGCCGCAGAGCTGCGCAGGAGCGCTTTTTAAGCATCCGGAAATTGTGATAACGGTGCCCGTGGTGGGAGGAGCATAAAGCGAAGAACACGGGGATCAGAGGGAAAGGCGGAGCGTGAAGAAAGACTCGGCATCTCAGCGTTCCAACCGTTCCGATTTGTTTGGCCCTGTTTCCGGGCGGGAAAATGGAGCTTTCCGAAAAAAGCGTCCCTTTTTCAGATCAGTAATGACGATTCAAACTCCGTTGGTTTCAAAAAATCTGGTTTCATAACTCCCCAGAAGGCTTGGCCGACTGGTTCATCATGCCTTGCAGAAAACATTTTTGTGTTTTATAATGAAAATGAAATATCGGAAGGAGTGCGCATCATGAATTGTCCGTTTTGCGGCGAAATCATGGAGGAAGGTACCTTTTGTGACCGAGGAGGCAGTTAC
>DWZJ01000012.1 GCA_019118245.1 Candidatus Oscillibacter excrementigallinarum
GGGCAAGATCGTCAAGAACGGCAAGGGCAAGAAGATCCGCATCTTCAAGTACAACGCCAAGAAGGGTTACCGCAAGCGTCAGGGCCATCGTCAGCCTTACACCAAGGTCGAGATCGGCAAGATCTCTGTCTGAGTATGACCACTGTCGTATTCCGCATGGAGGACGACCGGATCACCGGGTTTGAGGCCAAGGGCCACAGCGGCTACGCTGAGGCGGGCGAGGACATCGTCTGCGCCGCCGTCACCAGCGCTGTCCGTCTGGTGGAGGCCACCGTCAATGACGTGCTGGGTCTGGCCGCATCGGTGAAGGTCCGGGAGCAGGACGCGTCCATCTCCCTCCGCCTGCCGGGGGGCCTGGATGAGGTCACGGAGAGCACCTGCCAGTCCCTGATGACAGGGCTGATGGTCTACTTCGCGCAGCTCCATGACGAGTATCCCGACAACATCGAAGTTCTGGAGGACGACTGATCCTCCCCATCTAAAATCTTTCAGAAAGGATGGTCCGTATCATGATTCGCATTGGTCTTCAGTTCTTCGCCCACAAAAAGGGCGGCGGCTCCACCAAGAACGGCCGTGATTCCAAGGCTAAGCGCCTGGGCGCCAAGCGTGCCGACGGTCAGTTCGTGCAGGCCGGCAACATCCTGGTGCGTCAGCGCGGCACCCACATCCACCCCGGTGTGAACGTGGGCAAGGGCACCGACGACACCCTGTTCGCCACGGTCAGCGGCACGGTCCGCTTCGAGCGGCTGGGCAAGGATCGCAAGCAGGTCTCTGTCTACGAGGCTGAATAAGGACGCCAAACCGCCCCGGTCAGTTGACCGGGGCGGTTTTTCTGTAGAAGTCCGGACGAAGCGCCCGCACTTGACGCGCGGGAGGTTTTCGGATAAAATAGGCAGGACTCAGAAATCTGTTTTCAACATGAGAACGCACGAGAGGTACGACAATGGCAACTTCTTTCATCGATAAGGCCCGGATCTCCGTCCGGGCGGGGAGCGGCGGCAATGGCGCCGTCTCCTTCCACCGGGAGAAATACGTGGCCGCCGGCGGGCCGGACGGCGGCGACGGCGGACGGGGCGGCTCCATCATTCTGCAGGTGGATGACAATATGTCCACCCTGATGGACTTCCGCTACAAGCGCAAGTATGTGGCCGGCAACGGCGCCGACGGCCAGGGGGCCCGGAAGACCGGCAAGGACGGCCAGGACCTCATCATCAAGGTCCCCCGCGGCACCCTGGTGCGGGACGCGGAGTCCGGCGAGATCATGCAGGATATGTCCGGCAGCGAGCCCTACGTCCTCTGCAAGGGCGGACGGGGCGGCTGGGGAAACAGCCACTTCGCCACCCCTACCCGGCAGGTGCCCCGGTTCGCCAAGGCGGGCCTGCCCGGCGAGGCCCACGACGTGGTCCTGGAGCTGAAGCTGCTGGCGGACGTGGGCCTGGTGGGCTTCCCCAATGTGGGCAAGTCCACGCTGCTGTCCGTGGTCTCCAAGGCCCAGCCCAAGATCGCCAACTACCACTTCACCACGTTGTTCCCCAACCTGGGCGTGGTCTGGGTGGAGGACGGCGTCAGCTTCGTCATGGCGGACATCCCCGGCATCATCGAGGGCGCCAGCGAGGGCGCCGGCCTGGGCCACGACTTCCTGCGGCACGTGGACCGCTGCCGGCTGCTGGTCCATGTGGTGGACGTGTCCGGCAGCGAGGGCCGGGACCCGGTGGAGGACTTTGACGCCATCAACGCCGAGCTGCAGCAGTACAGCCCGGACCTGGCCACACGGCCCCAGATCGTGGCCGCCAACAAGGTGGACATCCTGCCCCCGGACTCCGACAACCTGGAGCGGCTCCGGGCCCATGTGGAGGCCCAGGGCTACACGCTGATCGAGATCTCCGCGGCGGCGCACCAGGGCACGCGGGAGCTGGTGAAAAAGGCGGCGGAGATGCTGTCCGTCCTGCCGCCCGTCACGGTGTACGAGCCGGAGTATGTGCCCAAGGCCCCGGTGATCGACGCCTCCGCCCCCCTGGACATCCACCGGGAGGACGACGGCACCTGGATCGTGGAGAGTCCCTGGCTGCGGCAGGTCATGGGCAACGTGAACTTCGCCGACTACGAGAGCCGGATGTGGTTCGACAAGGTGCTGCGGGACAACGGCTTCTTCCAGAAGCTGGAGGACGCAGGCATCCAGGACGGGGATATCGTGTCCCTGTACGACTTCGAGTTCGAGTATCAGCGGTGACCGCTCCACAGACAGATACTGGCAGGCCCGCCGGAAGATCCGGCGGGCCTTTGCTGTTCCATCCGCCGGCCTCGCGCTTTTCCGTCCGGGCGGACGGCACCGAAAGGCGGTCTCCTCTGTATAATCGACAAGCAGTCTGCGCAAACTGTGACCGGAACATTTTGCCCGGACTGGAGGAATGCCACGTGTCAAATCCCGACCGCCGGGGCGCCATGGCCCTGGTGTCCGCGTCCCTGTGCCTGACGCTGGCCGTACTGTTCTATTTCAGCGACCCGGCTCCCGCCCTCACCGCCTCCGCCCCTGTGGCGGTGCCCGCAGCTGCGGACTGGGGCCTGTCCTTCCCCACAGAGGGGGCCTCGCCGGTGGGAAACGCCACCGCGGAGGAGCTGGCCCAATACGATGCCTACTATCTGGGGGATACCAGCCAAAAGGTCCTCTACCTCACCTTTGACTGCGGGTACGAGAACGGCAATACGGAGGCCATCCTGGACGCCCTGAAAAAGCACGACGCCCCCGCCGCCTTCTTCGTGGTAGGGCATATGATCGAGTCCGCCCCGGACATCGTCCGCCGGATGGCGGAGGAGGGCCACATCGTGGGCAACCACACCTATCACCACCCGGATATGTCCAGCATCTCTGACCTGGCCGCCTTCCAGAAGGAGCTGACGGACCTGGAGACGCTGTACCTGGAGACCACCGGGCAGCCCCTCTCCAAGTTTTACCGCCCGCCCCAGGGGAAGTACAGCGTGGAGAATCTGAAGCAGGCCCAGGAGCTGGAGTACACCACCGTCTTCTGGAGCCTGGCCTATGTGGACTGGAACACGGACGCCCAGCCCTCGGCGGAGGAGGCCTATGCCAAGCTTCTGCCCCGCATCCACGACGGCGCTATCGTGCTGCTCCACTCCACCTCCGCCACCAATGCCGCCATCCTGGACGACCTGCTGACCCGATGGGAGGATATGGGCTACACCTTCGCCTCCCTGGACCAGCTGCCCGGGCTGGCCTGAGTTTCAGAGCCCGGAGCTCGTTTTTTCCTCTTGCCCCCAGCCGCCAGACATGATAGGATGGTAGAGACGAAAGGGGGCGGCGTCCCATGCGGTATCTCTCCAAGGCCAAACGATTTGAGGCCGTGCAGGCCTATGTGCTCTATTTCTTTTTCTATTCCATCCTGGGATGGCTGTATGAGGTGTTCCTGGAGGTCGTGGTCTACCGTTGGGGCTTCACCAACCGGGGCGTGCTGCTTGGGCCCTACTGTCCGGTGTACGGTGTGGGGGCCCTGGTGTTCCTGCTGTGCTTTTCCAAGCTCATGGCCAAGCGGGAGCCGGAATGGCTCCGCTGGGTGAAGCCGGTTCTGGTGTTCCTGGGTTGCATGATCGCCGCCACCGCCATCGAACTGTTCACCAGCTATATCCTGGAGGCCCTGACCGGTGCCTGGCCCTGGCAGACCTACCTGGATTATGCCATCAACTTCCAGGGCCGCATCGCCCTGTCTCCATCCATCCGGTTCGGTCTGGGCGGGCTGCTGTTTCTCTATGTGCTCCAGCCCCTGTTCCAGAAGCTGGTCCACAGCCTGTCTTCCCGGGTAAGGCTGGCGGCCTCCGCCGCCGTGGTGGTGCTGCTGGCAGCGGACTGTGCGCTGCTGCTGGTGCGTTGACGATAAAAAAGGAGGGCTGACGAGTCAGCCCTCCTCTTGTTCCTCCAGCATCTTTTTCAAATAGTTCTGGATGCAGTGGAAGGTCTCCTCACTGAGGTCATGTTCCACCTTACAGGCATCCTCGGAAGCTACTTCCGGCGTCACCCCCAGCAGGATGAACAGCTTTGCCAGTGTAGTGTGCCGCCCGTACACTCTGCGGGCGATCTCCATGCCGCTCTCATTGAGCGTGATGAGCCCATCTGCATCCATGGAGACATATCCGTTTTCCCGCAGCTTCTTCATGGCGATGCTGACGCTGGGCTTGGAGTACCCCAGCTCGTTGACGATGTCGATGGACCGTACTTGGCCACGCCGCTGCTGCAAAACCAGGATCGACTCCAAATAGTCTTCCGCGGACTCGTGGATCACCATGGCTCTCTCAACCTTTCCTATTGAAATAAGCCCGCTCCGCACGATCAGCCTGTACAGACAGGGGCTCGATATAGTAAAAAAGAAAGGTATGCCATAAACATACCTTTCTTTTTTTGGTGGAGATAAGCGGGATCGAACCGCTGACCTCATGACTGCCAGTCATGCGCTCTCCCAGCTGAGCTATACCCCCGAACCGCTTGTTCCGTTTGAGTCTCGCGCTCGGAACATTGCTTAGTATAGCAGGCAGGAGCGGAATTGTCAACACTTAATTTTCATTTTTTTCGATTTTTTTCAAAGGCCTACTTCGGGGGGATTCAGGCCCCCTCCCTCCACCGCAGGCTGCGGAGATACGTCTTCTGCTCCGGCGTGATCCGGTAGCTCTCCACCGCCTTTTGGATGGTCTTGTTGTGGGTCCAGCGGTCCAGCCGGCGGCCTACCAAATAGGGCAGGGCCGCGTCGTACTGCTTGGCCAGGGCGGTTGCGAAATACCAGGCCACCATCATCCTCACATAGTACTCCTCCCGCCGGACGCCGGCGGCCAGGGCCAGATATTCCGGTCGGAAGTCCTCGTCCAGGTAGAAGCTCAGCAGCATCCCCAGGCCGAAGCGGACGGTGTAGGGGTGCGGGTCCCCCACCCAGCGGCGGATCTGCCCCGGCAGCTCCGGCGGATGATCCTGGAATGCCTTGGGGCTCAGCAGGTCGCAGGTGGCCCAGTTGTCCACATGGGGCAGGAATGCCTCCAGCGCCGCCACAGTGGGACCATAGTTCGGGATGGATGAGATCAGCAGACCGTGGAGGTTGTTCTCCTCATAGTAGCGGTGGGGCAGCTGCCGGAGGAAATCCTCAGCCAGCAGCATCCTGGCCAGCTCCTTCGCCAGCTTCCGCAGCACCGGCATCCGGACGCCGATCACCGTCTCCGGATCCACGGTGGGCATCAGCTTGCTCTGGAACGCCCGGTAGGCCGGGTCCTGCCGGTCAAACAGCAGCTTTTGGATCTCTGTCATGCCGGTCCCTCCATTCAGCGCAATTCGTCCTTTACGTTCCCATCCAGGTCCAGCCATTGGATGGCGTCCTCCGTCATCCGGATGCAGCCGTGCCAGCTGCCCTCCTTGGGGATGGAGACGGAGCCGGGATTCAGGTACCACACGCCGTCCTCCTGCCGCTTCATGGGCACGTGGAAGTGGCCGTAGACCACATACTCCGCCCCGTCCAGCAGCTCCGCAGACGGCCGCTGGTCCACGTTGTAATGGTGGCCGTGGGTGAAAAACAGCCGGCATCCGCACAGGTCCTCCACCCGGAAATCCGCCCCGATGGGGAAGTCCAGCACCATCTGGTCCACCTCCGCGTCGCAGTTGCCGTGGACGCAGAGGATGCGGTCCTTCCGCATATTCAGCATGGCGAATACCTGCTTGGGGTCATAGCCCGCCGGCAGGTCATTTCGGGGGCCGTGGTACAGCAGGTCGCCCAGCAGCACCAGGCGGTCTCCCCCCTGCCGCTCCATCAGGTCCAGCAGCTGCCGGCAGTACAGGGCGCTGCCGTGGATGTCCGACGCGATCCATACGTTCATGGTCCTTCTCTCCTGTCATTCATAGTCTCTTTGGAGGGCGCGGGGGCAATCACCAGCTCGTCATAGCCGGTCTCGCTGTCCGGCTGCCGGGTGAACACCCGGTCTGGGATCTCCGCCAGCACGATCTCCGCCGTGGTGTTCACCACGCACCCCGGCAGCAAGTGGCCGCCGAAGGCGGAGAGATCCGCCCGGCTGAAGCTGGCGTGGAGGTGGCAGCCGTGTTCCGACACGGTGCCCATCAGGGAGACGATCTCCACGTCCTCCTCCCCGCCGCGCACCTGGATGCCGGTGGCGTCCCGCAGCCGCCAGCGGGAGACGCACCCCACGCCGGAGACCACCGCCCCGGCGGCGATGTGGTGGTCGTTCACATAGGCCTCGATGGCCTCATACAGGTCCTGCCCCCGATGGAGGCGGAAGCAGTGGTACATCCCGTTCCCTCCCCGTTCCGATTTGCAGCTATTATACCATGGGATCCCGTCTATGACAACAGGGGCGCGGCTCTCGCCGCGCCCCTGGTCTTTACTTGGACCGCTTCAAGACTTCCAGCATGAATCGCCACACCCGCTGGACGGAGGCGATGTCCATCCGCTCTCTAGGGGTGTGGATCTCCAGCAGGTCCGGGCCGATGGACACGCAGTCCAGGCCCGGCAGCTTGCCCGCCAGGATGCCGCACTCCACGCCAGCGTGGATGGCCTCGATCTGCGGCTCCCGGCCGTACTGCTCCCGGAACACCTCCGTCATCAGGTCCCGGAGGGGGGAGTCGGGCCGGTACTCCCAGGCGGGGTAGTCCCCGGAGATCTCCGCCGTGCCGCACAGCTGGGCCATCAGCGCTCGGAGGCGGCGGTGGAGCATCTCTTTCTGGCTGCCCACGCTGCTGCGGACGCAGAAGGTGGCCGTCAGGCAGTCCTCCGTCGTGGTGAGGACTCCCAAATTCAGAGAGGTCTGCACCAGGCCGGGGATGTCCATGCTCATGGCCTGGATGCCGTTTGGCAGGCAGGTCAGCAGACAGACCGCCCGCTCCGTGGACGCCTTGTCCATGGGTGTCTCCGAGGCCGTGCAGGCCGTCACCTCCACCCGGAGGCCCGGATCCGCCGCGGCGTACTCCCGGGCCAGGTCAGCGGCCATCCGCTCCGCCGCCTGCCGGGCGGCGGTCTCGTCGGCGGCCACCACCCGGGCGGACGATCCCACGGGGATGGCGTTGTCCTTGCTGCCGCCCTGTGCCGTCACCAGCCGCAGCGCCGTCTCCTCTCCCATGGCCTGGAGCACCCGGCCCAGGACCACATTGGCGTTGGCCCGGCCCTTGTGGATCTCCGTGCCGGAGTGGCCGCCCGCAAGGCCGCCGATCCGCACCTCCAGGGCCGCGCCGTCCCAAGCCGCCCGGGTCACCGGCAGAACGCACCGGACCATGCTGCCGCCGGCGCAGCTGACGGTAAAGACGCCCTCTGTCTCGGAGTCCAGGTTCAGCAGCTTCCGGCCCCGGAGGGGGGAGACGTCCAGGGCCACCGCGCCCAGCATCCCGATCTCCTCCTCCGTGGTGAGGACCACCTCCAGCCGGGGATGGGGGATCGACGAGTCGTCCAGTATGGCCAGGGCCATGGCCACGGCGATGCCGTCATCGCCGCCCAGGGTGGTGCCCCGGGCCCGGACATAGCCTCCCTCCACGCAGAGGTCCAGGCCCTCCCTCGCCATATCCTTGGCGCAGTCCGGGTCCTGGGCGCACACCATGTCCATGTGGCCCTGGAGGATGATAGGCTCCGCTGCCTCGTAGCCGGGAGTTGCCTCCTGGATGAGGATGACGTTTCCCGCCTGGTCCTGGTAGTGCTCCAGTCCCCGCTCCCTGGCAAAGGCTACGCACCAATCGCTGACGGCCTGGCAGTTCCTCGAGCCGTGGGGAATGGCGCACAGTTCCTCAAAAAAACGGAACACCCCCTGGGGCTCCAGCTGTTCCAACACGCGCATACTTGCTCCTTTCCCGGCGGGCCGCGTCTCCGGCGCCGCCGACTGTTTCCGCCTTGTAGTATATCCCATCCCGGAGCAGTCCGCAAGGCGTACGGCGGAAAATGCGGAGCGCACCGGCCTTTCTGGCCGGTGCGCTCCGCGCGCTTCTTTAGGAGAGGATCCCGAACCGCAGGACCACCTTGAACAGGTCCCCGTCCACAGTCAGGTCCAATGTGCCCTTCTGGAGCTCCGTCAGGCTCTTGGCGATGGAGAGGCCTAGGCCGTTGCCCTCGCCGCCCCGGGCGGCGTCCCCCCGGACGAACCGCTCCAGCAGCTCCTCCGCCGGGATGTCCAGGGGTGCCCGGGAGGTGTTCTTGAAGGAGATCACCGCCTGGCCGTCCCGCTCCTCCAGGGTCAGGTACACCCGGGTGCCCCGCTGGGCGTACTTGCAGATGTTGTTCATCAGGTTGTCGAACACCCGCCACAGCCGCCGGCCATCCGCCAGGATGGTCACCGGAGCCTCCGGCTGCCGGGTCACCAGGTCCAGGCCCGCGTCCTTCAGCTTCTGCTCGTACTCCCCCGCCGCCTGGGTCAGCAGCACGCCGGGCTGGCAGGGGGCCAGATCCACCTCCAGGTTGCCGGTGGAGGCCTTGGACGCCTCCACCAGGTCCTCGATCAGCCGCTTCAGCCGCTCCGACTGGCGGGTGAGGACGGCGGCGTACTCCGGGATCTTGTCGCTGTCCTTCGGCTCCTTGCCGATGAGGTCCGCGTAGTTGATGATGGAGGTCAGGGGCGTCTTGATGTCGTGGGACACGTTGGTGATGAGCTCCGTCTTCATCCGCTCGCTGCGCATCCGCTGGTCCACCGCCGCCGCCATGCCCTGGGCGATGTGGTTCAGGTCCTCCCCGTGGGCCTTGAAGTCCAGCACCATCCGGCTGGTGTCCACCTGATAGCTCAGGTCCCCGGCGGCCAGGGCCCGGCCGCCCAGCAGCAGCTTCCGGCACATGAGGGCCACGGCCAGCACCGCCAGGAACAGCAGGAGCTTCTCAACCACCCACAGGAACGCCAAGACGCCCCAGCTCCAAAAGAAGCCCAAGCTGACCAGAATCCCAAGTCCTTCCAGGATGCAGAGGCCCAGGAAGATCAGCACCGTCTTGCCCACCAGGGGAACGCCGCCCAGCAGGCCCGCCAGCCCGCGGCCAGCGGCCCGCAGTCCGCCGCCCAGCTTTCTCAGCACCTTCCAGGCCCAGCGGAGGGCCACATAGATGACGGTGTTCCGCCACCAGCCCCCCAGCTTGAGCCGCAGGGCCAGGGACATGCACCAGCCGGTGAAGATGCCCGCCAGGATGGCAGGGCCCAGCACCACAACCAGCACCACGCCAATGCCCCCGAAGTTGGCCTCCACCACCATCTGGATGCCCAAAAATAACACCAGGGCCACGGCCGCCGTCAGCAGGTCCAGGGGGATCTTCGTCCCCCAGCCGGGACGGACGCCCTCCACGCCGGGACGGTGTCCGGCGGCGCACAGCAGGAACACGAAGCAGACCGCCACCAGCAGCGCCGCCGCGGCAATGATGGCGTAGATCCAGTAGCGTAGGGCGTAGGCCATGCCTGCCACCCAGTTGGCCAAAGCGTAGTCATCCTGGATGGGAAACGCGCTGTTCAGCACGAGTTGTACCGTATAGGCGTTCTCCACCGCGCCCATGCTGGGACGCTCCGGGTCCGCCCAGTCATAGGAAAACGAAAACTGCCAGGGGCTGTCCGCGTCGGTGTTGGCGCCGCTGCGCCAGATTTCTCCTTGCCCCTTGGCCTCCACCGCCGCGAAGGCGATGTTCCGTTCACCGCAGAACCACTCCGCCGCCTCCTGGTCCATCTGATAAGACAGATTCTCGCTGTCCCAGGTAACATAGCTTGCCAGTGTGTACCCATCCCCCCGGGCGATGCCGGAGAAGATCTCATGCTTGAATGTTGTCTCACTGGTGCCGTAAATACCGGTGTCATACAGCAGCAATGCCCCCAAAATGCCGCCGGCGGTGACGGCGGTCATCACCAGCAGCAGCAGAAAGGCCGCGACCTTGGCCGCCGTGCGCTCGGTCAGCTTCGTCTTCCGCCGGGGAGGCTCCGCTTCCGGCGGGGCGTCCTCCCCCACCACCGCCTGGGCGATCTCCTGCTTGATGTCCTGTTCCATATTTCCATTGACGAAAACCGCTTTCATGTTCCCATCCCCTTTTCCAGTTTGTACCCCTGGCCCCAGACCACTTTCAGGTACCGGGGCTCCGCGGGGTCGATCTCCAATTTCTCCCGCAGGTGGCGGATGTGGACCGCCACCGTGTTCTCGCTGCCGAAGGGGGCGTCCTTCCACACCTTGCGGTAGATTTCCTTGGGGGAGAACACCTGTCCCGGGTGCTCCAGCAGCAGCTTCAAAATGTCGTACTCCGTGGGGGTCAGGGGCACCGGGTCCCCGTCCAGGGTGACGGCCTTCTCCCGGTCGTCCATCTGGATGCCGCCCAGGGCCAGCACCTCCGGCCGGAGGTTCCCGCTCCCCAGCTGGAAGTACCGCCGCAGCTGGCTGCGGACCCGGGCCGCCACCTCCACCGGGTTGAAGGGCTTGGTGACGTAGTCGTCCGCCCCCACGTTCAGTCCCAGGATCTTGTCCGTGTCCTCGCTCTTGGCGGTCAGCAGGATCACCGGCACGTTGCTCACCTGCCGGAGCTTCGCCAAGGCGGTGATGCCGTCCATCTCCGGCATCATGATGTCCAGCAGCACCAGGTGGATGTCCTCCCGCTCCAGGACGTCCAGGGCCTCCTGGCCGGTGTGGGCCTCAAACAGGGTATAGCCGGGGTCGGCCAGATAGATCTTCAGGGCGTTGACGATGTCCCGCTCGTCGTCGCAGATCAGAATGTTGTACATGGGGCTCCCTCCTTGGTGTCTATGATAAGGAAAAGCGGTTTAATAAAAAACCGGGAAAATGTTTAAGATTTTATGAAGGCCGTCGGCCATCTCTCCATAATACCCTAAAGGCGGCCGCCGGGCAACCGGAAATCTCCGGCCGGGGCACAAAGCAGGCCGCCCAGCGGGAACTCCCGCCGGGCGGCCTTGCTCAGTCTGTTTTGTTTTGTCCGCGCTTACGCCTGGGCGTCCTTCTTCATCATGATGTCCAGGATGGTCTTGTCGGTCTGCACCATGCCGGGGGTGCTGACCTGGCCCATGTTGCGGATGGCCTGCTCCGGCGTGGCGCCGCAGATGCCGTCCGTGGCCTGGAGGACCACGTCGCTCATGGCCAGCTGGGCGCACATGATGGCGGCGTTGGTGGCGGTGGCCAGCTTCAGGGCGCAGCCGATCTTGCCGCCGTCGCAGATCATGCCGGTGAGGTTGCCGCTCATGTTGATGATGGCCTTGCCGATCTGCTCGTCGCTGCCGCCCATCAGCCACACCATGGCGGCGGCCGCGGCGGTGGCGGCGGAGACGCCGCACCCGCAGGTGGCGGACAGCTTGCCGGTGAAGATCTTGATATACACGTTCAGGGTGTGGGAGAAGGCCAGTGCCTTTTCCAGCTGCTCCTTGGAGGAGCCCAGGTGCTTGGCCAGCTCCACCACGGGAATGATGGCGGTGATGCCGTGGTTGCCGCTGCCGGCGCTGCTCATGACGGCGTAGGGGCAGCCGCTCATGCGGCCCTCGGCGCTGCTGGCCACCCGCAGCATGGTCTCGGCGGCGAAGCCCTGGCCCAGCAGGTCTGCCTTCTTCAGGGCGGTGGCGATGCCCACGCCCAGGGTGTGCTCCAGGCCGAAGTCCGCCAGCTTCTCATTCATGTCCATGCCGTCCAGCATGAAGGACAGATCCGCCTCGCCGCACTGGTCCACCAGGGCGCGGATCTCCGCCACGGTCATGGGGGCCAGCCGCTCGTGGAGCTCGTCCTGGCCGCCGGCCACATACTCCTTCTTCACCAGCACGTCGTTGTTCCGCACCGTGAGGATGATGTTGGAGTGGGTGCCCCGGATCTCGCTGATGCCGATGCCGGCGGTGGTGATGACCTCCGCCCGGGCGTACAGCTGGGTCTCATCCTGCTTGATCATCACCACGACATGACGGTCCTCCACCAGCTGGATGGCCGCGTCGCTGACCTCCGGGGTGATGTCCTCCAGCAGCTGGAGGCTCTTGTCCGGGTTCCGCAGGCAGGCGCCCAGGGCGGCGGCGTACTTCAGTCCCACCCGGGAGAAGCCGGGGATGCCCACGCTCATGCCGTTCTTATAGATGCCGGGGTTGACCTCAACCTTGACGGAGACGATGTCGCCGCCGATGGCGTGGCTGGCGTCGGCGGTGGCCAGGGCCACGCACACGGGCTCCGTGCAGCCCAGGGCGGGGACCACCTCCTGGTGCAGCAGGGTCAGCAGTTCTTCTTTCGTGATCATATGAGAAGCTCCTTTCTGTATCGAGACAAATCTCCATTGGCCCACAACCTATTCGACTGGATAAGTTAAGCAAATCCCATGCCAACTCTATTTTGCCGGACCGGGCCTGAAAAATCAAGTGCTCCCCCTTGCAAATCTGTTGGAACTATGCAAAAATGGTCAAAGTAACTGGTTAATTGGGAGGCGTGGTACGTGGAAAAAAAGAAGATCTCCATCATCGCACTGGACCCCCGGGCCGCCCGGTCCTATGGCCGGGACGTGGAGGGCCTGTTCGGGGACGTGGCGGATATCTCCGTGTTCTCCGTGCGGGACGGGTCCGCCATGGGGGTGCTGCCCCACGCGGACCTGTTCGTGGCGTCCACGGACGCCTTCGGCTCCCCGGAGGAGCTGGCCCGCCACGTGCCCATCGACAGCCAGACCATGGCCATTGAGGTTTCCTTCCGCTGGCGGGAG
The DNA here is from genome assembly GCA_019118245.1 of Candidatus Oscillibacter excrementigallinarum. Taxonomy (GTDB): domain Bacteria; phylum Bacillota; class Clostridia; order Oscillospirales; family Oscillospiraceae; genus Oscillibacter; species Oscillibacter excrementigallinarum. The sequence continues at coordinate 12,663 of DWZJ01000012.1, forward strand.
CTGCGGCGGCTGAAGGAGCTGCCCGCCGGCAGCCGGGTGCTGTTCGTCAACATGACGGAGACCATGGCCCGGGAGGCCATCGCCCAGCTGGAGCAGTTCGGCATCACCCAGGTCCGCTGGATCCCCTTCTCCCCTGGAGCGGAGCTGCCGGCGGACGTCCATATCGCCGTGACGCCGGACGAGATGCGGTATGTGCCGGAGGAGATCGAGACCAAGATCGACATCGGCCAGCGGGCCTGCACCTCCGGCATGATGATCGAGATCGCCCTGCGGCTGGGACTGGAGCACCTGCTGGAGACGGAGAAGTTCCAGACCTATTTCCAATCCATCGCCACCAGCAACTACAGCTTTGACCAGATGTTTGCCCGGTCCATCCGGCTGGAGAGCCAGTTCCATATTTTAATGGAGACGCTGGAGGACGGCGTGGTGGGCGTCAACGAAAAGGGCGAGGTCTTTGCCTGCAACCGCCACGCGGAGGAGATCACCCGCACCAGCGCCGACCTGGTGATGGGCAAGCCCGCCTCCCAGGTGTTTCCCTATCTGCCCTTCTCCAAGTGTCTGCAGGAGCGGGAGCGGCTGCCGGTGAAGATCATCCGCCTCAACGGCGTCAACGTCAGCGCGGAGGTGGTGCCGGTGATGCGGCAGAGCGCCTGCATCGGCGCCTTTGCCATCCTCCAGCGGTTCAACGACGTGGAGGCTCGGCAGAGCCAGCTGCGGGGCCAGCTGCTGCACAAGGGGTACCGGGCCAAATACGGCTTTGAGGACGTCATCGGGGAGTCGGAGGCCATCCAGCGGACCAAGGACGTGCTGCGGCGGATGGCCGCCAGTGAGAGCCCCATCCTGCTGATCGGCGAGACCGGCACCGGCAAGGAGCTGTTCGCCCACGCGGTCCACCGGGCCTCCCGCAGGAAGGACGGGCCCTTTGTGGCCATCAATGTGGCGGCCTTCCCGGAAAACCTGCTGGAGAGCGAGCTATTCGGCTATGAGGAGGGGGCCTTCACCGGCGCCAAAAAGGGCGGCCGGCTGGGCCTGTTCGAGATCTCCCACAGGGGCACGCTGTTTTTGGACGAGGTGGAGGGCATGAGCCTGTCCCTCCAGGTGAAGCTGCTGCGGGTGCTCCAGGAGCGGGAGATCATGCGGGTGGGCGGCACCTCCATCATCCCCATCGACGTGCGGATCGTGGCCGCCACCAACGAATCCCTGGAGCGAAAGGTGGCGGAGGGCACCTTCCGCCGGGACCTCTACTATCGTCTGTGCACCCTGCCCATCGTCATCCCGCCCCTGTCGGAGCGGGGAGACGACCTCTTTTTGATCCTGGAGCAGTTCCAAAAGGAGCTGGGCGGCAGCTTCCGGCTGTCGCCCCAGGTGCGGGACTTTCTGAAGGGCTACGCCTGGCCCGGCAACATCCGGGAGCTGCGGAACGTGGTGGAGTATTTCCTTTACACCGGCCACGACCCCATCACCACGGAGGACCTGCCCCCCACGGTGCTCCATCAGATGCCCCATCCGGCCATTCGCAGGCCGCCGGAGGCATCGCCCCAGCCCCCCTCTGATGTGTTCCGCTTCGTGCTGGAGCAGCTGTATCAGGCGTCGGAGGCCCGGCAGCCCATCGGCCGGGACCGGCTGCTGGAGCTGGCCCACGAGGCCTTCCTCCCCACCTCCCAGCAGGAGATCCGGAGCATCCTGGCCCGCATGGCCCAGCAGGGGCTGGTCCGGGTCAGCCGGGGCCGGGGCGGCAGCCAGCTGACCCCGGAAGGGCGGCGGCTGTATGAAACTGGTCAACTGGCCTCAATAAATAACCAATAAAACCAATTGTTGTTAAAAAACGTGTACCGTGCCACGGTGCGGTCCCGCCGGGCGGCTTTGGCGAATCGCCAAAACCACCCGGTCCTTTTTTGTAGGAACCTCTGAACCTGTCGGCTCTTTCCGGTATTTTCTGAGATGGTCGAGAGGAAGCTGCAATTTTTGGCACAATTTTTGCTATAATAACAGGGCATCAGCGCACATGATCACTGTAGAAAGGAAGGATGACTGTGACGTATCAATTTGACGCCATTGTGGACCGCTCCAATAACCACTCCGCCAAGTACGACGAGCGGAAGAAGAAATTTGGCACCGACGACGTGATCCCCCTGTGGATCGCGGACATGGACTTCAAGACCGCCCAGCCCATCATCGACGCCCTGAAGGCCCGGGCCGAGGAGGGCATCTGGGGCTACACCGCCCGGCCGGACAGCTATTTTGAGGCCATCCGGGGCTGGCAGAAGCGCCGCAACGGCTGGGACATCGACCAGAGCCTGATGAGCTTCAGCCTGGGCGTGGTGCAGACCCTCTCCGCCTGTGTGAAGCTGTTCACCCCGGAGGGGGGCAGCGTCCTGATCCAGACGCCGGTGTACTCTGAGTTCTATGACATGACCGAGGCCTGGAACCGCAAGGTCCTGGAAAACCAGTTCGTGGAGAAGGACGGCAAGTGGACCGTGGACTGGGCGGACTTTGAGGAGAAGCTGAAGGAGGCGGACCTGTTCCTGCTGTGCTCTCCCCACAACCCGCTGGGCATCGTCTGGACGGAGGAGGAGCTGCGCCGGATGATGGAGCTGTGCCTGCAGCATCATGTGCCGGTGGTCTCTGACGAGATCCACTCCGACCTGATCTTCCACGGCAAGAAGCACATCCCCACCGCCTCCCTGTCCCCCGAGATCGCCGCCAACGTCATCACCGGCATCTCCGGCACCAAGACCTTCAACCTGGCGGGACTCCAGGCCAGCACGGTGGTGTTCCCCAACGCGCACAAGAAGCAGGTGTTCGACCACTACTGGCAGTGCATGGACATCCACCGGAACAACGCCTTCTCCCTCACCGCCATGGAGGCGGCCTTCAACCAGGGCGAGGAGTGGCTGGAGCAGCTGCTGCCCTATCTCTCCGCCAACTTCGACTATGTGGTGGACTACTGCGAAAAGCACATCCCCAGGATCAAGACCTACGCCCCCGACGCCACCTATCTCATGTGGCTGGACTGCCGGGAGCTGGGGATGACCAATGAGGAGCTCCACGACTTCATGATCCAGAAAGCCAAGCTGGGTCTCAACGACGGCTACTCCTTCGGCCGGAGCCTCAACGGCTATATGCGCCTCAACGCCGCCTGTCCCCGGGCCACCCTGGAGAAGGCCATGCGCCAGCTGGAGGCGGCCGTCAACAGCCTGTAAATCCCGCAAAGCACCCCGACGCCATACCTGTCAAACGCAAATATAGAGAATATGGGAAAAGGAGAACAAGATATGGCAACCATCGAAAAGAAGAGCTTCTGGCAGCAGTACGGAAGTCTCATCCTCATCCTGGGCGGCATCATCATCGGCGCGCTCATCGGCGCCTTTGCCCCCTCGGTAGGCACCACCATCAAGCCCATCGGTGACATCTTCCTGAACCTGCTGTTCACCATCGTGGTGCCCCTGGTGTTCGTGTCCATCGCGTCCGCCGTCGGCAGCATGGCCAACATGAAGCGCTTGGGCAAGGTGCTGGGCTCCACCATCGGGACCTTCATTTTCACCGGCCTCATCGCCGCGGCCTGTGTGCTGGTGTGGGTCAACCTGTTCAGCCCCTCCGCCGGCACCACCATTGCCATGACCGCCAGCGAGGTCAGCGAGGCTCCCACCGCCAGTGAGCTGCTGGTCAGCAGTCTGACCGTGTCCGACTTCTCCGACCTGTGGGACAAGTCCAATATGCTGCCCCTGATCATCTTCGCCATCATCTTCGGCTTCTGCGTGTCCGCCTGCGGCGGTGACGAGAGCCCCATGGGCAAGCTGCTGAACAACTTGAACGAAATCATCATGAAGTTCGTGGGCGTCATCATGTTCGTCGCTCCCCTGGGCCTGGGCGCCTACTTCGCCAACCTGGTGGCCACCTACGGCCCCGAGATCGTGGGCGACTACGGCCGGTCCATGCTGGTATACTATCCCCTGTGCGCCCTGTACTTCATCATCTTCTTCCCCCTGTATTCCTTCCTGGCCGGCGGCAAGCAGGGCGTGAAGGTCATGTTCAAGCACATCTTCCGCCCCGCCATCACCGCCTTTGCCACCCAGTCCTCCGCCGCCACCATCCCGGTGAACAAGGAGGCCTGCAACTCCATCGGCGTGCCCGAGGACATCAGCGACCTGGTGCTGCCCATGGGCTGCACCATGCACATGGACGGCTCCGTCCTCAGCTCCATCGTGAAGATCGCCTTCCTGTACGGCATCTTTGATATGCAGTTCACCGGCGCGGACACCTATGCCATGGCCATCATCGTGGCCATCCTGTCCGCCTTCGTCCTCTCCGGCGCCCCCGGCGGCGGCCTGGTGGGCGAGATGCTGATCGTCTCCATGTTCAACTTCCCCGCCGAGGCCTTCCCCATCATCGCCACCCTGGGCTTCATCTTCGACCCCGCCGCCACCTGCCTGAACTCCTCCGGCGACACCATCGCCTCCATGATGGTCACCCGGATCGTGGAGGGCAAGGACTGGCTGGTGAAGGCCACGGCCGCCAAGAAGGCGGAGCAGGCCTGAGCGGCACCATCCCTGTGATTTCCATCAACTGATTTTAGAAAAGGAGTATCCAACTATGAACGTCATCGATACCAAGAACGCCCCCGGCGCCATCGGCCCCTATTCCCAGGCCTACGAGGCCAATGGCTTCGTCATCACCTCCGGCCAGCTGCCGGTAAACCCCGCCGACGGCTCCATGCCCGACGGCATCGCCGCCCAGGCAGACCAGAGCTGCAAGAACGTGGGCGCCATCCTGGAGGCCGCCGGCTCCGGCTTTGACAAGGTGGTCAAGACCACCTGCTTCCTGGCAGACATCGCCGACTTCGCCGCCTTCAACGAGGTGTATGCCAAGTATTTCACCTCCAAGCCCGCCCGCAGCTGCTTCGCCGTGAAGGACCTGCCCAAGGGCGCCCTGTGCGAGATTGAGGCCATCGCGGTCAAGTAAGGAGGCGCGGATATGAAGGTCACCGTCATCGGCAGCCATCTGTGCCCCGACACGCTGTACGCCCTCAACAAGCTCAGCGAGGCCAAGGCGGATATCGAGTTCAAGAATCTCTCCGCCAGCCTGCCGGACCTGAAGGCCTATCTGGCCCTGCGGGACAGCAGCCCCCTGTATGATGCCGTCAAGAAAAACGGCGGCATCGGCATCCCGGCCTTTGTCCTGGAGGACGGCACCGTCACCCTGTACCTGGCGGATGTGCTGAAATAAGCAAATGAAAAAGCGCCCCGGCGGGAAACCTGAACGGTCCCCGCCGGGGCGGCTCTTTTGCCGCTCAAAACTCCGTGATGGACTCCGCGCCGCCCTCTTCCAGCTGCCGCAGGGCGGCCAGCGTGCCCAGGGTGGTGCCCAGCTGGGTCAGCAGGATGGCTGTGCGGGACAGTTCCTCCGTGGTCATGCACTTGGCCATGGCCACCGCCGCCGCGTAGATCCCCGTGCTCCAGTCATAGGCGTCCATTCTCCGGCCCCCTCCCTGGTGAACAGTGTATGAGGCGGCGGGGGATTTCTTGACGGGTCGGGGGCTCATTCCATCAGCAGCGAGGCCAGGTACGCCGTCTCCGTCCGCAAGTCTGTGGGGCCGGTGTACCCCACCGCCAGCACCCGCCGCCCCAGCCGGGCCACGGCATATTGGATGGTATCGCCGTCCTCGTACCGGGTCTCCGTCCACCAGAAGCCGTCCAGCGCACTGGCGGGCACCGGCTCAGCTGTGCCAGGGACCCAGGCCAGAAAGCCGGGCTGCTCCGCCAGCAGCTCTTCCGCCAGCTCTGCCGCGAGCCCCTCTGTCAGCATCTCGTAATAGGCCGTGGCGGCCCGCGGCCTCCGCTCCGCCCCTTCGTGCCAGGGGGCGGTCTGGTCCACCCAGTACATTCTGGGCGCCAGCTCTTGGCACTTGGTCCGAATGCGGAAGTATTCCACATTCTGTGCCCCATCCAGCGCCCGCAGGTCCACATACCGGACCTCCTGCTTTGGGCTCCCGTCCTCTTCCGCACTCCAAGTAAAGTGAGGGCCGGTCCCATAGGACAGCCCCATGCCGACAAAGCACATGGCATAGAACAGACACATCAGCAGATACGCGGCGCCGCCAAAAATCTGCCCCCGGCGGTAAGGCCTCGGCCGGGTCAGGGGCACACCCGCGGTCAGTGTCCGCCACAGGCCCCGCATATTCCGGACGTTGAGCACGATCTGTATGAGCCCGAGGATGCTGAGGGGCACCGCACACAGCCAGTAGCCCGGCAGGGCATCCTCGACGGCGTTCAGCAGGGGCGCGCTGACGATGAACCAGTTCAGAATACACACGCCCACGAACACTGCCAAAAGCAGGGACGTCCAGATCAGGGACCGGGCCATCCGACGCTTCAGATACCGGTACCCCTCCCCCTGGACCACCGGGTCCGTGTCCAGCTCCGGGGCGGCTGGGTCATCACACCGCCAGACCCAGAAGGGGCCCAGCTGTCCCACCAGCTGCCAGCCCATGACCCGGTAAGCCTCCACCCGCTCCGGGTTCAGCGTCTCTTTTCTCCGCTGGAGGGGCTGGAGCCGGAAGCGGCTCTCCCTGGGCTCGTCCGGCAGGAGTTCCACCTGGGCGCCTGTGAAGCCCACAGGCCGGTAGCCCCTGCGGGCCAGGTCCTCCAGCCAGGTCTCCACCGCCGCCACGTCATAGAGGCTGATGGGGCAGGTCTCCCGGAATTTCTCATTTTTTACGTAAGGATGGCCGGTGCTCATTCGTGTCCCCCTCCTCTACCGAAACTCCGCCAGGACGGCGGCGTATTGGGGCAGCAGTTCCGCCAGCGGCGCGTCTGTCTCCGCCTCCACGCTCCACACCTGGTCCCCCAGCCGGAGCAGCAGATACTGATCGCCGTTCACCGCCGCCCCGGTCCAGGCCTCGTCCAGGCCGGGGTATTCGGTCTCCGTGGGGGCATATTCGTCCCCGTACTCCGCCAGGAGACTGTCCGCCAGGTCGTCCGCCAGAGACGGGAAGCGGAGGCGGTAATACCGGGCTTCGCTGTACCGATAGTACCGCCGCCCCTCCGTATAGTCCTCTATGGTCCACCACTGTTCGCTGGTGAGCCAGTTCTCCTGGGGACCTGCCACCACTTCCCCGTTCTGGGACACCGCCACATAGGGCACCGGCTCGGCAATGTCCTTCAGCTGATAAAACGTCTGGCGGCTGGTGTGGGCCCCGTGGCACCAGACGGCGACGATATAGAACACCCATAGCAGATCGATCACCAATGTCAGGAAACAGGCCAGCCGGTAGGGCCGCCGGCGTGGCGCCTCCACACCGGCCCGCATGGTCCGTAAGGCTCGCCGCAGGACGCGGGTCTGCCACCGGGCCATCTTGCCGACTGCCCAAAAAAAGCCCACACACGCCGCCAGATACCACAGGGGCAGCCAGCTTCCCACCAGATGTGCCAGGTACGTCTCCCCAGAAGAGTATAGGGTAAAGGCGATGAGCCCCACGAGGACTGCCAAGATCCCCCAGCTGAGATACTTGTTGATTCTCTCCTGCCGGGAGAGGCGGTCATAGGCCCGTGCCTCTGTCTCCGGGTCCGTGTGGAGCTCCGGAGCCTCCGGGTCGTCGCACCGCCACAGGTGCATGGTCTTTCCGATGGTGTCCACGTACTCCCAGCCCAGGAAACGGTAGGTGTCCCGGCGCTCCCAGTCCGGGCATTTCTCCTTTTTGGCCGCGGGCTCCAGCCGGTAACGGACGGCCTTGGGCGTTCCCCATTCAAAAGAGGCAAAACCGAACCAAATCCAGCTGGGAACGTAAAACCAGCCCTTGGCGGCCAGGTCCTCCAAACGCGCCTGCCAGGCGGCCACGTCCTCCACGTACCCCGGCATCAGCTTGACCATGGTGCTTCCCCCTCTCGTTTTCTATTGGAACTCCGCCAGGACGGCGGCGTATCGCTCCGCCAGTTCCACCGTGGGCTCCGTGGTGCCGGTGGAGATGCTCCACACCTGGTCCCCCAGCCGGACCACCAGGAACCAATACCCGTAGTCGCTGCGGGTGGACACCCAGGCCTCGTCCAGGCCGGGGACCTGCCAGGCGGTGACGGGCCAGCCCTTCTCCTCATAGTCCGCCAGGATGCTCTCCACCAGATCGTCCGCCGTCCAGGGGAACCGGAGGCGGTAGTAGCGGTTCTCTGTCTCCCAGCCGCCCATGCCCTCAAAGGTCCACCACTGGTCCGTGGTGAGCCAGTTGTCCCAGTGAAGGGCCTGCACGCTGTTCCGTCCCTGTTCTGTGACATATGGGATGGGCGCATCGATGGTCTCCGCTGGTTCAAAGGGCCGCGATCTGGGGTCTGCCATGTCGGCGCAGAGCGATGCGATGTAGAATCCCCACAGCAGCATGACCGCCACAGACAGCCAGCAGGCCAGCCGGTAGGGTCGCCCGTGGGGCGCGGGTACGCCCGCCCGGAGGAGCCGCAGATACCGCCGCAGAGACCACCACTGCTGGAACGCCGCCAACGCAAGTGCCAGCAGAAAGCCCCAATAGGCGGCCTCCCGCCACAGCGGCTGCCACTCCTCCACACGCCAGGTGAAAAGAGTTCTGTCTGTCAGGAGAGTCTGTATCGCCAGCACGGCCAGAAGCGCGGTGATTGCGGCCCAGAACTGCGTCACCTTTCGATGCCGGCAAAACAGCCGGTCATAGGCCTGGGCCTCCGTCTCCGGGTCTGTGTGGAGCTCCGGGGCCTCCGGGTCGTCGCAGCGCCACAGGTGCATGGACTTGCCGGAGGTATCCACATACTCCCAGCCCATGGCCCGGTAGGCCGCCAGACGCTCCGGGTCCGGGCGGCTCTCCTTCACCGGGGCGGGCTCCAGCCGGTAGCGGACCGCCTTGGGCTCTCCCTTCTCAAAGACCGCCAGGAAGAAAATGCCGGGGACCGAGGCGGCGAACCACCCCCGGGCCGCCTGGTCCTCCATCCGGGCCTGCTGGGCGGCCACGTCATAGATGTTCATGGGCATCAGCTTCAGCACGGTGTCTCCTCCTCTCTCTATTGGAACTCCGCCAGGACAGCGGCGAAATCGTCCAGGTGAGCGGATAGGTCTCCATGGAGCCGGACCGCTTGATAAATGACCGCCCGTCCCTGCCGGGCCACCAGAAGCTGCCGTGCGCGGCCATCATTAGTTCCTGTGCCGTTGTCCAGCAGGGCCACTTGGTCGAATCGGGAATCCTGATGCACAGTGACCGCAGCTCTTGGCAGACGCGTTTCGGCTTCTGACAGCCATTCTTGATACAGCAGATCCGCCAGGGGCGCGGCACAAACCCGAGCCATCTTTGCCTCCAGATAGGGTCCCTCCCATTGAAATTCCTCTACGCTCCGTAGGGTGAGCAGCAGCCCCCCGCTCTCCCGATAAAACGCCGCATCCATCGGTAACACGGCCTCCTCCGGGGCCAGCACCTCCATGGCCACATAGGGCAACGGCTCCGGCGCGTCGGACAGGGGCATCTCCCGCTGGCCGGCAGCAAGGCCCACCACGAACACATACAGCAGAACGATCGTTGCCCAGCCGATCACCTCAGACCGCATCCGTCGTTTTACGGCTCTGGCCGGGTCTCCCCGCTCCAGGGGGACACCCGCCTCCAGCTGCTTTCGCTGACGCCGGATGCCCCGGATCTGCCGGGCCAGCCGCCAGAGCTCCCCTCCCACAAACAACACCACAAACAGCCAGACGGCCCACATCCCCCGGAGGAACAGCTCCACCACATTGTCGCTGAAAAGATCGTCAAATTGCAGCGCCGTCCACACGGCCAGAAGCAGCAGCGCCAGCGCATTTCGCCGCACGGTCCGCTTCAGCAGCTTCTCCCAGGCCCAGGCCTGGCTGGCGGGGTCTGTGTACAGGTCCGGGGCCGCTGGGTCGAAGCAGTAGTAGACCAGATAGCCGTCCCCCAGGGGACAGGCCCGGCGCCAACCCATGTCCCGGTACAGGGCGTCCGCCTCCTCCTGCTCCACCTGGATCCGCTGGCTCTGGGGGTCCAGCCGTACCCGGCAGGGGCGGGGCTCTATCCGCTCGAATCGGGGATAGGAGCCCCACTTCTCCAGGATCCAGCCCTGGGCGGCCTTCTCCTCCAGCCAGGCCTCGATGGTGCCCACGTCCCACAGGTCCATGGGGGCCAGGAATCGCTTGTGGTTTTTCATGTCGGTTCCTCCTCTCTCCGCCCCGGCAGCAGGTGTTCCGCCGCCCGCTCCTCCCGTTCGCCGTCGGCCACGCAGAGCCGCAGGCGGCTCAGCTCCTGCCGGAACAGGGCCCGGCCCCGGTCCGTGATGGCGTAGGTCCGCTTCCGGCCCTCCACCGCCGTCTCCCGGATCAAGCCCTCCTCCTGGAATTTTGCCAGAATGGTGTACAGGGTCCCCGGCCCCAGAGGCACCCGGCCGGCGGTGGCGTCGTCCACATACTGGACGATCTCCGTGCCGCACCGCTCCTGCCGCAGCAGGCTCAGCAGCACGTAGAACATACTCTCTGTCAGGACTTTCAGCGGCTCCCTGGCCATGGTCTCCCTCCCCGATATCGAAACACGATATTCCTTGATTTCACTATAATATCGTTTCACGATATTGTCAATACAGATATTGGATTTCCAGGTCTGGAAGGTTTTGAGGGTTGCGGCCCGGCCCGCCCTCCTGTATGCTTTTCCATAGCAGCGATAAACCTGAAAGGACGATCATCCCCATGAAACGAAAACTTCTCTGCGGCCTGCTGGCCGCGCTTGTCCTGACCTGCGTCTCCGCTAAGGCGGCCCCCTGCCGGGTGGTCCCCGTCCAGGTGGATGGCACCGTGCTGAGTCAGGGCGTCAACTATCTGGAAAACGGCGTGACCTACGTACCCCTCCGGGGGCTGCTGAACGCCTTCGGCGGCTGGAGCGTCTGGTGGGACAGCGGCAAAAAGGTGGCGGCCGCTTCCTCCGGCAGTACCTCTATCACCGCGAACCCCTCCAAAAACACGGTGACGGTCAACGGCCGTACATACAGCGGCAAGGTCTTTGTGGAGCGGGGCCGCACCTACATCCCCCTGCGCATCCTGGTGACTGCCCTGGGCGGTCAGGTGGCCTGGGACCCCTACCTGGGGGGCGCGGCGGTCACCTCTCCCGGCGCGGACTATGACGCCATGGACCTCTACTGGCTCAGCCGCATCATCAGCGCCGAGAGCCGGGGCGAGACCCTGACCGGTCAGATCGCCGTGGGCAACGTGGTGCTGAACCGGGTGAAGAGCGCAGAGTTCCCCAACTCCATCCCCGCCGTCATCTTTGACCGCAAGCATGATGTGCAGTTCACCCCCGTCTCCAACGGCACGGTGTATCTGCCCCCCACGGCCCAGTCCGTGGAGGCGGCCAAACGGGCCCTGAGCGGGGAGAGCACCGCCGGCAGAGCCATGTACTTTTACGCCCCCGCCCTGTCCCAGGGGGTGTGGATCAACGCCAACCGGACGTATCTCATGACTATCGGCTGCCACCGGTTCTACCTGTAATTGACTTTTGCCCGCCGGGGCGCTAAAATAGGGCCATCAAGAGCAAAGGAGCACGCCATATGCTGTTTTCCGATCATCCCCGGACCCACTACCGCAACGCACCGGCCCATGAGGTCATCTGCCAGCTGCGTTTCCCGGCCATCCTCACCATCAACAATACGGAGCCGGCCGACTTTCAGGAGGCCATCCGCGCCGAATTCCCCCAGTACGCCCGTCGGCAGGACGCCGCGCCGCCCCGGATCACCGGCCTGGGCGGCCCCAGCCCCAAGGTGGAACAGCAGCCCCCGGTGACCAACCACAACTTCGTCTCCGAGGACAACCAGTGGAAGCTGAATTTGACCAAGGACTTCATCGCCCTGTCCACGCTCCACTACTCCGGGTGGGAGGAATTCGCCCGGCAGCTGGACAAGCCCCTGGCGGCCTTCATCCGGCTGTACAAGCCCGCCTACTTCCAGCGGGTGGGGCTGCGGTATGTGAACGTGTTCTCCCGGGCCCGGCTGGGGCTGGAGGGCACCCCCTGGGCGGAGCTGTTCGCCCCCGCCTACACCGCCCCCATGCGGGACGCGGAGCTGCCGGAGGACCGCTTCCTCAACTGCGCCTGCGACCTGACGGTGAAGCTGGACTCCAGCTGCCAGGCCAAGATCCACGCCGGACCCGGCGTGGTGAAGCGGCGGGGCCCCAACGTGCCCCAGGACCCGGAGGTGAAGTTCATCCTGGACATGGACCTGTCCATGACGGGCAACACCCCCTGCACCCTGGCCGCCGGGGCGCTGGAGACGCTCCACGGCCACTCCACCCGGATCTTTGAGGGCGCTGTCACCGACAAGCTGCGGGAGGCCATGGAGGCCGTATAACGCAAAACGAGCCCGGGAGACGTCAAAAGACGTCTCCCGGGCCTTTTGTTGTTCAGTTCTGGAACATGGGGGTGGAGAGATACCGCTCCCCGCTGTCCGGCAGCAGGGCCACGATGGTCTTGCCCGCGTTCTCCGGCCGCACCGCCAGCTGGGCCGCCGCCCACACGGCGGCGCCGGAGGTGATGCCCACCAGGATGCCCTCGGTCCGGGCCAGCTCCCGGCCTGTGGCATAGGCGTCTCCGTCGGTGACCGTCAGGATCTCGTCCAGGACGCCGCGGTCCAGGTTCTCCGGCACGAAGTTGGCGCCGATGCCCTGGAGGCCGTGGGGGCCCGCATGGCCCTCCGTCAGCAGGGGCGAGGAGGCGGGCTCAAAGGCTACGATCTGGATCTTCGGGTTCTGGGCCTTCAGATACCGGCCCACGCCGCTGACGGTGCCGCCGGTGCCGGCGCCGGCCACGAAGATGTCCACCTTTCCCTCGGTGTCCGCCCAGATCTCCGGGCCGGTGGTCCGCTCGTGGGCCTCCGGGTTGGCGGGGTTCTCAAACTGCCCGGCGATGATGCTGCCGGGGATGCTCCGGTGGAGCTCCTCCGCCTTGGCCACCGCCCCGGCCATGCCCTCCGCGCCCGGCGTCAAGACGATCTCCGCGCCGTAGGCGGCGATCAGGGCCCGGCGCTCCACGCTCATGGTGTCCGGCATGGTGAGGATCACGTGATACCCCTTGGCGGCGGCCACGGCGGCCAGGCCGATGCCGGTGTTGCCGGAGGTGGGCTCGAGGATGGTGCCGCCGGGGGCCAGACGGCCCTCCGCCTCCGCCCGGGCGATCATGTTGGCGGCCACCCGGTCCTTGGCGCTGCCGGCGGGGTTCCCGCACTCCAGCTTGGCCAGCACCGTGGCCCCCAGGCCGTGGTGTTTCTCGTAGTTGCACAGCTCCAGCAGGGGCGTGCGGCCGATCAGCTCTGTGACGCTGTGATAGATGGGCATAACGGTCCCTCCCGTTTTCTGTAAGATGGTACCATGATACACCTGCCGCCCCGGCTTTGCAACCGGACCTTTTCCCAAAGTTCTTCCCTAAAATCATAGTGTTTTAGTATGATTTTATAGAGAGGAAAACGACCAGCCGGCGCCGGGCGGGACAGCTGGCCTCCATGGGAACCGGCGTTTTACCGATTCAGTCCCAGAAACATCATGCACCCTGCCAGGAACAGGGAGCCGTTCCGCACCAGGGACCAGTTCAGCAGCCATAAATACCAGTCCCGCAGGAGCGGATACAGGGTGTTGCCCAGCAGAGGCACCGCCCCCCACAGGACGTAATGGGCCAGAATCAGCAGGCTCAGGATCACCAGTGTCCGCCGCGCTCTGCCGGAGCGCAGCCGGATGTCCCCCCACAGGGAGATGACACTGGGCAGGAATACCCCTGCCGCGGTATACATAAGGAGCGACACCGTAATACCGTAGACAAAGATGGGCCAAAGAAGATATTCCTTTCTCAACCGCTGCTCCACCAAATACGGCACCAGCGTCAGCTCCAGTGCGATCCACACCAGAAACACCAGGCCGCAGGCAACGGCGCAGACGATGTATCTCCGCTGGAACCGGGCGTAGGGCCGGGGTGCCTGCTCCGGGCCGTAGAGCAGCTCCCGGACGTCGGCGTGCAGGGCCTCCGCCAGGTCGGTCAGGGTCTCGATGTCCGGCTGGGTCTTGCCTGTCTCCCAGGAGGACACCGCCTGCCGGGTCACGTGGAGCCGCTCCGCCAGGGCGTCCTGGGTCAGTTCCGCCCGCTGGCGCAGCTGCTTCAAATTTTTTCCCACCGCGTTCATGGCCTCGCCTCCCAATCCCAGCATACCACATTTCTTCCTAGTTTGTCACGCAATGATCCGTTGCGCCCGCCGCAGGGGGCTTGCAGCAAAGAGGAAAATGTGATATGGTGACCTGGTATCTCAAAACAGGAGGAACCATTATGGAGTATCGGAAATTCGGAGACACCTACATCGTCCGCATCGACAAGGGTGAGGAGATCCTGACCCAGCTGAAGGTCTTTGCGGAGGCAGAGGGGGTCAAGCTGGCCTCCATTACCGGCCTGGGGGCTGTGAAGGACTTCACCGTGGGGGTATTTGACCCCAACGCCAAGGTCTATCAGTCCAACCGCTTCCAAGGGGTGTACGAGATCGTCTCTCTGGTGGGCACCATCAACACCATGGACGGTGCCTTTTACTGCCACGTCCATATGTGCGCCGCGGACCAGCAGGGCCGCGCCTTTGGCGGGCATTTGAACGAGGCCGTCATCAGCGCCACCTGCGAGCTGACCGTCACCTGCCTGCCGGGCCGGACGGACCGGGTGTTCAGCGACGAGGTGGGGTTGAACCTGATCTCCTTCTGAACAGGTGGAAGCGAGACCGGAGGACGGCGTTCTCCGGTCTCGCTTTATCCAAACGCGCCCTCCGCGTGGTCCCGCAGGGGCAGTTCCTGAAAAATGGATGATTCCACCGCCTCGTACTCCGCCGGGGTCCGGAGGCGGCGCATTTTTTTATCGTGGCGCTCGCCGCCCTGGAAGAGGTGGATCAGGAAGAACCAGACCTCCTTCATCCGCTGGGCCGCCGGGCCCACCTGGCCGTAGAAGTCCTGGTAGGACTGGTACAGCGTCCGGGTGAAGGTCTGGATCTCCTGCCGGGTGGCGGCGGGGCCGCCCCGGAGCTTGCGGAACAGGGCCGGGTCCGCGATGGCCCCCCGGCCGAGCATCACCGCGTCGATGGCGGGAAAGTCCGCCGCGAAGGCCGCGCAGTCCTCCACCGTCACCAGGTCCCCGTTGTAGCACAGGGGATTCCGGCTGCGCTCCGCCGCCCAGGCGAACCAGTCCCGGTGGACCGTGCCCTTGTAGAACTGCTTCTGCACCCGGGGGTGGATGGTGAGGCAGGCGATGGGGTAGCGGTTGTAAATGTCCAGCAGCCGTTCAAATTCCTCCGGCTCCCTCACCCCCAGCCGGGTCTTTACGGACACCGGCAGCTTGACCGAGGCGAACACCTCGTCGAAGAACCGCTCCAGCTCCTCTGGCTTTGCCAGGAAGCCGGATCCCTTGCCCTTGGCGGTGACGGTGCCGGAGGGACAGCCCAGATTCAGGTTCACCTCGGTGTAGCCCATGTCCGCCACCACCTCCGCCGCCCAGAGGAAGTCCGGCGCCCGGCGGGTCATCACCTGGGGCACCACATGGAGTCCTGCGTTGGCGGCCGGGTCCAGCTCCCGCTGATCCCGCTTGGTGAGGATGTGCTGGTCCGTGGGGGAGAAAAAGGGGGTGAAATACCGGTCCGCGCCGCCGAACAGCCGGTGGTACACCTGCCGGAACACCACCTTGGTGATGCCGTCCAGGGGGGCGAAGTCGTACCGCTGGATCATCCCAGGGCCGTCTCCCACTCCGCCGGGCGGAAGCCGGTGCGGACGAAGTCCTCCCCCACCAGGATGGGCCGCTTCACCAGCATCCCATCAGTGGCCAGCAGGGCCAACTGCTCCTCCTCGCTCATCTCCGGCAGCTTGTCCTTCAGGCCCAGGGCCTTGTACTGGAGGCCGCTGGTGTTGAAGAACTTCTTCAGGGGCAGGCCGCTCCTCTGCCACCAGGCCCACAGCTCGTCTGCCGTGGGGTTTTCCAGCTTGATGTCCCGGGCCTCATAAGAGACGCCCCGCTCATCCAGGAAGGCCTTGGCCTTCTGGCAGGTGGTGCACTTGGGGTACCACAGAAATAACATGATGCTCTCTCCTTCTTTTTGTATCTTCGCTCAATAGCTGCTGATCTCCATGCTCTCGTCGTCCCGGCCCTTTTCGATGGCCCGGATCTCCACCCAGTATTTCAGCTCCGGGCTCACCTCCACCTGGACCCGGTCCCCCACCTGATGGCCCAGGAGGGCGCGGCCCACCGGGGACTCCTTGCTGATGAGGCCCTTCAGGGCGTCCTGCCGCAGGGTGGTGACGATCTGGAGGGTCATCTCCTGCTTGGCCAGCTCGTTGTAGATGGTGACCTTGTCGAACAAGCCCGCCCGGTCCCCCTGGTCCTTCACCTCGATGACTTTGGCGGTGCGGATCATCCGCTCCAGGTAGCGGATGCGGCTGTCGTTGCGATTCTTGGCCTGCTTGGCGCATTTGTACTCATAATTCTCGCTGAGGTCGCCGAAGGCTCTGGCCGTCTGCACCTCCTCGATCAGCTGGGGACGCAGGACCCGGGTCCGGTAGTTGATCTCCTCCTGCATCTTCTTGATGTCCACTTCCGTCAGTTCGTCGTACATGCTCTCGTTCCTTTCCAAGCCGCTTTGCGGCTATTCTACCACGCCCCGCCGGAAAGCACAACCCCGGAGGCCCCCGCCGGGCACCATTTCCGCCGCCCGGCATAGACTGGACTGTATCACGAGTTGAGGAGGCAATGGAAATGGAGAGCACTTCCTGCGAGGCCGTCACCATGTGCGCCACCGTTCTGCGGGTCTGCCCCTGCGAGCTGTGCGTCTGCGACCACGAGACCTGTCAACAGGTCCTGGTCCATACCGACAGCGCCTGCTGCTTCCGGGTGGGGCAGCAGGTCTGCATCGAGTACAGCGGTGCCATGACCCGGAGCTGCCCGCCCCAGATCACCGCGGACTGCGTCCGGCCGGTGAACTGCTGCTGAGGCGCTTGAAAACGCCGCCCGGAGCGTCTGGCTCCGGGCGGCGTTCACTTACGGTTGACACTGTCCGCAGGGCGTGTAGCCCTGGGCGATCAGGTCCTCCCGGCTGCCAGTGTACTCCTGCCGGTTGGTTTCGCTCATGTTGGCCACGCCGGCACAGTCCGGGTAGTGGAACTTATGGCTGTTGGTATTCAGGATGTACGTCACGTCCCCGTCCGACGGCTCCGCGCCCTCCTGCCAGCTCTCTCCGGTGGCATAGTCGATGGTGATGCCGGGCTGGACGTTGTATACATAGACATTGAAGCACACGCCGTCCCCTTCGTCCTCCACGGACCAGGCCTCCATCTGGACGCCGCTGGCCACCAGGTTTTGCCCCTCGAACACCGGGGTCACCCGGTAAAGGACGTGGTTGTCCGTCTCTTTCACATAGTCCGCCACCAGGTTTTCAAAGGGCAGCATCCCGTCCACGTTCAGGTACCGGGTGCCGGTGATGAGATTTTCCTCATTGGCGTTCTCCCCTGTCAGCTGGAAGCCGATCAGGTGGCAGCGGTTGTACAGGTACTCGCCGTCATACTCCCGGTTGATCCAGCCGGAGGGGGTGACGGAGCTGATGCTCTCCCGGTCCTCGGTGGGCATCAGGTCCTGGCCGATATTGGCGTAGGCCACGCCGCAGCGGCCCAGGGCGTCCAGAGGGCTATAGGTCTCAAAAGACTCCGTGGAGGTCTGGTCCTCCTCCGGAAAGTCCGGCTGGTTGCCGTCGATGGCCACATAGGGGTCCCCGGCGTAAGCGGGGATGTCCTCCAGGGAAAAGGAGGTGGCGGTCCCCTCCCCCGGGGGCATCATGCAGCCGGTGAGGAACAGGCACAGGTACAGCAGCGCCGCTGTCATGGAAATGCGGGTTCGATTCATGGGAAATAGACTTCCTTCGTGATGATCTCGTGGGAAAAACCGGGGAACTCCTCCCGCCGGGCCAGGGTCCAACCCTCCAGGGGCAGGTCCCAATATAGATCCGCCGGATAGGCCCGGTCCCAGCGGTACAGCACCACCTGCTCCACACGGCCGGAACAGGCCGCCACGGAGCAGTCCTCCACAAAGCAGGGCTCCCCCGGCCCCGCCTTTTCCAAAAACGACGCGTCCACGCAAAGGCGGCTCTGCTCCTCCGGGGCAAACTGTCGGGCCGTGGCCGCGTTCACCCAGAGACGGGCCTCTCCGGCCTCTGCCAGCAGATCTGCCCGCACCGCCCGGTCCCGGCTCTGCCGGCGGCAGTTGAAGGCCATGCCGTTCCGCCCGTCCACACAGGCCATCAAAATCATGGTCCCCCTCCTTTCGCGGTTTTTCCTCTCTACCATACCGAATTCGCCGGAAAATTGCAAGCGTTTTCCCACAGCTATGCCGTGAGGAGAGTTAGGAGTTAGGAATGAGGAATTGATGTGTTCCGCCTCCGGCGGAACGATTTGAATCCGTCCGGCTCCGCCGGACTCCATAACTCCTAACTCCTAATTCCTAACTCCTAATTACTCTTCACTCTTCACTCTCAACTCTTAACTCTCAACCTTTTTCCGCCATGGAAGAGCAGGACCAGAGGCTCCGCCTCTGGTCCTGTATGCCGACTGTTACGCCTTGTCGGGATGTTGATAGTGCACGTGTAGCAGCTCATGGGTGCGGCCCTTGATGGGGCCCTCCAGCAGGCGCTGGACCATGGGGTTGCGCTCGGACCGCTTGATCAGGGCCGTGCGGTCCGCCTCATAGAGACCCTCCGCCCGCTGCCGCTTGATGGGGTTCAGCCCGTAGGGCTGGCCCGCGCCGCCCACGCAGCCGGTCTTGCACGTCATGACCTCCACCAGGTCGAAGTACTCCCGGCCCGCCTCGATGTCGTCCAGCAGCTTCTGCGCGTTCACCAGCCCGTGGACCACCGCGATCCGTAGCGCCCGGTCTCCCACCGGCAGCGTCACCGCACGGATGGTCTCGCTCCCACGGATGCCGGAGAACTGGATGGCCTGCAGGGTGTTCCGGGATTTGTCCTCCACCACCCGGCGGGCCACGGCCTCCGCCACGCCGCCCGTGGTGCCGAAGATCACCGCCGCGCCGGTGCCCATGCCGAAGGGCATCTCCGGAGACTCGCCCTCCAGCTCCGCGAACCGGATGCCGGACTCCTTGATCATCGTGATGATCTCCTGGGTGGTCAGCACCAGGTCCACGTCCGGCTTCCCGTCATGCCGGAACTCCGGCCGCTTGGCCTCCATCTTCTTCGCCGTGCAGGGCATGATGGCGATGTGGTAGGTGGTGCGGCCGTCCTCCGCGTCCTTCTTTGCGTACTGGTCCTTCAGCACCGCCGCGAACATCTCCATGGGGGACTTGCAGGTGGAGATGTTCTTCAGGAAGTGGGGACGCTCCTCCTCCACGTACTTCACCCACGCCGGGCAGCAGCTGGTGAACATGGGGAAGGGCCCGCCCTTCTTCAGCCGTTCCAGGAACTCCTCCGACTCCTCCATCACCGTCAGGTCCGCGCCGAAGTTGGTGTCGTACACCTCATCGGCCCCCATCATCTTCAACGCCGACACCAGCTTGTCGATGGCGTTGACGCCGGGCTCCAGCCCGAAGGCCTCGCCCACCGCCACACGGACCGCCGGCGCGATCTGGAACACCACCCGCTTCTTGGGGTCGTACAGCTCCCGCCACGCCTTGCCGATCTCGTCCCGGATGGTGATGGCCCCGGTGGGGCACGCCGCCGCGCACTGCCCGCAGCTGATGCAGTTGGTCTCGCTGAGCTTCCGGTCAAAGGCCGGGCACACCACCAGGTCGCTGCCCCGGTGGGCGAAGTTCAGGATGCTCATCCCCTGCATCTCCTCGCACACCCGCACGCAGTCGCCGCAGAGGATGCACTTGTTGGGGTCCCGCACGATGGCCGGCGAGGAGTGGTCCTTCTCATAGACCGGCCGGGTGTCCTGGAAGCGCACGTGCCGCACGCCGAACCGCAGCGCCAGGTCCTGGAGCCGGCAGTTGCCGCTCTTCTCGCAGGTGGTGCAGTCCCGGCAGTGGGAGGACAGCATCAGCTCCAGGATCATCCGCCGGTGCTTCAGGAGCCGGGCGGTGTTGGTCCGGATCACCATGCCGTCCCGGGGCTCCATGGAGCAGGACGCGTCGATCTTTCCCTTCTCGTCCTCCACCACGCACATCCGGCACGCGCCGTAAACACTTAATTCCGAATAGTAGCAGAAGGTGGGCATATCGATGCCGGCCTTCCGGATCACAGCCAGGACGTTCTTCTCCCCGTCGAAGGGCACCCGCTGGCCGTCGATGTACATGATTCCCTTTGCCATGGTCTTCCCCTCCTCACTTGCTGGCCGCGATGGCGCCGAACGGGCAGTTGCTCACGCAGGCGCCGCAGTTGATGCACTTCTCCGGATCGATGATGTGGACCTGCTTGGCCGCGCCGGTGATGGCCTCCATGGGACAGTTCTTCCGGCACTTCCCGCAGCCCTTGCACTTCTCCGGATCAATGGTGGGGTGGGGCTTCTCCTTGTTGCAGATGGGGCAGTGGTGGTCCACCACGTGGGCCAGATACTCCTCCCGGAAATACTTCAGCGTGCTCTGCACCGGCTTGCAGGCGCTCTGCCCCAGGCCGCACAGGGCCGTCTTGCTGATGGTGTCCGCCAGCTCCTCCAGAAGGTCCAGGTCCTCCAGCGTCCCCTTGTTGTCGATGATCCGGTCCAGGATCTCCAGCATCCGCTTGGTGCCCTCCCGGCAGGGCACGCACTTGCCGCAGGACTCCTTCTGGGTGAACTCCATGAAGAACCGGGCCGTCTCCACCATGCAGGTGTCCTCGTCCATCACCACCAGGCCGCCGGACCCGATCATGGCCCCGATGCTCTTCAGGCTGTCAAAGTCCAGCGGCAGGTCCAGGTGCTCCGCGCTGGCGGTGGTGGCGCCGCCGGAGGGCCCGCCGATCTGCACCGCCTTGAACTGCTTCCCGTTCCGGATGCCGCCGCCGATGTCGAACACCACCTCCCGGATGGTGGTGCCCATGGGCACCTCGATGAGGCCCGTGTTCACCACGTTGCCCGTCAGGGCAAAGGCCTTGG
The DNA here is from genome assembly GCA_019118245.1 of Candidatus Oscillibacter excrementigallinarum. Classification (GTDB taxonomy): domain Bacteria; phylum Bacillota; class Clostridia; order Oscillospirales; family Oscillospiraceae; genus Oscillibacter; species Oscillibacter excrementigallinarum. Next base: position 33,723 of record DWZJ01000012.1, read on the forward strand.
TGCCGGGGCTGGTCTTGGTGCCGATGCTCCGGTACCAGTCCACGCCCCGCCGGATGATCAGCGGTACGTTGGCAAAGGTCTCCACGTTGTTCAGCACCGTGGGCTCCGCCCACAGCCCGTGCTCGATGGTCCGGGGCGGCTTGACCCGGGGCATGCCCCGGTTGCCCTCGATGGACGCCGTCAGGGCGCTGCCCTCGCCGCAGACAAAGGCGCCGGCGCCCATGTTCACATGGATGCGGAAGGAGAAGTCCGTCCCCATGATGCGGTCGCCCAGCAGGCCGTACTCCTCCGCTTTGGCGATGGCCGCTTTCAGCCGGCTCACCGCCAGGGGGTACTCCGCCCGGACGTAGATGTACCCCTCGTCGCTGCCCACCGCCAGGCCCGCGATCATCATGCCCTCCAGGATGCTGTGGGGGTTGCCTTCCATGATGGACCGGTCCATGAACGCGCCGGGGTCCCCCTCGTCGCCGTTGCAGACGATGTACTTCTTCTCCGCCTTCTGCTTCCGGGCGCCGTCCCATTTCCGGCCCGCGGGGAAGCCGCCGCCGCCACGGCCCCGGAGGCCGGAGTCGATGATGTCCTTGCAGATCTCCTCGCCGGTCATCTCGAACAACGCCTTCTCAAAGCCGGCGTAGCCGCCCTTGGCGATGTACTCCTCGATGTCCTCGGCGTCGCTGCTGCCGCAGTTCTCCAGCACCACCCGGTGCTGCTTCTTGTAAAAGGGGATATCCTCCTGCCGGGGATAGGCCACGCCGTCCAGGTGGTACACCAGGCGGTCGATGATCTCCCCGCCCAGCACCGTCTTCTCCAGGATCTCGTGGCAGTCCTCCGGCTTCACATGGATGTACATGACGCCCATGGGCTCGATGTGGACCAGGGGGCCCATCTCGCAGAAGCCGTGGCAGCCGCTCATCTTCACGTGGAGGCTCTTCTCGGCGTCCGTGTCGTGCTTCAGGCCCACATAGACCTTCAGCCCCCGCTGCTCGCACTCCGTCTTCAGGTTCTCGTAGATCTTCATGGCCCCGCCGGCGATGCAGCCGGTGCCGGCGCAGATCAGCACAGAGGGCACCTGCTGGCTCTGCTTCAGCGCGTTCCGGGCGTTGGCCTGGAACACATGGAAGCTGTCCCGTGTCAGTTTTACCTGTGTCATTGTGCAGCGCCCTCCTTCTTCCGGATCTCCTCCACCAGCGCCAGAGCGGCCTCCGGCGTCATCTTCGCATGGACCTCACCATCCAGGGTCATCACCGGCGCCAGCCCGCACGCGCCCAGGCACGCCACCGTCTCCAGCGTGAACAGCCCGTCCGCCGACGTCTTTTTCTTTCCGGTCAGCCCCAGGGCCTCCCGCAGGGCGTCATAAATGGGGCCGGATTTGCGCACGTGGCAGGCCGTGCCTGTGCACACTTTGATGATGTGCCGGCCTTTTGCCTCCAGCGAGAAGTTCTCGTAGAAGGTGGCCACGCTGTACACCTTTGCTGTGCTGATGCCCAGCTTTTCCGCGATCAGGGTCAGCGCGCCTTCGCTCAGGTACTTATACTCCCCCTGGATCTCCTGCATGATCGCGATCAGATTGCTCTGCTCGCAGCCATACTGTTCGATGATTGCTTCCGCTCTGTCCAGATTCTGCTCCATAAAGTCTCCCCTCGTTTTTGATTTTTGATAGCAAAAATGCGCGGGGTCCGCACCCCTTGGCGGATCCCGCGCAGTGTGCCCTTGGTCGCTATGCCCTTATCGCGTGTCCTCAAAATACGCCCTGCTCCATCATGGCCTCGGCCACCCGCTTGAAGCCGGCGATGTTGGCGCCTGCCACCAGGTTATAGCCCAGGCCGTACTCCTCCGCGGCCTCCACGCTCATCTGGTAGATGGTGTTCATGAT
>DWZJ01000106.1 GCA_019118245.1 Candidatus Oscillibacter excrementigallinarum
ATTCCAAAGCGCACGCCCGACATTTTGATGCCAGCTTTTGCAAAAGCATCGGATTGCATATAATAGACTTGGAGGCAGATCAGCGATTGCAAGATGCCGTGCTCAGTGTGCACCATTGCTATGTGCATACATTTGCTTCCACAGCGGCTGTAAAAATAATAGAAAACCAAAACGGAAAGGCATTTATTAACATTTGCCGGCAGTAATTTGAAAGGAGGAAACCCTATGGATATCGCAGAAATTCAGAAGGTGTATGCCTCGTACAATCTGGAGGAGATTTTAGCTGATGTAGGGGAATTGGATCCGGCTCCTGAAGCATTCAGTTTCCCGGCCAAAATAGAGCCTCCATCTGCTTTTGCTGAAAGCAACCAGATTATTAGTAATATCTCATCAGCAAAATAAACGTCACCCCCAGAGATTCTCTGGGGGTGATGCTTATTTCAGCATATAATTATGAAACGCCTATACACTTTATGCCCTGTTGACTACCAGATACTGCTCCATCTTGATCAGCAGCAGCCGCACCGTGTTGGCCGTGTAGTCCAGCGTCTTCCACCGGTCGGGGCTGTTGATGATCCCCGCGGCCGCCAGCGCGTCCACAGCGGCCTCCAGCTCCGGGTCCGTGTCCTGGGACTCCTCTCCATCACAAAGGCCCAGGAACGCCTCCCAGGCGCCTGCTGTGGCCCGGATCGTCTTGGGGCAGTCCTTGCCGTTCCAGTGGTTGTGCTGGACCACGTGGTCCAGCGGGATGCCATGCCTGGCCATCAGCAGCCGCACCAGCGCCGCCGCGTTGGCCTTGGCCTGCTCAAAATTCCCGCCGGCATCCACACAGATCTCAATGCCGATGCTGGTGGCGTTGCCCGGGCCGCTGCCGCCGTCCCCGGCGTGGTAGGCCCGCTCGCCATCCGGCAGGTGCTGGTAAATTCCGTGGTCGTCCACGGTATAGTGCCAGCTCACCGGAGCCGCTTGGGCGGAACTGCCCCGCAGATATGCCGCGTGGGCTGCCGCGTCGGCGCCCTTAGCAAAGTTCCCGGTCTCATGGATGGTGATATAGGTGTCCGGATTGCTGCCGCCCGGCCGGTTTTTGGCGCCGGCGGGCAGGATGTCCTGGATGATCCGCAGCCCGGTATCGGTCACCAGGCCCTCGTCAGCGGCCTCCACGGGCCGCAGGTAGTCCATGGACACCCAGCCCCGGTCCGTCTGCCCCCAGCCATCACGGGTGGCCTCCACGGCCACCACAGCGCCGTAAGAGTATCCGCCAGTCTTATCATAGTTCGTGCCCGGCCCCGTCCGGATGTTGAGGCCGCTCTGTGCCGTTACGATGTACCTCATATCACGCCACCTGATTCGTCTGCTGCGTGTCCGATTCGGACACCGCCGCCTGACTCCGCTTCTCCGCCTGAGTGCCGAAGTAGAAGGCGATCACCACGGTGAACACCGTCAGGAACTGTTCGGCGGTCACACCGCCGGTACAGGTCAGATAGGCAAAGACGCAGGTGAGTACAATCGTCACGATGCTCTTAACAGCCAGCAGGTTCGCCAGCCGCTTTTTCAGCAGTTCCACCTCAGCCCTCCTCGATCAGCACGTCGCCCCGCAGGCGGTAGCGCTTGCCCGCCATGTAGACGAAGGCGATCTCATCGCCCATGTTCACATCCACGGTGCGCCCGTCCACTACATGGACCTTCTCCAGGCAGCCAACGCCGTGGTCCATGATGCCCCAGCCGTTGGCTTCGTCCGGCGTCTCGCCCACATGGGTCTCCATAAGCTCCTGCGCGGAGAAGAGGTTCCGGGCGGGGTTCAGCGTCAGGTTGCTGCCCATCTCCTTCAGGGCCTCGTTGGTCTCCTCCAGGGTCTTCTCGCCTTTGGTGTAGTCAAGCAGAGTTTTTTCCAGATCCTTCATTGTTTTATGTACTCCTTTCAAAATGCCGGCCATCGGCCGGGTATTAAACCTTAGAAAATTGGTGAGCCGCCTCGTCCCGGGCGAAGTCCTGATATGCCTCCTGGGCGGCTCTGGCGGCCTCCATGGCCTCTTCCACGTCGCCGTTGGTGTGCATTCCCGCCAGCTTCTTGGCGGTGGTCAGGGACAAGGAGCAGTTGGCGTACATCAGATCCATGGCCAGCCGGCTCTCCTTCTCCCGCCGGGCCGCCCGGATCTCCGACCGTTTGGCGCTCTGCCGGCTCCGGTGCTCCGCCAGGGCTGCTACCACGGTGGCCACCGCGGCGATCAGCGCACAGATGACCTCCGATGTCACTGGCCCGCCTCCTCAAAATACTGCCCGATCAGCTCATGGGGCAGGTACTGGAGGATGACCTTGCCGCCCTCCGCCTCACCGGTCCTGGTGCAGAGATAGAGCTGACTGTCCTCCGGGTCGAGGTAGTAGAGGCCGTACTGGTATTCCATCCCCCGGGCGGCCGTGATGGGATTGTCCGCAGTGCCGGTCTCGCCGGGCTTGGAGACTGCCGCCCACAGGGCCGGCACCGTGTCCGGGGTCCAGCTCTCATTTCCAGTGGCATCGTGCTGCTGTAGCAGTTTGTAAATCACGCCCTCCCACTGGTAAGGCGTTCCAACAGGTACCTGGGAGAAGTCCCTGGAGCGCCAGGTGGGGATCATAGACTGATTGTCCAACAGCTCCTGGTCATTTGCCTCGCCGGACACGGCCCGGGCGGCCAGCGCCGCGGCGTCTGCCTTGCCCTTGGCCCGCAACTCGTCTTTGGCCATGGTGACGATATCAGCCATTGCTCTCCACCCCCTCCGTATAAGCGGCCTGCAGATCGGCCTTCACGGCCTCGGCGGTACCGCCAGCCTCCAGGGCCTTGATGGCAGCTTCCTTCTCAGCGATGGCAGCATCCTTCTCGGCCGCCTCGCTCTCCAGCTGTGCGATCTGCTCCTGGTAGGGAGTCACGTCCCCCAGGAACTGATCCGCCACCTGCAGCTCCACGGTGTAGCTCTTGGTCTTGCTGTCGTAGGTGATCCCCGCAACGGTAAACCCATAGCCCGCCGGCAGGCCGAACTCGTCCGGACACTGGGGATTGGTGTGCTCGATGGCGGGCTGGGCCCAGTTGATGCCCTCGATGTCCTCCAGAGAGGCGAACTCCCGCTCGAATTTCACCAGGTACCGGCCGTTCTGGCTGCCCCGCATGACAAAGGCCGCCTGGACCCCGTCAAATTTCCAGCTCTTTGTGAAAAAACTCATTCGCATTTCCTCCTGTAATATCTGGATGTTTTATCATGGCGGTGCCGCCAGTCCCGCTTGGGATCCGCAGGCCCGCCCCGATCCAGTCTCTTCATCCGACGCTTGCCCCAGCGGGTGATATCCAGCAGGGCCCCGTCCCTGTTGGTCACAGTGTCAAAGCAGGGATAGTATTTTAGGAGCTTCCGCCCCAGGGCGGTGTGCTCTCGGACCTCCCACCACTCTGCTGGGGAGAGGCCCGGCGGCCGGCTGGTGGTCTGCAGCACGCCGCGACTCTTCTTATGGACAAAAAGCATCACGCCTCACCCCCGCTGATCCGCAGCATCTTGCGATATGTTTCCGCCGACACGGCGTCCCCGATGGTGTTGCCATTGCTGGAAAGCGTGGCCAGCGCCTTACGGATGGAGGGTGTCCCCTCTACATATCGGGGCGCGGACGGCGAATAGGGCACAGGTTTGTGCAACCGGGAGAGATCCGCGTCCGGGTACCGCTGCCAATACCGCTTGACGGTCCCTTGGGAGATCCCCAGGTCTGCCGCGGCCTCCCGCACCGTCATGCCCCGGCGGGCCAAAATCTCATACTCATATCGGGTGTAGGGCCCCACCCGCTCATCCCGGCAGACGAATCGATAGTAAAACCCCTTGGGCAGGCCCAGCATGGCGGCGATCTCCGCCTCGGAGCCGCCGGGCCAGTCCGACCGGGCGATCTTCCGTGGGACGGCCTCCGCCATGTCCAGGCAGACGCCGGCAAAGCCTCGCAGGACCGCAGCATTGCTCCGGCAGACGGTGCTCCGGTTGCGGTGGACGATCTCGCTGATCTCCCGGATGCTGACCCCATCGGTCAGCAGGAAATACAGCATTTCCCGCTGGCGGAGGGTGAGCAGGTTGGCCCGGGTGGCCAGCCGCAGCAGGTCCACACCGTCCGGGGAGATGCACTCCCCCACGAACGCATGGGCGCAGATGGTGTGGTACAGGATCTTCTCCGCCCGGGCAACCGTCCGGCTGACCGTGCTGACATTGACGCCGTAGGTTTCCGCAATTTTGGCCAGGGTCTGCCCGTCCGCATGGGCGAAAAAGTAGGCCCGCTGTCGGTCGCTGAGCTTCTCCACCGCCCGCTGGAGGACCTTCTGCAGGGCGGCAGCCTGCTTGGCCGTCAGGCCGCCCGCTTCCGCCGCCTGCCAGGTGGTCCCCTCCAGGTCGGCAAAGGTGGTTTTGGTCCGCTCCAGGAAGTCCCAGGAGAAGGCGTCCAAAGAGATCTTTCGGTGCCGCTCCTTCCGGTGTTTCTCCTGGGGCGGCCGCAGCCGCTCCAGGTTGTCCAGAGTGTCCCTATACATCCCCTGGAGGATGCGCAGCCGCTCCGTCTGGCGGATGCGCTCCTGGGGGTCCGTGGTGTCTTGGATGATCTGCCGGACGGCCACGATCCTGGCGGCCAGCTTTTTGCGGTCCGCCTCGTATGCTGCGTAATCCATTGTGATGACTCCTCTGTCCCAGGTCAGCGCCGGCCAAAGAGGGGAGGCCCCTCTCGGCCCTGCTGTGCAGGGGTGTCCCAGCCCGGCTGGTTGTCACGTAGGGCAACCGGAAGGCGGCCGTTTGGCGCTCCCTGCAAGGTTTGTGGTACGGGGCTGGGGATTGGGTGGCCGGCGCTGACCCGGGGCAGAGAGTTGTCTGCCACTCAGGCCAAGGGATTGGTCTCATATGCAGACAGCACCGCCCGGCCGGCATACCCGCTGGAGCCGGGGTAATGCAGCGTTATGACGTTGCTGGCGTCAATGGTGGCGTAGGTCTCAAAGGCAGCCCATGCACCAGCCTCGTACACCCCCGACACAAGCGCAAATGCCTTGCAGTCTACCACATCGCCAGCCATGCCGTGGGTGATGGCCGGGATGGTGATGGTGCATTCGCTGTCCCCTACTGTCCAGTCCCCAGCCTCGAACTCGATGGTGTAGGACAGGGCCTGAATCATCTGCAGGAGGTTGCCGGCAACGTCTGTGCTCAACTGGCCCTTGACGTCCAGGAACCAGTCGTTGAACTCCGCCAGCATCTGCTCCAGGAAGGAAGCGGTGGGGATGTGCTGCACTGTGCTCACCGTGATCCCGCACACCGTATCATCCAGCCGCTTGTCTGTGATCAGGGCCTGTGTGATGGCCGAGGTGCCGGCAGGGATGGAGATCTCCGCCAGCTCTAGGTCGTAGACGTCGGCAGTCCGGGTGATCGCCGGCGCGGCCGGCGTCGCGCTGGGTGTGCCTTCGACAACTAGGACGGTGATGGTGCGTGTGGTCAAGTCCAGTCGGAGCACCACGATATCCTTCCGGCCATTGCTGGCGTCCGCATTGGAAATGATGAGCGCTTTGGGTGCGTCCAGCAGATACAGGTAGCCCTCGATCCAGGCCCGGCCGGCGGCCACGGAGACGGTCATGCCTGTTCCTGCGGTGACGCCGCACTCGTCGTTATACACGCCTGTGGTCACCAGGGCGTTGATGTACTTGGCCAGCCAGTCTGTGGTGTACTTGCGGTCACCGCCCTGGGATATGAAAAAGCCGCTGCTCTCGCTCATTCGGTATCATCTCCTAAGTCTAAAGTCTCCGGCAGTGGGGAGCCGAATGTGGGCGTGAAGGTGAAGATGCCGTTCTCGTAGACTTCCTCCACCTCGGTGATCCGCTCGTGCATGGTGATCCCCAGCCGGGTATACTGCACAGACACCAGGTCGCCCAGATCCCAGTCCACCCGATACTGGAAGTTCTCCACGTCCTCGCCGTCCCCCTCGAAGGACTCTACCTTGACACAAGCGGCCAGCTGCTCCAGCCCGCGCTGCTCCAAAAGCGCCTGGTATTCCTCGTCGGTGGTTCCTTCCTCCCGCTGGATGTCCCTGGCATCTACATAGAGTTCTCGAACCTCCTCGCCGGCGGAAAGGTCTACCAGAACCACTTCCCGCTCAGCACCTTCACCAGCGCCGGCCACATAGGCCCGGTTGCGGTAGTTCTTTGAGGTCTTGGTGTACCGGGGAGCCGTCAGGTTGCCGAATTCGTCGGAGAACAGGACAAAGGGACGCTGGTTCTGCTGGACGGTCCGATCCACGCCTTCATACACCTGGAAGGTCATAACTCCTGGCTCAAACAATACCCGGAAGCCCAGATTGGAGGCCCGGGCCAGGCGTTCCTCCACAGTCAGCAAGTTTTTGTAGGTAGCCTGCATCTCGATGCTGTCTTGGCTGCCGACGCCGGCGGCCTGGGCAGCCGTCAGCTCCGGAACCACCCGGGTGCCCTCCGGGATCAGAGCCAGCATGGCCTGTTCCGGGGGCAGCCTCAGGGTATAGCAGGTGGACAGGATTGCCCGCTCCAGCAGGGAGGACAGCATCCGCCCGGAGACCGCCAGGTCATCCTCGCTGATGTCGATCTGCTCGATGATGGCGGCCTCGTCCCGGTCCGTCCGACGGAGGATCCGGCCTTCGGCCAGCAGCTCCCAGTTGGTCCGGGTGGCCGGGACGTGGACCTCGACCTCTCCCGGCTCAAAATATCGCCGACGCCACCGGACGCTGGTGGTCTGCTCCAGCACATCCACCAGGCCGGCGGTACGGTCATACACGTAAAGCTCCATAGGCTACACTCCCCAGTACAGCGGGGTGGACGCGAGGGTCACAGACAGCGCCGCAGCGCCGCTCTCCGCCTCGTAGGTGAAAACATTCTCCCCTGGCTCTACCTGCAGCCAGGTCCCGCCAAACTCCCAGCAGTTGTTGATGTTGGTCTCCGCATTGTCCCGGATCAGCTTCACCCGCTTATTGCCCGGGCCAGTAGTCACCACCAGCACGTCCCCGTTGTGCAGCGTTGTCAGGATCCGGAAGGACAACTGCCGGTTCACTTCGATCAGTTTTGGGTTGGTCACCTCTCCAGTGGCGGTAAAGGTTGCGGTCAGACCCCGGCTGACACTGCTGGAATTCTGGATCGTGGCCATCAGGGTATCGTGCTTCAGACTGACCTCAAAGGGATTGGAGAGTTCCAGCGGCCACTCGATCAAGCCCTCGATCTCCGCCACTTCGGTGCGCTCATCCTGGGCCGCCTTGAAAACTGGGTCCGGGCAGATCAGAGAGACTGTCACATCCCGGAACTGCCCATCCAGATCGAACTCGCAGTTTTCTGTCTTGTAGTCGATTACCCGAACCTTTTCACCGTCGTAGAAGGTGAGTGTCCCGGTCTCCCGCGGGACGAAGAGGGCAAAGAACTCTTCCCGGATCTGATCATGTGTCGTGCCCGCTGGCGGGATCACCGTGGCCTTGATGACGATGTTCCGCTTGTTGGCCGTGGCGCCCTTGTAGATCTCCCCATCCATGCCGGAGGCCTTTTCACTGCTGACGTCGAAGTCGGCCTCTCCCACGCCCTCCACAGACTGCAGCCAGTACGGCCGGGTATGGGCGAAGGTGATGGAGCGGCCGGCTCTTTCACAGACGATCCTCATCCTCTCACCCCCGCCAGCATTTTCCGGGTGGCATTCCGGGTCTGCCGGGCCACCTCGGCGGGCGTCATGGCCGCCGTGTAGAAGTTCAGCGTCTGCTGATAGCCTGCGGCTGCACCACCGTCCTGGATGCTTCCACCGGAGCCACCCGCCTCAGTGAGCGGCGTCACCCGGGCCTTTCCGTTTACCAGGGACAGCAGCTCCGGCCCGGCTTCACCCACGATAGCGCTGCCGGCTTCCAGCACACCGCCTTTGGCCAGGTACTCAATCGTGGGGATCGTCGGGATCTTGGGCAGACCTGCGCCCAGGGCGTTTAGGACAGATATCGTTTTGTTGATGCCGGAAATCAGTGTGTTGATAAATCCGATGGCCTTGTTGATCATGTCAATAACACCATTCAAAGGAATCTTCACGATATCCACCAGTGCGTCGAAGATCCCCTTGAAGATATCCTGGACGCCCTGCCAGGCGCGTTCCCAGTCGCCGGTAAAAACGCCTGTGATGAAATCAATCACACCCTGGAAGACAGCTTTGATCCCATTGATGATACCAGTGATGCTGTCCTTGAACGCCGAGAAGAAATTCTGGATATTGGTCCAGTGGGACTGCCAGGCCGTCAGAAAGACCGTGCTCAGGAACGAGATCAGGCCCTGGAAAACCGTGGTGATGACCTGAATGACAGTCTGGATCGCGGTGCCGAACAAACTGAACACGGTCTGCAGCGTTGTGAGAATATCCGTCCAGCTGACACCAAAGACTTCCTGTAGGAAGATGAGGAAGGTCTGAAACAGGAATGTGATGGTCTCCCAGGCGACCGAGAGGGCCTCCTGGAAGGTTTGAAAGATCGTCTGGGAAGTGGTGATGAGGGTCGTCCAGACCGGGGCAAAGGTCTCCTGCAGCCAGGACAGGAATGCCTGGAACGCCTCCTGGATGACCGCCCAGGCCGCCTTGACCGCATCCCGGAAGCCCTCACAGTTGTTCCAAAGCAGGACGACCGCCGCTGTGATCCCGGCGATGGCCGCCACCACGATGCCGGCCGGGCCGGTCAAAAAGGTCATGATCTTCGCAAGCCCCATTGCCGCAGTGGAGCCGGTAGTCGCGGCGCCTGTGAAAATGGCAATGGCAGACGAGACGGTCCCGACAGCTGTGGCCACCGGGCTGATGGCCGCCACGATGGCCAGGAGCGCCGCGATGGCAGTTTTCTGACCAGTTGACAGATCATTGAACCAGCCCAGAAACTGGGCTGCCAGCTTCGTCACCGAGGTAATGACCGGCTGGATGCTCGACGCCAGTTTTGCCATTTGAGCCTGCAGCTCCGACGATGCCTCCCGGTTCTCCACTAGAGCCGCATTGTTGTCCCAAAACGCATCCGCCGCTCCCGAGTATGTATCAGCCAATGTCTCCATGATCAGCCGGTTGCGCTCGCTCTCTGTGGAACAGTCGGCCAGCATCGCATTGAATTCGTCCTCGCCTACCTTGCCAGCCCAGTTGAGGGCGTCGGCCAGTGTGCCGGTCACCTGGCCGACCCTGGCCGTCTCATTGGCGGACTCAATCAGGCTCTCCACCGGCAGGGCGTCGCCGAAGGTGCCTGCTATGCCGGCAGCGATGTTGCCCCACTCGGCCACATCCTCCTCCCGCTCAGCCAGCTGGGCAAGGAGCTGGGACGCCTCTGTGGCGGTGTCTGCATCGCCCAAAATTTTGTAAAAGGTTTCATAGGATTCCTGTGCGGCCTGCGCGCTGAAGCCGGCGGCTTCAAAGGCGCTGGCCAGTTTGCCCTGCGCGGTGCGGTATTCCTCCGTGGCCGGTACGGCAGATACCACAGCCGCACCGAGGCCGAGGACCGCTGTGGTCAGAGGTTTCGTGGCATCAGCCACTTTTGTGGCGCCCTCGGATACGTTCAGGGCGGCCTGGCCGATCCGCTGCATGGTAACATTGCTCCGGGAGGCAGCTTCCCGCAGGCTGTCCAGCTGCTGCTCGGTTGCGATGATCTCCCGCTGCAGTGCCTCGTACTGCTCCCGGGAGACCTCCCCGCGCTGGAACTGCTGCTGGACCTGCCGCTCCGCGTCCTTCAACGCCTCCAGCTTGGTGCTGGTCTCATCCACGGCCTCAGACAGAAGGCGCTGCCTCTGCTCCAGCAGAGTGGTGTTGGAAGGGTCCAGCTTCAGCAGCCTCTCCACGTCCTTCAGCTGGGATTGGGTGCTGCTGATCTCTTTGTTGACGCCCTGGAGAGCCTTTTTCAAACCAGTGGTTTCTCCGCCGATTTCAACAGTGATTCCCTTGATCCGGTCTGCCAAACTGAATCACCTCCTAGAAGCGGTCAAAGTCGGCCTGCGTGGCCACAAAGGGGTATTTGTATTCGTCGTTTGCCTGCTCTGTGTACATATCGTTGACCATGCCGATGGTCAGCAAGTCCAGATCCCGAAGACTGATTCCCAGCTGGACACACCGGAGCAGGAAGATCGGTGTGTTCAGCTCCCGGGCGGTCGGCCTTATTTTTTTTTAGGCGCCGCCTGGGTCTCCATATTCAGCCCCCACAGATCCAGGATCTGCGGGAAGATTTCGTAGATGGAGAAGGTATTGAACTGCTCCAGCCACTCATCAGGGGAGGCCGGGGTGTTCTCGGGATCTCCGTGGCGGGCCATGATGTACGCGATGTTTTCAAACATATCCAGCATACTGGGCGGAATGTTGCTGCCGGAGTCATCGCTCTCTTCAGCCTTTTTCAGCGCCTTCTGGATCGCATCCATGTCCTGCATGATATCCCGGCGAAACTTGATGCGATAGAGCCGGGGGACGGCAGCCGTGGCCCGGAAGGTCACTGGCCGGCCGTCAATCGTCAATGTTTTTACCATGGCATCTCCTTATGAGGCGGTGGGCGTGTAGACCTCTTCGAACCAGCTGTTTACCACCGTGGAGGTCGTCTCGTCTCCAGTCTTGGCTTTCACATAGCCGTTGGGCAGAGCGGCAGCGGAGATCGTCAGGGTCTCCGTGTCCGGCTCAATCTCTTCCTCGGCAGTCTTGCCCTCAATGGGGGGACGGGTGGCGGTGCAGTTATAAAGCACATGCTTGATCCCGGACGCGTCTCCGTCAAATTCAAACAGCAGGGCAAATGCCGTTCCGATAGCGGTCGCCTTTTCCAGATAGACCTTGTCGGTCTCCTCAAGCTCTTCTCCCAGGCAATCTTCCCGGAACGAATCCGGGACCATCGCAGAGGAGTAGTCACCCTCGTAGCCATTGTTTTTTGCGGCCTGCCAGTATGTGATGCCATCCGCATAGAATTTGCTGATGCTGCCCTGCTGCTCCAGGGACATCTCCACCGCACCGGGCCAGGGTACCGGTGTGCCATAGGTAGGCCAAGAGGTAGCGGTGCCCGGCGCCGTCATAGGGGCGTAGTGGACATTTTTCAGGTTGTATTTCACTTTGTTTCCCATGATTCACACCTCAATCTCATAAATCACTTCGTTCATGCGCTCACTTGTGATATAGGCTTCATCCTTGGCGAAGAAGATCCCAGCGGCAGTGAGGGCAGTTTCCACTGCGGTCTCGGACGCAGGGTCCTTGTCCCGGGAATAGAGCTCCAGCGTATACTGCTGGCTGGCAGAGTAGACTACGCCGTCTGCTCCAAACGGATTGCTGCGCCCGGCGTAGAATACCCCATAGGGGAGGGGTGGGGCTTCTCCTTCCTCCCACTGACGATAGGCCCACGGGAGGCCAGTTTCATCCAATACGGTCTTCAGCTGCTGCAGCGTCATCCGCCTGACACCCCTCTCCGGATCTTCTCTTCCAGGGAGCTTGCAGCATGTTCCTCTGCCGGGGCGATATGGGGAATTCCGGCCACCCGGCCGCCGCCGGCTTTGGCGTGTCCCTTCTCAAGCAGATGGGTCAACTGGTAGTCAGTGGCATTGTAGATCACGTTGCGCAGCTGGGAGCCATTCTCAAAGGCTTTCTTCTTTTTCCATCCCTTCCGGTAGTCCCCGGTGTCCTTGGGAGACTTCTGACGGATCTCCTGCAGACACTCGTCTGTCACCTGGTTTACCGCCTGCTTCACCGTGTCGGCGACCTGCCCGGCATACTCCTCCAGGGATTCCACAATGGCATCTGCCAGACTATCCGCCCTTACTGACATCCGCCTCTCCTCCTTTCCCAATCACATAGAGCTCCCGGTTCTCGCCGGCCAGAAATGTTCGGTACACGGTATACCGCACATCATCCAGTTCCACCAGGGTTTCGCTGTTGTAGTCCGCTTCCGGGACCACAACCAGCATAGAGGGCTTCAGACCTATGGCTCCGGCGGCCTGGAACTCTGCTCGGGTTATGCTTTTCAGCTGTGCCCAGACCGCTGTGACTGTCTCCTTCCGAATGGGGTTGCCGATGTCATCCCGGCCTGTGACCGTGACAGCGATCAGTTTCACCGGCGTGTCAAAATCACACATTCTGATCCTCCTCGCCTTGGGGATAAACCAGGGCCAGAGCCGCTTTCAGCTCCTGGTAGTCCCTGCGGTACTGATCCGCCTTATCCGCATAGTTGAACTTCCAGCGGGCGTACAGTTTGATGGCCATATCCACCAGGGCATTGTCCACATCGTTCATTCCGGCCGAAGCCAAGTCCAGCTTGGCGGCGTCCATGGTATCCTGGATCTCTTGGTCCAATTTGTCACTGGTCAGGCGCAGATAAGCCCGCAGATCCTGGACGGTCAGCACGGGGACTACCTCCTCTCCAGATGGGCGGCCGGGGGGCCGCCCATCCACATTTCAGTGATATGTCGATCAAGCCGCTGCTCGGGTGAACAGGCACACAGCCTTCTTGTCGGCAGGCTTGCCGTCACACAGGGCCATGACCCGGTAGACGGTGGAGCCGGAGCGGAAGGCTACCGACTTGTCACTCTCTACTGCGGGAGCCTGGGCAAAGTTAAACTTGTAGGCCTCCTTGAAGTCGCCGAAGAGCAGGTTGTCTGCCGTGCAGTTGTCGTCCACGATAACGGGGTAGCCCAGGATATTGAACTTGGCCGGAGCCTGGGGATCGGCAACCACCACAGGATTTCCATTGGTGTCAGTGATGCCCAGTACCTCCTTATAGAATAGGGCCCGAGGCATGGCGAAGGATGCGTTTGTCAGGTACTGGGTGGGCAGAGTGGAGATGATGGTCAGGAGATCCTTGTAAGTCATGGCTGCCTTGGTGAAGGTGCCAGTCTGGGTGATCTCCCCGGATTTCAGCAGGCCGGTGGCCTGGCTGCTGCCGGTTCCGGTGAAGATGGATGCATCCACAGCCACAGACAGTTTGTTAGCCAGACGTTCCACCAGCCAGGTCTCGAAGGCGTCGATGCCCATGGCCATCACATCAGCGGTGATCTCCACAGTCTTGATGAGCTTGTAGGCTGCCAGGGTGATGGAGCTGATGGTATCGCCGCTGTCGGTGGCAGCACTGCCCATGGCCACCCAGCTGGCGGCGTTGACGGTGCCTTCAATGGGGAAGGTCACGTTGCCGGGGATGTAGGTCACGTCCACTGCCGCAATCATGGGGGTCAGCTCCAGGCGGTGGATGATCCGGTTCATGGTCTGGGTGGGGATGGCCGCACTGGCGGTCACCGCCGCCCGCTCCTCCGCGTCCAGGGGCTTTCCCTGAAGGTTCTTCAGCCAGGCGGAGCGATACTCCGGGGTGTCCACGCCAAAGGTGCGCTGCTCCTTGGGAGGGACCTGGAAGGTGCGGGTCACCTGACCGCTGACGCCGGAGCCGACCTCCCGCAGAATAGCGGCACGGCGCTCGGCAGCGTCAGTGAGCTGCTTACGCTCCTCTTTCAGGGATCTGACCTCCTGCTCCAGGGCATCCAGGTCAGCGCCCTCCTTCTCCAGCTCGGCGGGGATGGCCGCCAGTCGGGCCTCGATCTCGGCGAGGCGGTCCGCCGGGGCGGCAAAGAACTGCAAACCGATTCCAGACAGCTTGCTGGGGTGGCGGCGAGTGTGGGCGGCCTCCATTGCGAGGCCGATCTTTTTGGGTTCGTATTTCTTAGTCATGGTTCTGCCTCCAGTAAAATTCGAATAATTTTCTTTCTCCGCGCCGCGGCCTGGGCCGCCAGCCGCTCCTGCCGCTCTGCCTCGATCACTCCGTCGAGCCAGGAGCGCGCGGATATCTCGGTCGCCGGGTTCGCGGGCATGGACACCGCGGACACGTCGTAGACCTTGCGGATGGATAGGATGCGCCGGGTGTGCGTCTCCCGGTCATAGCTGTCCTCCCGGACAGTAAAGGACCAGGACATCTTGGTGATCAGGCCAGCGGAAATGTCCTCGTGCATGGACCGGGCCTGTTCCGTTTTGGACAGGTCCGCCGCCATAAACAAGCCGTGGTCGTCCGGCACGATCAGGAGAGTATTGCTCCGGCCAGTCCGGGCAAACACCCGGCCGCTATGGTCGTACTGCATGATCACATCAGACAAGTCCGCCCCGTCCAGAGCGTGGCGGTCAACAATCTCTTTGTACTGGACCCCATCGTACTCACGGAGCACATATGGGTCGTCGAATGTGGTGGCATACCCCTCCACATAGAAGTCGGTGTCAAACCGCTTATTGGCCGCCGCCGGCACCAATAGGGGCATTGCCCGGTACTCCCGGGTCTGAATCACTGGCAACTCCTTCACTCCCTTCGTCTGTCACCCCGTCCTGGCGGTTCAGGGCGTTCACCTCCGCATACTCCCGGCGGATGTAATATTTCTGGGCCTCCGGCGTGCCCAGGGCAGGCATCTGGAACACCTCCCGGCCCTCGTCAATGGTCATCATGCCCCGGTCGAAGAGCTGGGTCACCGTGTTCAGCTTGTCCACCATGGTCATGTGCTGCAGCCGGTTCACAGTGAAGTCGATCTGCTTACCTCTGGAGACCTCCGCCGGCGTGTAAGCCATATTGGTGTGGACCAGGGATGCCTCGATGGCAAAGGGTTCGATCTGACTTTCGTAGTAAGCCGCCCATTCATCCGGGGTATACTTGCCCTGCAGGACAGCGTCATTCATGCCGAAGTAGTCAAAGACACTCTCCCGGATCATGGCTGACTGCTTGTCGTCCACGATATAGGGCTTGGTGGTGATCTCCTTCACGTCGGCATACTTGGCGTCAAACATCATCACGCCGCCAGCGTTGGATGGGTCCAGGTTATCCTTCACCAGTCGTTCCCGCTCCGCGTTGATGGCGTCCGGTTTCAGCGTCTGGGCCAGCTTGGCCAGGAAACGGACAGAGGCAGAGGTTTTCACGCCGTTGATGATGCTCTGGTTCTGGGCATTCACCAGCTCCAGGGTAGGGCGGAGGGCCCGGTTGTCCTCCCCGAAGAAGTCGTCCCGGTACTGCATCTGGCTCAAAATCCCGGTGCGGTCCAGTTCCACCGCCGCCGTTCCGGCGTTGGGGAACCGGAAGCGCACATAGGGCACCCCGGCGCGCTCCACGATGGCCGCCTCGCTGGGCAGGACGGGGTAGAAGCCCTCCAGCCGGAGCATCAGTTCATCGCTGTACACCGGCACGATGAATGCCGTATTCTCCGTCTTGTAGATGGTGGCCAGCCGGTACAGGTATTTCTTGGTGTCCATCCAAGGGTTAGGCCGGTAGGCCAGCACCCGGTCCAGCCGTGTGCTCCCTGGCCCGGACACCACCGGCCGCAGCTTGCTCACATGGGTGGCGAAGGTGTGGATACAGGCACGGGTGAGGGCCATCTCATACACACCTCCGTCGAAGGATGTATACACCGGGGTATAGCCCCCCAGGGTCCGGAAATAGGTATAGACCGCAGCCTCGGACACTTTCCGGGGAAACAGCTTTTCGAACAGCCCCACATACTCACCTCAATTCAGGTTGATATACTGGTCTTTTTTGTCTCGGAGGACGGTATAGGCGCACAGCAGGGCCATCGCCCCGTCAATCCGCCGGCGGGGGTCCAGGGACTTCACCGGTTGGCAGTTGCCGTTGATGTCCACTTTCTCCTCGGTGTTGATGAGACACCACTTGTCCACCGGGTTGTTGTCGTACACCACCAGATGGGCCTGGAAGTCCGCCTTCAGGTCCTTCATGGGCTGGGACAGGGTCTTAACCCCCTGCCGCACAGGGATCATGCTGTTGGGGCCGAATTCCCCCTGAAACTCCCGCAGGAGGGTGTCGTCGATGTGCCAGGGGTCATAGCCGATGAACAGGGTGTAGAGGTCCTCGGTGTCCCGCAGTTCCTTGAACCACTCCAGAAAGATCCGCTTGTCGCACTTGTTCCCGGGGCAGGTGCGCATATAGCCCTGCTGGATCCAAAGGGAGTACGGAACATTGTCCCGTTCCCGGCGGTTTCCCTCCGCCTCCTGCTTGTCCAGGACCGCCTGCGGGATCCAGTACATGGACCGGACATAGATGTGGGGATCGTCCGGCCGCATACAGATGGCCTTGGCCGCATTCAGGTCCGTGGTGTCCGCTGCGTCGAAGCCTCCGATGGCATAGTCAAAGTGCAGTTCCTGGTCTCTGGTCCAGATGGCCTCGTTGTTCAGTTCCTCATACCGCAACCAGGCGCTGGCCGAGGTCTGGGGCATGTTGAAGTCCTTGACCATCACGGTGGGCTTGAAGCTGGGGTCGTCCTTGGCCTTCTGAACCATCTGGGTCAGGTACTCTCGGCTCTTGATGGTACCCAGGCCCGGGTTTGCCTTCTCCCAACACTCCGGCTTGTCCCACTCATCCCGGCTGTCCAGCTCGTACAGGAAAGGCAGGAAGCGGGGGTTGTCCGCCTTCCCGTCCAGGATGTCGCAGGCGTACTGGTACTGGGCGTCGTAGATCCCGCCCCGGATGAAGCCGCAGGTGGTGATGGTGAACAGCAGCGGCTGGCTCCGGGCGCCCATGGCCTGCTTGATCAGGTCGTAGATGTCCCGGTTCTTGATGGCTGCCAGCTCATCGATGGTGGCCCCGTGGACGTCCAGACCGTCCAGGCTGGAGGTGTTGGAGGCCATGGCCTTGATAAATCCCATGTTCATGGGGTTGTAGATATCCGCCACCCGGCGGCGCAGGTGCCGGGAGAGCATGGGAGACTGGTAGATCATCTTTTTGACTGCGTCATAGCCCAGTTTGGCCTGCTCCAGTTTGGTGGCCAGATTGTAGATCTGGGGTGCGCCCTCGCCGTCGTTCACCAGCAGATCCACCTCCACGGCGGCGGTCTCGGTGGTCTTGCCATTCTTGCGGCCCTCCAGGATGAGAGCCTCGTTATACTGGCGCAGGTCGTTGTCGTCCACAAAGCCGAAAATAGCCTGGAGCCGGGCCCGCTGAAACAGTTCCAGGCGCAGAGGCTCACCGATCCGGCCGGAGGGAACACGGCAGAAACGCTCGATAAACTCGATGTGCCGCGCGGCAATGTCCGGGTCGAAGTGGAATTCCCCTGGACAGACTAAGGCATCCAGCAGCCGTTCCGCCACCTGTTTCATCCGCCGGCAGGCAGGGATCTTGCCGTCCAACAAGGCGGTGAAATAGCGTTCCAGGTCGGTCATCGGCCACCGCCGCCCTTGGCCTTCAGGAAGGCCGTGAGCTCATCTTCAGCGGACGGAGCGTCGGGCAGGATATCGTTGATCTGCTTGATCACCGAGGTGTAATTTTTGATCATCGAGTTGTACACATCGACCTCCGGAGACTTCCGGGTACCCCACTGGTTTTCGCCGTTTTTGTACTCTGAAACCACGCCGTTTTCCCGGATTTCGGCCTGCAATTTGGTCAGCTGCTCTTCCATGAACACCGCATTTGAGATCAGCTGAAGGCACATGGACTGCTTTTCCGGAGCCGCCGCAAAATAGGCGGCCGCGAAGCGGCCCAGGTCTTTCTTGCCGGGTTTCTTGGCCATATCTACACCCCCCTCCCGCGTCACACCCGCTGTAATTTACCTCCGCCCCATCGGTCCTCCAAGGGGGTACTCCCGACCCGAAGATGGGGGGGAGTACCCAGGTCAGAGCTGCCGCAGATCTACAGGTTCGCCGTTGCCATCGAAACCACACAGCAACGGACGAGACCACCCAACGCCGTGGCCCTCGTGGAGGTCGTGACAGGTCTTGCACTCATAGGCGAGATTGCTGTGGTTCAACGCCACCTCCGGGTCACGAATATTCTCCGGTGTCAGGACGATTTTGTGATGGACGATGTAGCCAGGTTCCTGGTGGCACGTCTCACACAGGCCACCGTCCAGCAGCCGGCGCTTGGCGATATACGCCCGACGGCACTGCTGCCATTGCTTTGACTTGTAAAATGCCTTTGCGAACTCACGAGCCATATCATTCCCTGCCCTTTTCTATCCGCAGATGTGTCAGATTCGGACACGCCCAGGCGTCAGGCCCGGGCTATCACCTCCGGGCAAAACAAAAAGCCTGAGCCACTTGACCGCACTTGCGGATCACGTAGGCTCAGGCTCAAGGCTCAGGCTCAAATCGATGTTCAGATATTTTTCACTCTTGCAGTGTCGGCAGTAGACGAAACCACGCACTCGCCCGTTGGATGGCAGGCGCATAAGCCTCATGCTGCGACAGTCCGGGCAGATTACCCATCCGTCCTTTGTGACCAGTTTAGCACAGTCGCGCTCTGTTCGCAATGGGTCTCCCTCACTTTCTTCACTTATTTGACTCTATTCCAAGATTGTTCGCGCGCGCACGCGCGCGTTCATTAAAAGGCGGTGAAAACCACTTTGCATAGGTGTAACACCCAAATCTGTTCCGATATGGCGGCTGCTCCTGCAGGACCACCGCTCCCGGCGGAATCTCTATGATCCCGCTCTCATCTCTCCACTTTTCCAAAGGCGGCAGCTGCCGCCGCAGAGACTGACTGACCACCCAGAGCTTTTTATCCAGCGGGATGATCACGCCGTCTGACCGCTCCTTGTTCATGTATTCGGCCAGCCGGGAATAGGAGTCCATTTCTCCCTTGAGCAGCGGCTGGTCATCCACATCGATCCCATACGGCCACAGGTATCGCACCACGGCCGGAGGAAAGTCGCTGTCACGAAGCACAGCGTGGATGTGATATCGGTGATCTCCGTGCCGTCCCTCTATGAGATAGATATAGTCGATCTCTCGTTTCCCACTCCATCTCCGGAGCCGGTAAAGGAAGGACTTCCATTTTCGCCGCGTCTCATCCAGACTGTGAGGCTCATGCTCTCGGTCAAAGGTTAGTGTGTAAAAAATCCCATCGCTGCCAAACAACGCCAGCCGCAGCTCCAGCCGATCCCGCCGGGTCCGGCAGACACTGGAGTCTCCGGAGTTGCGCTTGATCTCTGCCTTCTCCCGTCTTATGTCGGGTGTATCTGTTTTGCTGTAGCTTGGCCGCAGTGCCCGGCACTCTTTGACGAGTGGGCCAGCTCGCTGCCGCACACAGTACCAAAGAGCTTGATTATCTACCCGCAAACTGCCGCACCTCCTCCGCACTGACGCACCACTTTGTGGAATATATGTGCCTGTCCCAAATCTCCAGACGGGCAAGCATCAAAAACGGGTGCCAAACAGGCGGAGCCCTGGACGTGGAGACTTTGATGCGGAGATCCCCGAGGGACCGGGTCATCTCGATCTCCAGCCGGGAGTCCAGGGCAGTCTGGATGGTGGCGAGGTCATTATCACTGAGCAGCATCACGAGGGTCGACCTCCGTCAGCAAAAATGCCGCGATACACTGATCGCATGAGGTGTGCTCCGGTTTACCTTGGGTACAAGGGATTGGATTAAGCCGGCGGGCGGTCTGGTTTGGACAGAGGAGCAGGCGGGCCAGCTGCTCCGGCGGAAGCGTGCGGAAAGCTTTATAATACGTCATGTGGTGTGCCATCTCCTTCACTCTCATCTGTTGGATCATAGAAATTGCAGTGTGCCATGTTTTCTTCCCCAGCTACGGCGCAAATGTCGCCGTCAATATCAAACGCCCTGGAAATCGTTACATATTTCAGAGTGCACCCATAGCACGGGCTTCCGTCCTTCTTCCGCCACTTCCGCAGGGGGCGCTTTGAGCGGTGCTTGCAAGCCATGGAACAAATCAGATCAGCCATGATGATCCTCATCTCCCTCCGGCGGGCGGCGGTCAGGCGGTGCGGGAAGGGGCATCCAGAAAAGAGTCCGCTGCTTATCCCGGACCAATCCATCCCACTGCCAATGCGGATTTACGTCAAAGCAAAAATAGGACGAAGTGGTAATAAATCCCGTCATGGTGTCTGCATAACCGACGAATACCAAAACCGGACGCTCGTCCGTTGGCAACCTCTCCTCCACGCTCACCCACTCGTTCGCCAGCCTGGCCCGGAGTTCGGCCGCTGATAGGATCTCACTTTTCAGCTCCGTCTCCAGACGGTCCACCAGAGCAGAGAGGCTATCATAGTTCGAAAGAGCCGCCTCCATGTGCTCTATGGCATTACGCAGAATGGCACATCCATGTGTGGAGCAGTTGTGCTCGTACCCGCATCCCAGGCAGGCCAGACTTCCGGTCTCCACATGCAGTTTCCGGAGAGCGTTCAGTGTGGCACCAAAATCCATGGTTGTCATGTTGTCACCTCACTCAATTCGTACCCGGAGCACTGGCTCTCCGGCGCCCTCGTAGGTGCTCACCAGCTCCACCCGCCGGATGTCCTGTTCGCCAAAGGATACGGCGGCGTCTGGATGCCATTGGGCCAGTGTTGCAAAGATCTCCGCCATGCGCGCAGCGGTCATTGTGCCGGGCTCTCTGGAGGCCGGCACAGCCGGGCCAGGGCCCGGTGCGGCCTTTTTCCGCCTGACCGGCCGGTGCGGCTCCGAATTGATAGGGAGCCCCATAGCCCGGCGCCAGTCCCCAAAGGTCTGCTTGCTGATCCCCAGCATCTCAGCGGCCTCAAGGTCCGTCCTGCCTTCTGCCAGTAGCTGGCGGGCCCGGTCTGTGTCGAACTTCCAGACCTTGGGCTTTTTAGCAGGGACTGCAATGCCCAACTCCTCCAGTTTGGCGCGGACCTCCGCCTCGCTGCAAGCGTTCAGCTCCGCAAGGACCTTGACCTGCTCTGCAGGATTTTGAGCTTTGCGCATGGAGCTGCGGATTTCGTCGTCCGTCATGTGCATGGGCTCACCCCCTCACCCACAGGCAAAGGACCATGCAGAGGATGATCGCGCACACCACGATGGCAATGCGGTACAGGATCTTCTGCTGCTTTTTGCGCCCCGTGTACCGCGCCATCATGCCGCCTCCCGAAACACCGCCAGCACGGCGTCCAGCGTGGCAGGCAGGTCCAGCCCCGTCACGTCCACCCGGCGGGAGTAGCCCCCGGCCAGGTGGATCATGGCAGTCTCCCGCAGGCCCTCGTCGGTGTCCCGGATGTGGTAAGCCACCCGGCACACGTTGGGGTACATGGCCGCCACACAGCGGCTCAGAGCGTGGTTGACGAAGTCCTTTTTCCGCTCAAATGCTTGCTCACTCATGAGCACCCTCCTTACCAAAATCCATTACCCGCACGATCTTGATCCCCTCTTGTGGGTCGGGAACGTTCTTCCTGTCCCAAACAGGGCTGCCCGGCATCAGAGCAGGAATGAGAAACATTCTGAAAGCTTCGGCTGCTTGCGGATCGCGGGAACGGATCAGATTGTAAGATGTCCCCACCAGCAGCCCTAGTTCTGAGGCGATATCCATTGGACTCCCGGATGCCGCAGCCACAAATTCATGTTTCGCCTCATCAAAAATATATCGAATCATACTGTCTCTCCTTTCTCCGGCGTCGGCGGCAGCCGCAGCCACCAGCTGGGCGAAATTTCTGCCGCCTGCTGGGACGGCAGCATCAGCCAGCCATTTCCATCCCACCCCATAAACGTGCGAAAATATTTGATCGGGCCAACATCCACCAATACCACGAACTCTCCCGGCTCCGCCGGGCTGCAGCTGCCGGGCATCCACCCGGCGATGGTCAGCTGCCCCTCCGGCTGGGGCTGTCTGGCCTCCGATGGCGCAGGATCGTCCGTCAGGCCGTACAGATAGTCCGTGCTGACACCCAGCCCCCGGGCCAGATCCGGGAACTGTCCGCTGCCGGGCAGAGCGCCGTTTTCCCAGGCGGAGTATGTGGCCTTATAGAGCCCCAACTTTTCCGCAAAGGCCGCCCGGTCCAGTCCTGTTTCCTCCCGGGCCTTCCGCAGGCGGGCGCCGAACGCCTCCCGCTGGGCCTTCCAGTTGGCGGCAGCGGCCTTCAGCTCATCCCGGTGCGCATCCAACCAATCTTCGGGCTCGTCCTCGTTCATAGGCGGACACACCGGTGTCTCAGGGGCCTCGTGTGGCTCCTGTTCCTTCCGCTCCGCATAGTCGCAGCAGGCCTCACAGGTGTCACGCTCCAAGCATCGGGCGCAGCAGCCGGCGCCATGCCAGCTGCCGTCCCGGTAGTCCTCCTGGTATATGGCCTCTGCATTGGGACAAAATGCCCCGCCCGCCTCCGGGCACTCATGGCGGCAGCCGCCCCAGATCACCGAAAACATCCGGACATTGGCAAGAGTCGGCTTTTCATAGTGCCCCAGCAGCCAGAGTCGGAGATGCTCTTGTTCTTCCGCATCCATTCTGGCCGCCTCCAGAGCCACCGCCTCCGGCATGGTACCGGTCTGCCACCAGACGACCAGCTGCGTATCTTTCAATCCGTTTTTAATGGCGCTGAGATTGGCCAGTTTGGTCGAGTTAACGCCCAGGGCCGCCGCCACCCGGTCCCGGATGCGCCCCGGCAGATCCTCCCCGGCCTGCTTGCGCCGGGCGTACGACTCCGTCAGCCGCCGGGCCTCATCTGCCAGGAGGGCCGGTGCCTTTTTCCGCTGCCGGTTGGCCTCGATGATGGCGGTGATCTCGTGGTCGGCGTCCATATCCGGTAGCACCCGGCACAGGGCTGTCTTGTACTCCATGCCCAGGGATTCTCCCCGGAGGTCCTGCAGGGCCCGGAGCCGGTTGTGGCCGGAGACAAGCCGGTATGTACCGCCGTCCGCCACCACCAGCAGGGGCTCCAGCAGGCCGTTGGCCTGAATGGACTCCCGCAGGGACTCCGCCTCATCCTCCGGCAGGGGCGGGTAGAAATTCTCCGGATTCTCCCGGAT
Source organism: Candidatus Oscillibacter excrementigallinarum (assembly GCA_019118245.1). Classification (GTDB taxonomy): domain Bacteria; phylum Bacillota; class Clostridia; order Oscillospirales; family Oscillospiraceae; genus Oscillibacter; species Oscillibacter excrementigallinarum. The sequence continues at coordinate 22,669 of DWZJ01000106.1, forward strand.
TTTATCCAGCGGGATCTCCCGCAGTTCCGTGTCCGATTCGGACACGTCGAAGCCCTTGGCAAACTTGGAGATATCAAAGGGCATCGAACACACCCCCCAGATACTCCTGCACCCAGCGCCGGTAGTCCACGCTGGCGGCGCTTCCCCGGCTGTACTGGGTCACCGGCCGCCGGTCAAAGGTGCTCTCCGGCACCTTTTCAGTCCGGCGGATTACCTGGCCGAACACCGGGATGGTGGACTGCCGCAGAAGTGCTTCTCCCTGCCGCACCACGTCGGAGGCGCGCCACTGGGTCAGCAGCACTCCGGCGATATGGACCGGCACTCCTGTCCGATGCAGGGCACGCAGCTGCCGGACCATAGACTGCAGGCCGAAAAAGGAGAAACCATCCATGCCGGCGGGGATCACCACGTCATCGGCGGCGATCATGGCCGCCACACTGGCACAAGTGTACCCGGGCGCACAGTCAAAAATCGTGAAGTCTGCCTGGCCGTCTTCCTGGGCGGCCCGGACGAAATCCAGCAGCCGGGCGCTCTGCCGGTCACCGGAGAACTCCAGCACCGCTTTGAGATCCAGCTCGTACAAATCCGGGCTGGCAGGCAGCAGCTGCAGGCAATCGCCGATTTGCTTCACATTGTCGCTCCACAGCGGCTCCCCGGTGCCGGTCAAAATGTGATGCAGGGTCAGGGACTGATCCGGATCAAAGTCCGGCAGGAAAAACTCTGTCAGGTTGCATTGACCGTCGCAGTCCACCAGCAGCACCCGCTTTTTGTAGTCTCGGGTCAAGATATCTGCCATGGCAATGGCGGTGGTGGTCTTTCCCACTCCGCCTTTGTTGTTCATAATCGCAATCGCTCTCATGCAAAAAGCTCCTTTTCATGCGGCAGATACGGCGCAGAACGGTCCACAATATCCGCGATCCGCCGGTTGTAGGGGAAAAACGTCTCCCGCCAGGGCAGGTCCCGGTCGCTCCGGAACTCCACCACGTAAAACCGCGCCAGCGGGTGGATGTAGACCACCCGGGCCGGTCGGGGGCCATCATTTCCGCCCATGTATTCCGTATAAAAATTCGGCCTGATATATAGCACGTCTCCGATGTTCATTTCGCACTCGCCTCCTGACCCCATGGCGTATCTTTGAACTCTCCGCCATCAGCCCAGAAATCCACCTGCCCAGGCTGGCCCTCGTCTTGCTTCCGACGTTTCCGGTCGCTGGGCCGTCGGCGGGGTTTGCCGTCAGCCCCCAAAAGCGCGAATGTCTGTCGTTCGCCGTCAAAAGACAGAAGCCAAGTGCCTCGGCGGCCCTCCTTGTTCTTTCCGATTTTGAGGCTCCGGTTGTCGTTCTGGTCCAGTGTTTTGTCCTCTGGGTCAGGCCGGTAGAGCAGTACGATCATATCCGCATCCTGCTCCAGCTGGCCGCTCTCCTTCAGGTCCTGCATGGTAGGCGGCCGCCATGTCCCTTTATCCGGCCGGGTGAGTTGTGCCAGCTCCACCACCAGGGTACCCGTCCGCTGGGCGAAGGTGTGGAAGCTCCGGGACACCTCTGCCACCTGCTCGCTGCGGGGCGCCCGGCGGTCTGTCTCCGGCGTCACCAGCTGGATGTAGTCGATCAGGATGACCTGGAAGCCATAGGCCTGCGCCACGCTCTGAATTTCTGGGGCCGTCATGCCGGCGGCCTGGACCACCGTCAGATCCCGCTTGGCCATCTCCGGCCCCTTGGCCGCCAGAGCCACCCAATCCGGGTCTATCAGACGGCGCCGTTTGATATCGCCCAGGGAAATCTGCCCAATATGGGCCATCAGCCGGTCCCGAATCTTACGCTTGTCCGTCTCTAGGCTGAAAAAACCGACCTTGTATTCTGCCGCCATGTGATAGGCCATGGACAGCGCCAGGGCCGTCTTGCCGTCGGACGGGTACCCGCCGATGATGACCACGTCTCCCAGCTCCGTATAGCTTCCATTGTCCAGTACGTCCAGGCCATAGGTGATGTACTTCGGAGCCGGTGCGTCCGGATCCTGTCCAATGAAAAAATCGTCTGCCATCTGCCGCATGGTCCAGCTGTCCGTCTCCGGCCCTGCGGACAAGACCTGCCCCATGTCCGCCACATAAGGGCGGCAGCTTTCCAGATTGGGCTGCTCCAGCACCTGCTCCGCCAGATCCCGCAGCCGCTGGTGAGCTGCCTGGTCCCGCATGATGGCGGCATAGACTTCCCAGTTGGCGCTGGTGGGAGTGATCTCCATCAGCTCCATCAGCGGGCCCGTATAATCCTGGCCCAGTTTATCCCGGACAGTGACGCCGTCCACCGGCTCCCCAGCTCTGAACAGCGCCCGAGCCGTGGTGTAGATCTTCCGATTGGCTGGGCTCAAAAAATCCTCCGGCCGCACACGGGCAAATAGCTGCTGCTGGACGCCGGGGTCAATCAGGAACGAGCCCAGCACCGCTTGCTCCGCATCCAGCGCGTGCTCTCGACGTGCTGCATTGTCCCTGCTCACTCCCATCCGTAGACCTCCCTCCTGGGTGGCCGGGAACCAGGCGGCGGGGGAGGCAGGCCCTCAACGTCCTCCCAGCGGGCGTTGTTCAGGTATGTACTGGCATAAGGCCTTCCAACGCCCTTGATCCATTCCGGGGACTTGATCTGGATTTCCAGGGCCCTGCCGATCCTGGCAATCAGGGCATCGTCCGGCCGCAGCTTGTCCCAGGCACGGATGGCAGCCTGGCGGTCCTCATTGCGCACATAGGTGCGGTAGTAGGTCCAGAAAGCCTCAAACCGTTCCGGTTTCCAGTCCGCCGTCTCTTTATGGGTCCGCCGTGACCGCCGCCCCCCTTGGGGGGATATAGGGGGGTTATTTATATCCTGTATCTGTACTTCTGTATTTTGTAGTGTCGGAAAATCCGTTGACGGTTTTTCCGTCGTCGGTTTTCCCGTTGACGGTTTTCCCGACGACGGTGCCTCAGATGACCCCACCGTTGTCGGGTTTTCCGACAACGGTGAAGGAGCCTCATCCTGTAGGATAAAGACGTTTCGCGTGAACTTCCCGCCGCTGTCGTGAGCCTGCTCTTTGACCAGATAGCCCACGTCCGTCAGTTCTTTCAACGCGGAGCGGATCGTGTCCTTCCCAGTGTTGGCCTTAGCCGCCAGCCCGGAAATCGAATAGGACCAGTCATCAGGAAGCGACTGCATCAGGAGGAACAGGCCCCGAGCCTTCAGGCTAATTCGTGGGTCCTGTGCCACTGACCGGAAAACCGTTGTGAAACCTTTCCGCCGGCCAGATTTTATGATACTTTCAGCCATTCCTCACACCTCAAATGCATCGTAAAAAGTCCGCTGCGCCTCAAAGAAGCGGCGGTCATGCTCTGCCTCGTCCAGAAGGCCCAGCGAATAGGCCAGGAACAGCGCCCCCGTGTACTGTGCATAGGCATATCGGCAGGTATCCGCGCTGAATCCCCCCGCAATCAACCGCTCCAGGGTGGTCCAGAGGGTACTCAGGCCCATGTCCGCCCGCTCCGGTGTCACGTCCATCCTCAACGCCTCCCCTCGATCCGATCCACCAGCCGGAAGAGTCCGCTGGTGAGTGTGCAAATGCCGACCAGCACCAGTCCCCAGGTGATCATGGACGGGTCACCCCCTCCCGGTCAAAACTGGGGCTTGCATTCCGGCCTGGTTGTGTTAAAATAGATTTGCAGTTGTTCTCGGACGCAAGTCCCTGAACCGAACGCCTTGAGGTTGCCGCCTCGGGGCGTTCTTTTTTTGCGGCCGGTTCTGGTGAGCAGAAGATTTCCAGCTCCAGACCTGACTGGATGATGCTCCGGAGCTCTGCAATAATCTCGTCGAACTCCGGCCGTTCGGTGTCATCGATCCGCCCGTCTTCGGCAATGGCCATCAGGCGTTCCAGGCAGTAGTCCTGAGAGAAGTTGCGCATCCGATTGTAGATCCGGATGGCGACCTCCAGGATGTTTCGCTGCTCCAACTGCGGAATGATCCGAGAGACAAGCCCGGTTGTCTCGTGCAGGTGTTGGTAGGCAAGCTGGGGAGCATGGAAGCAGACGACCATCCGCTCCACGATTTCGTTGGGCGGTGTGCGCTGGTAGGTCTCATACGCCCGCACACTATCGACGGAGATTTCCAGTCGCTCAGCAGCTGATTCTTGGGTCAGACCCGCTGCCCGGCGAGCGATTTTATAGATATTGCTGTAGTCCTCCGGCATGGTGGTACCCTCCTTTTTGTGATATGGTTTAGCTGACTTGGGAGTCCGAGGACTCCAGGAACTGGATCAGCTCCTGCTTGAGGATGCGGATCTGTGTGCCGATCCGCAGGCTCTTGATGCGGCCGCAGCGGACCAGCTCATACACGGTGCTCTTGCCGACACCCAGGATGGGCGCCAGGTCTTCCACGGTCATGATCAGGGGCAGATCATCAAACGACGTAGGACGCTTTTTCTCCATCAACGACACCTCCTTTCTGGGCATTGGTTTTTCGGCCGACCACTTCGTCCAGGGAGACCCCGAAGATCTCCGCCAGCTGGATGAGGTTGGCGATGGTGGGATTGGCCATCCCGTTTTCCCACTTGAAGACGGTGGGGGGACGGACATTCATGCGGTCGGCCAGCTCGCTCTGCTTCATGCCGGCGGCCTCCCGCAGCTGCTTGATGTTGTTCATGGATGACCTCCTTCCTGTGTACTGGTTGTGGGCGCCGCCGGCGGCCCGGTCCGGCCATACAGGGCGTCGATGGAGCAGCCGAGCAGGTCTGCCAGTCTTGGCAGCTTGTCTGCGGTCGGCAGCGTCCGGCCCTTCTCCCATTGGATCACGGAGGGACCTGAAACGCCCATTTGTCTGGCCAGGTCCATCTGGCTGAAGCCGGCGGCTTCACGGAGCTCTCGGATTCGCATAGGCTCACCTCCTTCTGCTTGAAAATGGCCCTAAGCTGTGCTAATGTATAAGAATAGACTATGTGCGGGGGAGGAAACACTTTTGGACGGTTTCCAGATTCAGCTGCCCAATTTGTCGGCCATTACAGCTGTGCCATACAATCCTGTGGCGGACAGCTTTGCGGATACGCAGTTTGAAATTATCCGAAAGTACATTTTAGATTTCCAGAGAAACCTGGATCAGGAGCACGATGTGGGGTTGATGCTGACAAACTTTGGCCAGTCCATCGTGATGCAGGTGACCGACATTGGCTATGAGGAGCCTGTATTGATGGTTTTCCGGGGCTATGTGAACGGCCAAATGGCCACGCTGATCCAGCACGTCAGCCAGTTGAATTTCCTGCTGACCACGGTCTCCAAAGACCCAGCTGAGCCAAAGCGGACCATCGGCTTTACCGTGACTCCGGCGGGCAAATGACCCAGATGTCACTGCTTTTCAACCCACGCCTATGGGCGTCCTCCAGTTCCTCCTGCATTTGAAGAAACACAGCCGCCTGGATTTCCGGCAATCGCTGGAGCAATGATTCGATCCTGTCCAGGCGGGATTTGAGTTCCTCCATATCAGGATTTTCTGGAATGGAAGTAAATTCCTTCATTTAAGTTTCCTCTTGTTTTCCTGCTTTGTTTTTCTCTATGGGTAAATAATATCTCACAATATCTCGATTGTCAATAATGCGAGATATTATTGAGATATTAAACATTTGAATAATGGAATGTGGTGATATGATTGAATAGAATAGCGGAGTATAGAAAAAAATCCGGTCTGACACAAACTCAACTTGCTGACCATCTCGGAATATCTCAAAATACACTCAGCCAATATGAAACCGGAAAACGCAACCCAGATATAAAAACAGTCGAAATGCTGGCTGATTATTTTT
>DWZJ01000107.1 GCA_019118245.1 Candidatus Oscillibacter excrementigallinarum
CCTGCGGCCGCATTCTGGCAGCGGCCTCCGGTGCGGACGGCATGGTGGCGGGCCAGGTGCTGGACACCCTCCATGCCCCCCGGACGGAGGCGGAGGTGACGGAGGTCCACCGCCTCAAGACCGGGGCCATGATCGCCGGGGCCTGCTGTCTCGGTGTGGCCGCCGCCGGCGGCGGGGAGGACCTGATGGCCGCCGCCAGGGGCTATGCCCAGGAGCTGGGCCTGGCCTTCCAGATCCGGGACGATATGCTGGACGTCTGCGGCGACCAGGACGCGTTCGGCAAGCCCATCGGCTCCGACGCGGAGGAGGGGAAGGTCACCTTCGTGGACCTGCTGGGCCTGGAGGGCTGCGGCCGGGCGGTCCGCGCCCATACGGAGGCGGCCAAGGCCGCGGTGGCGGACTTCGACGCGGACGGCTTCCTGGCCGCCCTGGCGGACTCCCTGGCGGAGCGGAACAAGTGAAGATCTGTCTCTGGGGCCGCCTGCGGGCGGCCCCTTTTCTGTCTGTCCACCCATGGTGGACAGACCGCCCGGTCACAAAAAATTTACCAGCGCATATACGGAATATGTTGTATATTTATTAGATATGTGTTATACTGTGTTACGCTAAGCGGCGGCGCAGTATTCTAGTCAGATCGTCCGTCTCCGAAGGAGGGGCTAAAAATCCTCTGAAGGGCACACCGATGAAACCTCTGGTGCCTGCTTGATACGCCCAGTTTCGGGTGGGTGCTGGGGGGAAGCCTGGCTTTGCCTGCGCTTGCGGACTCAGGGCGCTTTCCAATGGCATGGTGATGATGACCCTGTTTCCGTGGAGACCTGCTCTTGTGCGCGGACGTACTCCCATCGTGGTATCCCGGCCCGCGTACGAAGCAGCTGATGAACCTGCAGTGCGGTGCATCGGTCCTGCGGGGCCGTAACGCTGTGTGCAGACGTAGCCTGCCTTGCGTGAGGCGGGTGGATGGGGGAACAACAGGCGGGGCCCTCTGGCCAGAGGGCCCGTTTGATCGCCCCCTGAAACCCGGTTTGCAAAAGAGGCTAAAGAGACGGCTCGACTGGGGTGGAAAACACCTAGGCTGTCCCATCGGGCTGAAAAGGGATTGCAGTGCGGACTAAGTGGCGATCGGGTGGCGCGGACTGGCGACGCCGCGCCGCGGCACCGAAGGGGGAACCGCCTCCATCGGCAACGAGAGGTGTGCCGCGGGGAAATCCGACCCGTACCTAAGCCGTAAGATTTACCTTTTCCGCCGCCGCCGGCTTAGCCAATTTTGATGAATTTCCCAAGTGGAGGGACTTTTTTGAGCGATACCCCGGAACAAAAGCGCAGACGGGCGAAGGAACGACCGGGCCCCTACCGTTGGGCCGTGCAGGTCTTTTTTCTTGCCATCGCCCTGTCCGCGGCATTGAGCCTTGTGTCGGAGACCAGCCTCAACGGCGCGGGCGCGGCTGCCGCCGCGCTGGTGCTGGCGGTGTTCATCGGCCTGGGCATCCTGTTCGACATCATCGGCGTGGCGGTCACGGCGGCGGACCCCAGGCCCTTTCACTCCATGGCCGCCCATAAGGAGCCCGGCGCCAGGGAGGCGCTGATGCTCCTGCGGAACGCCGGGCGGGTGTCCAGCGTCTGCAACGACGTGGTGGGGGATATCTGCGGCATCGTCAGCGGCACCACCACCGCCGTGATCGTGGTGCGGCTCCAGGCGGCCTTCGGCCTGCCGGAGAGCGTGGCGCTGAGCGTGGCGGTGACGGCCCTGGTGTCCGGCCTCACCATCGGCGGCAAGGCCCTGGGCAAGACAGTTGCCCTGAACAAAAGCACCAGCGTGGTCTACTGGGTGGGACGGTTTTTGCACCTGTTCCACCGCTGAGAGGAGGCTGGCAGATTTGATCTTAGAGAATATCCATTCCCCGGCGGACGTGAAGGCCCTGGACCGGGACCAGCTGGAGCCCCTGTGCCGGGAGCTGCGGAGCTTCCTGGTGGACAGCGTCTCCAAGACCGGGGGGCATCTGGCCTCCAACCTGGGGGCGGTGGAGCTGACGGTGGCCATCCACCGGGTGTTCGACACGTCCAGGGACCGGCTGGTGTTCGACGTGGGCCACCAGTGCTACGTCCACAAGGCCCTCACCGGCCGGCGGGAGCTGTTTTCCACCCTGCGGCAGTTCGGGGGCCTCTCCGGCTTCCCCAAGCCCCGGGAGAGCGAGCACGACGCCTTCATTGCCGGCCACGCGTCCAACTCCGTGTCCGTGGCCCTGGGCATGGCCCGGGCCAGAACCATACAGCATCAGGACTACAGCGTCCTGGCCCTGATCGGGGACGGCGCCCTCACCGGCGGCCTGGCCTACGAGGGGCTGAACAACGCCGGCGCGTCCGGCGAGCCCCTGATCGTCATCCTCAACGACAACGGCATGTCCATCAACCCCAACGTGGGGGCGGTGGACAGCCATCTGAGCCAGATCCGCAGCAAGCCCGCCTACTACCACTTCAAGAAGTGGTACCGGAATCTCTTCGGCGCCCGCCCCATGGAGAACCGGCTGTACCGGTTCAACCACAAGGTCAAGACGTCCCTGAAAAAGGCCTTGTGGCCCGGCAGCACCCTGTTCGAGGACATGGGCTTCACCTACCTGGGCCCCATCGACGGCCACGACCTGGACCGGCTGGTCCACGTGCTGCAGTGGGCCCGGGAGCTCCAGTGCCCGGTGGTGGTCCACGTCAAGACCGTGAAGGGCAAGGGCTACTCCTTCGCGGAGCAGAACCCGGACAAGTTCCACGGGGTGGGCCCCTTCGACCCGGAGACGGGCCTTTTGAAAAAGAGCGGGGGAGAGGACTTCTCCGCCGTGTTCGGCAAAACCCTGGTCTCCTGCGCCGCCGAGGACGGCCGCATCTGCGCCATCACCGCCGCCATGGCGGACGGCACCGGCCTGGCCCCCTTCGCCAGGGAGTTTCCGGACCGGTTCTTCGACGTGGCCATTGCCGAGGGCCACGCTGTGGCCATGGCGGCGGGCCTGGCCAAGCAGGGGATGATCCCTGTGTTTGCCGTGTACTCCTCCTTCCTGCAGCGGGGCTATGACCAGCTGATCCACGACGTGGCCCTCCAGCAGCTCCACGTGGTGCTGGGGGTGGACCGGGCGGGCCTGGTGGGCGCCGACGGCGAGACCCACCACGGCTGCTTTGACGCGCTGTTCCTCTCCGAGATCCCCGGCTTCACCGTCCTGTGCCCCGCCAGCTTCGCGGAGCTGCGGCGGATGGTGCGGCAGGCGCTGTTCGAGATCCCCGGCCCCGTGGCGGTCCGGTACCCCCGGGGCGGCGAGGGCGCGTACCGGGAGGACCGGTCCCCAGGCGTGATCGCCCGGCTCCGGGAGGGGGCGGACGCAACCATCCTCACCTACGGCGTGCTGGTGGACCAGGCCCTGGCGGCGGCGGACCTGCTGGCGGACCAGGGTATCCAGGCGGAGGTGCTGAAGCTGAATCAGATCTCCCCCCTGGAGTATGAGATGCTGGCACCCTGGCTGGCCGGGAAGAAGCTGCTGGCGGTGGCGGAGGATGCCTTCGGCGCCGGATGCGTGGGCCAGCGGGTGGCGGCCATCCTGGCCCAGCACGGCCAGGCGCCGGAGAAGCTGGTGCTCATCAATCTGGGCAAGACCTTCCTGCCGGAGGGCACGGTGCCCCAGTTGGAACAGGAGGCCGGGATCGACGCCGCGGGCATCGCCCGGGCGGTACGGGAGGCGAGCGCATGAGCGGAAAAAAACGGCTGGACGTCCTGCTGACGGAGCGGGGGCTCCAGGAGAGCCGGCAGAGGGCCCAGGCGGTCATCATGAGCGGCGAGGTCTTTGTGAACGGCCAGCGGGTGGACAAGCCCGGCACCGCCGTGGCGGAGGACGCCCAGATCGAGATCCGGGGCGGCACCCTGGCCTATGTGAGCCGGGGCGGGCTGAAGCTGGAAAAGGCCATGGCCGCGTTCCCCATCGACCTTCACGGCGCGGTCTGCGCCGACATCGGCGCCTCCACCGGCGGCTTCACCGACTGTATGCTGCAAAACGGCGCGGAAAAGGTCTACGCCGTGGACGTGGGCTACGGCCAGCTGGCCTGGAAGCTCCGCAGCGACTCCCGGGTGGTGTGCCTGGAGCGGACCAACGCCCGGTATCTCACCCACGAGCAGGTGCCGGATGAACTGGACTTCGCCTCCGTGGACGTGAGCTTCATCTCCCTGAAACTCATCCTGCCGCCCCTGAACGGCCTTCTGAAGGACGGCGGCCACGCCGCCTGCCTGGTGAAGCCCCAGTTCGAGGCCGGCCGGGAAAAGGTGGGGAAGAAGGGGGTGGTCCGGGACCCGGACGTCCACCTGGAGGTGCTGGAACACTTCCTGGACCATGCCAAGGAATCTGGCTTTACAGTCCTTGGGCTGACGTATTCTCCCATCCGAGGCCCGGAGGGGAACATCGAGTATCTGGGGTACCTGGAGAAGGGCCCCTGGCAGGACCGCACCTGGGACCTCCGGGCCCTGGTGGAGGAGTCCCACCAGACTTTGAAAGAGCACGGAGAGGGAGGCACCACATGAAAAAGATCATCCTCTGCCCCAATCCCAACCGGGACCGGGGCATGGAGACCACCCGCCGGGCGGACGCCATCCTGCGGGAGATGGGCTTCCAGACCGTGGTGTGCCCTCCCTTCAAGGACCAGAAGGACGGGGCCTACGGAGACTATCAGACCCGGCCCCTGACGGCGGAGCTGAAGACCGCGGACCTGCTGATCACCTTCGGCGGGGACGGCACCATCCTGCACCTGGCCAAGCTGGTGGCCCTGAACAAGATCCCGGTGCTGGGCATCAACATGGGGGGCCTGGGCTTCATCGCGGAGCTGGAGGCCGGGGAGCTGGAGGCCCTGCGGAAATTGAAGGACTGGGACTTCCAGACGGAGCAGCGGATGATGCTGGACGTCTCCGTCCAGCGGGAGGGCCGCCAGATCTACACGAACCTGGGCCTCAACGACGCGGTCATCCGGGAGGGTCCCATCTCCCACGTGATCCATTTGAAGATCTCCTCCGACGGCCGGCACCTGGCGGACATCGCCGGGGACGGTGTCATCGTGGCCACCCCCACCGGGTCCACGGCCTACTCCCTGTCTGCCGGGGGGCCGGTGGTGGAGCCGGTGGCCCAGACCATGGTGGTCTGTCCGATCTGCACCCACAATATGCGGTTCTCGTCCTATGTGCTCTCGCCGGAGCACACGCTGACCATCGAGCTGGAGCGCAACGGCCGCAAGCCGGTGTACCTGTTCGTGGACGAGAGCCGGGCGTTCTCCCTCCGGGCGGACGACAAGATCCAGGTCCGCCGGTCCAAGCACACGGTGCGGCTGGTGCGTCTGTCGGAGCGGAGCTTCTGCGAGATCTTCGCGCAAAAAATGCTGCCAGGAGGTTTGGAATATGAAAAATGACCGGCAGAGCATGATCCTGGAAATCATCAGCCAGGAAAACATCGAGACCCAGGAGCAGCTGCTTGCCCGGCTCCAGGAGCGGGGCATCACCAGCACCCAGGCCACCATCTCCCGGGACATCAAGCAGATGCACCTGGTGAAGGAGCCGGTGGGCCATGGGGTGTACAAGTACGCCGTGTCCGGCAACCGGTCGAAGCTGAACTTCGCCGAGAAGCTGCGGACCATCTTCCGGGAGAGCATCACCAGCATCGACAGCGCCCAGAACATCGTGGTCATCAAGACCATGCCGGGCCTGGCCAGTGCCGCCTGCGCGGCCCTGGACGACATGGGGGTCACCTATATGGTGGGGTCCCTGGCGGGGGACGACACCGCCTTTCTGGTGATGCGGGACACGGATTCGGCGACGGACTTCTGTCAGGAGATCAAAGAGATGCTGTGATCCCTGCGGGGGCTTTTGGGTTTGGCATACTTGCCAGAACGGTGCGTAGGGGCGGCAATCTGCCGCCCGAAGTGATGCGGGCCGCCGAACAGCGGCCACGGGGGATTCTGCTCCCGCAGGGGGCTTGTCCAGCGGGATGCACCCCCCATTTTCTTTTCGGTCTTGCCCGAAAAGAAAACGGGCCGTGCACGGTCCAAAAGAAAAGGGCGCTTGGCGCGCTCCGGTGCAGTTGCCCTCCGCGCGCGACGGGGGTCGGCGTATCGGTGCAAGCGCCGATTTGGGCTTGCCTTCGGGCACGCTTGGGTCTTCTGCGATTCCTGGGACTGCCGTCCCGTGGCGGATGGTAGGGAGGTCAACGGGGTGCAAAGACGTATTTGACCAGCTTCTCTATCCGCGCGTTCCGCTTCGCTACGCGCTGCCCGGGCGGTCGTGGCGGCTTGTACCGGCGGGCGGATGAGGGCATCCGCCCCTACGAAGTTCCGCGTCCCGTAGGGGCCGATGCCCTCATCGGCCCGTTGCAGAAGCCCCATCAACCACCGGGCCAGCGGCAGCGAAAATCGGCGCAGCCGGTATCCCAGACTTCCCCGGGCTGGAGGTTTCCCCAAGGGCCGGGCGTTTCCGTCCCTGACCGCCGCA
>DWZJ01000108.1 GCA_019118245.1 Candidatus Oscillibacter excrementigallinarum
CCGTCCAGGTACGATTTGATAGATGTTGGCAGGAAAAGGCCGGCGTCGTTGGCGCTGAGGTAGTCCAGGTAGAAGTCCACCGCCCGCTCGACGAAAGCGGTCATACTCCGGCTTCCGTCCTCCTGATACCGGCGCTCCAGGATGGCTTTCTTCTCTGGGGTGAGATAGAAAGCAAATCTCTCTTTTTTGCCCATAAACTGCTCCTTTCCGGGGCATGACCCCTATTTTTTCGTTATGGCAGTAGGAGTTCGGGGATTGTGACCACAAACGTGATCCCCGCCGCCCGTTTTTGACCCCACTTTTGATACACCCAAAACTCCCGTAACTGCCCGCACTGCGGGCAGTTGTGACCGGCCGGAGGCGCCACCGGCGACCCCGGCGTTTATCCTGCTTTGGCTTTCGTCCTCCGCAGTGCCCTCAAAAACGGCCCGAATTCGCGTTGAAAGCTCTGGTGGGGCTGGGACTCCACCCAGCCCCATCTGGGTACACACAACGCATCACAGGCCGCTGCATGGGGGAACGCTTCTGTCAAGATTGCCGACCGTTGCAGGCAGGAACACTCGGCAGTACTCCTCCGCTCCGGTGACCATACCGCATCGTAGCATCTCCCCACACAGGAGGAGACGGAACAGCGTGTTGCGATAGCAGTCCCTTACCTCCGCCCCTTTCTCTCTGGCGAATATCTTTTGTTCCTCGGGCAAGCTGCTGTGCGTTTCATCATAGAGGAACACCGCCAGAGCGTTTTCATCAATGGGGGCTCTGTGCGTGCGGTCCCACTGGTCCATGATGTACCTCCTTGTGTCAACCGTGCGCTGTGCCAGCAGAGTTGGTTCCTGCTGGATCAGCAACTCCACCATCTGGGTCAGCATACCGGCTCACCTCGTTTCTGTTCATAGACCACTCTGCGCTGTTCCACTCTCTGCCGCTCCGCAGCCACCTCCGCCGCATACATCTGCCGCTCATAGAACTGGTCGATGGCCATTTGGATCGGCAGGATGGTGTACCGGAGACAGCCATTGCGCTTGAGGCCGTCTCGGGTGATGACGTCGGTGCGCTCCGTAGTGATGAGACCGTGTTCCTCCAGTAGTCCCACATACTTAGCCACAGTGTTGACCGAGATCCCCAGCTTGTCCGCAATGGTCGGGTAGCTGACCACGCACTGCCAGGTTCGCCGATCCTCGATCCTCAGCAGGTAGGCGTAGATGGCCAGCTCATACACATGAAGCCCCAACTCGAACACCGCGTTAGGGAGCATGAAGAAATACTTCTTCACATCTCGCTTCTGATTTCCCATCATTCCTGTCCTCCCTTCGTGTGCGCGGAGATCCATCTCCGCAGTTCCTCCTTGGGGACCACGATGCGCTTGCCGATGCGCAGAGAGGGGAAGTCCTCCTCCTGCACCAGCTCATAGGCGCTGGCATCTGAGATTCCAAGAAGATCCGAGAGCTGCTTCATATTCAGCATCAGCGGCAGTTCGTCATAGCTTTTGTAGATCGATGGTTTCATTCAGGTTACCTCCTCATGTTTTTTCTCTGCAGAATTTTCACAGTCCTGTCTCCTTGACCTGCACCTCCTCTCTGACCAGCGCTCGGACAACTCTCTACTGCTCGGGCACGAACAAAGAAGCTTTTGAGAAAAACAAAAACCGGGCACATGAGAACAACTCAACACTTGGCAGGAACCTACCTGCCTTGTTTCGTATGTTTCTCATGCGCCCGGCGATTCGGTGGAGACTTTTCATTCTACGCTGACTGGCTGCCAGCGCACCCCTTTGCTCGGTGCAGCATTTTGCGGCTATTCAAATTATGATTTTATCATAACAGAACAAATGTTCTGCGTCAATGCTTTTTAGAAAATTTGTTCGAGATATTTAAGCACAGGGGATATCGAAAGCAAGACAATGGGCTCGACACTTCGACTGATTCCGTTGTCTTTGTTTATGGCATAGCAACGGATGCCGGTCCTCCCTCATGGCTGTGCCGCCGGAAGACGGAGCACAAATCGGTTCCCGCCAGCCTGATGTTCCTCCACCCACACGCTGCCGCCGTGGACCTCCGCGATGGCCCGGACCAAAGCCAGCCCCAGGCCAGTGCCGCCCAGCTCCCGGGAGCGGGCGGTATCCACCCGGAAGAAGGGCTCAAAGATCCGCTCCCGCAGCTCCGGCGGGATGCAAGGTCCCTGGTCGGCCACGGAGATGACCATATCGGTTCCATCCAATTCCGCACAAATCCGTACCTGTCCGCCCTCCGGCCCATATTTCACCGCGTTTTCCACCAGATTGAACAGCGCCCGGCGGAGCAGCTCCCTGCTGCCGGTGATGGTGCCGGGAGCAGAGTCCGCCAGAAGGACGGAACCTTTTATGCTGGCCAGAGGCGACATATCCTCGGCAACTTGGTCGAGCAACTCCTGCAATTTGACTTGGTCGGTGCGGGGCACCTGTTCCAGGTTGGTCAGCTTCAGCAGACTGTCCACCATGCCGGAGAGCCGGTCCACCTCGCTCTCCAGAATATCAAGAAAGGCTCCTGTGGTCTGGGGCGCAAAATCCTGCTTTTTGCGGAACAGACCGATCTGGGTCTTGAGAACGGCCAATGGCGTGCGAAATTCGTGGGCGGCATTTTGGGAGAAGCTGCGCTGCATGACAAAGGCCCGGCTCAGCCGCTGGGACAGCTCCTGAAAGGACTGCGCCAGCTGTGTCACCTCGTCCCCACGATCCGGGATGGACAAGGGTTGATTCAGGTCCTTGGCAGTCCGTCGTTGAATTTGCGTATTCAGGTCCTTCAGCGGCGCAAGCGCATGGCCCACCAGCAGGTAGATCAGCAAAAGCCCAATCGCCAGGATCGCGGCGGTGGCCAGCAGACTTTGGGTGTGGAAGATCCGTTGGGCCTGCTGGATCGCTGGTGCTGCCGGAGCAATGAGCGAGGGCTGCCCGTCGATCACGGTACTGGGAACGGATTGAGCCGGTTCCAGGGGAACGGCAGTGATGGTGTCCGCCAGCTGGATGGCAGACAGATTGCTGGTCACAGCCAGGGCGGCACAGCACAGTGTCAGCAGCAAGGCACACAAGAGTGTGATACGCAGCCGCAGGGAACGAAATGGTTTCATAGCGTCTCCTTTTCCATTAGGCGATACCCCTGACCGACCTTCGTTTGGATGGGGTCATCACCCAGAACATCCCGTAATTTTTTCCGCAGGGAGGAGATATGCATCCGAACGACATTGCTGAAGGGGTTGGCGTCCGACTCCAGTACATGCTCCATCAGCTCCTCCTGACTGATCCAGCGGCCCCGGTGGAGCATCAGGTGTTCCAGAATGGCGAACTCTCTGGGCGTCAGCTCCAGCGTTTTCCCGCCAGCGGAGATAGCGCGGGAAGCGGCGTCCAGCGTCAGACTGCCCACAGTAAGTACCATGTTTCGGGAAACAAACTCCCGGCGCAGCAGGCTGCGGACCCGGGCCTCCAGTTCCTCCAGGGCAAAGGGCTTGGTGAGATAGTCATCTGCGCCAAGATCCAGACCTGCCACCCGATCGGACAGCTCGGCCCTGGCCGATAGGATCAGCACCCGCAGCTCCGGGTGTTCCGCACGCACAGCCCGCAGCAGGTCCAGCCCGTCCATGCCGGGCAGGTTCAGATCCAGGATCAGCAGGTCGAAAGATTCACTCAGGAGCAGGTCATACGCCTCCGCTCCGTCATAGCACCGCTCCACCGTGTATTTTTCAAGTTCCAGATCCTCCGCAATGCCGTTGCACAGCAGCTTTTCGTCCTCGACCACCAGAATGCGCATCATCAGCCCTCCTCCACATGATATACCATGATAACAGAAACCTGTAAATTTTTCATCAATCCGCCTTGATAAAAAATTTACACCGTATTTGTTATACTCTCTCCTGTTCCATTAGAACAAGGAGGTTTTATTGATGAAATTTTGGACGAAGAAGCGGGCGGCGGCTCTGGGCCTGGCCGCTGTCATGACGCTTTCCCTGACTGCCTGCGGCGAAAAGACGCCCAGCCTGGAGGAAGTGGAGCAGGCCATCGAAGCCGGCACTCTGACCGTGGAGGACGCTCTGGACAAGGGCTGGGTGGATCAGGCGTGGGCGGATGCCTATTGGGAAGAAAGCTCTGTGCCAGCCGTAAGTAAGATCGAAGCCAACCGGGTGGGGGAGTTTACTACAACGACTCTGTCCGGCGAACCCTTTACCCGGGAGGATCTGGGGGATGTGCTTCTGTTCGCCTTTGTGGATCCGGCCAGCGAGGAGGCGGGAGCATTTTATGACGCAATGACAGCGGCGTGGGACGGCGTGCAGGAGGCGGGAGCCGGGATGGTACTCTGCCTCAAGGGGGAAGACGAGAGCGGACGGTTTGCAGACGCCCCCTTCCCGGTGATCCTCTATAACGACTCTCTCAAGGAGGCGCTGGGGAACAACAGGGGCATGGTGGAGGACAAGGATGTGCCCAACACGGCCTCCTGGTATGAGAACGGCTCCTTCCTGTCTGCATGGATGATGGCGCCGGATGCCGAAGAACTGCCCGAGGACGCAGCGTCCTTTGTTGCCATGGGGCAGGAGGGGAGCACCGGGGACAATGCGCCATCTGACAGTGACGCAGCTCCTATGGTCCCCATGGGTTGAGCGACATGAGAAAGATGACGGTGTTCTGCCTGCTGGCAGCCCTGCTGATGATGGGCCTCGGCCTGTGGCGGGGCGAGGGGGCGACAGTCCTCTCCAAGGGGATCAATCTGTGCATGGAGTGTGTGGGCATTGGCTAAGAACAGACATCGCTGGAAGATCCAGCTGGGCGCGACGCTGGCCACCAACCCCTTCTTTCTGAACTTCTTTCAGGGGAAGATCTCTCGTGGAAAGCTGAAGGGGGGCTGCGTCCCTGGACTGAACTGCTACTCCTGTCCGGCTGCGGCGGCCTCCTGTCCCATCGGGGCGATCCAGGCCGTGATCGGCTCCTCCAAATTCCAGTTTGCCTACTATGTGGTGGGGTTCCTGCTGTTCATCGGCGTTCTGCTGGGCCGGGTGGTATGTGGCTTTCTGTGTCCCTTCGGCTGGTTTCAGGAGCTGCTCCACAAGATCCCCACAAAAAAATTCAGCACAAAACGGTTCCATATCCTTACTTATCTGAAATATGTGATCCTGGTCCTTTTTGTCGTCGTCCTGCCCATGACAGTGGTGAACGAGGTGGGAATGGGAGACCCCTTTTTCTGCAAATACCTCTGTCCCGCCGGGATCCTGGAGGGTGGAATTCCCCTGTCTCTGGCCGACGATGGCATCCGGGCCAGTCTGGGCTGGCTCTTCACCTGGAAGAGCTGTATCCTGCTGGGCGTCGTGGTGCTGTCTGTGTTCTTCTACCGGCCCTTCTGTAAATGGCTGTGCCCTCTGGGGGCCTTTTATGGGCTGTGCAACAAGGCCTCGGTCTATCGGCTGGAGATAGATCAAAACAAATGTACCTCCTGCGGCGCGTGCAGCCGGGTGTGCAAAATGGATATGGACGTGTTCCGCACGCCCAACCACGCCGAGTGCATCCGCTGCGGGGACTGCGTGGCCACCTGCCCCCATCAGGCCATCACCAAGACCTTTTCTCTGAAAAAACAAGCGAAAAAGAAGGAGGCTATACTATGATGAAAAAAGGATCATCTCTGCTGTTGGCGGCGGCCCTGCTGTTGGCTGCTCTGACAGGCTGTTCCGCCGGGGAGGACAACTCTCTGGTATCCAAAACCCCCTTTCCAGCGTTCACCGAGGTGGACACCCAGGGAAACCCGGTAAGCAGCGACATCTTCGCAGACTACGACGCCACCATCGTCAACTTCTGGAACAATGGCTGCGGCACCTGTATTGAGGAGATGCCGGAACTGGAGGAACTGTATCACCAGTTTCAGAAGCAGAATATCAATCTCATCGGCGTAGGTACCGACTCCGGCGAGGGCGAGGAACAGCTGGAGACCGCCCAAAATATTCTGAAGGAGAAGGGCGTCACCTATGTGAACATCTCCCCGGACCCGGAAGGCGAGTTCTACAAGGACTTTATCTCCGAGATCTTCGGCTATCCCACCACCTACATCGTGGACGGTGAGGGCAATATCATCGGCGCCCCCATCATCGGGAATGTGAAAAAGCAGATCGACACAGTGAATGAGCGGCTGGAGTTGATTTCCGAGTAATTGTAAAGGCGGCTGTCCTCCTTGGACAGCCGCCTTTCATGTATGCGTTATTCGGACAAAAGCCAGCTGAGTTGTACGCTGTCCCAGGAATATCGCTCCTCCAATTCTTCCTGAGCGAAATGGCACAGTTCAAATTTGGGAGACAGCCCGCGGTCTGCCGTGGCGTCAAACCAGAGCCAATGGCCATCCAGATCTGCGATATTCCACATGTGGTGCTCACTTCCATAGAGCCCTGTGGCGGTATAGCAGGGGATGTCTGCCTGCTCAAAAAGCAGCTTCAGGGCGAGAGAATACCCGCCGCAGATGGCTACCCCATCCCGGAGAGCGCCGACAGCAGTCTGGGAGTCGTATGGCATGTTGGACCGGTCGGAATAGTACCGCCGGTCATATTGAACGTATTCCGTCAGATACCGGTACAAAGTTTCTGCCTGCTCCCGCTTTGTCATGGTGTCATCGATTCGTTTTTCAGCGGCCTCGGCGGCCAGAGTTTCCGCCTGCTCCAGCAGGGTGAGACACTCCTCCATGGTCATCCCCATAGCTGGGGAATACGTGAGCTGTGTCCCGTCCTGACTAAGGGAGCAAAGGATATACCCGCCGCCTACCTGCTGCAATGCATAGCTGATCTGATCCGGGTCCATAGCGGGGTCGGTCATTCGGATGTTCAATGGCTCCGAGCCCAGATGGGCCTCCGCTGTTTCTATCAGCTCCGGGATCGTGTCCACTGTGATCCCCTGCCAGTCTGCGGGGTAGTTCCCAGTCTTATGGGGCATATAGGAGATCTGGCAGGTCAGCGTCCCGTTTTCCAGTTCAGCAGTGATATCATAGGCATATTTCAGTTCTGGATGCTGGCCAATCAGTTCATAATAGAGATTCCTAAGGTCAATTTCCGGCCTCTGATCCCAGACCATCTGGGATACCTCCATGGGCAATGGCTGGCGCACCTCTGAAATTGCAGCGTAAAGCTCTTCCTGTAATTCCTTTGAGGTGGAGATGGAGAGGGGACTGGGGGCCTCTGGCTGAGGAGATGGTTCTGGCGTTTCCGGAAGGTCCGAGTCATCCCCTGCATCAGGAGCAACCTGACTGCCGCCCGCTGAATTCTCCACCGGCGGCGTGCGATCAGGTACGCTGCTGTCCGTACCACAGCCACTCAGAAGGGACAAAAAGATTGCGGTAAGCACCAGCAGAGTCAGCGTGATTTTCAGATGTTTGTACATACACACCTCTTATTCATGCAGTTTGCATATCTGAATTTTTGTATTCCTTTTCATATAAGTAGACAGACATTTCCGATTTTTCCGCGTTGCACTCCACAAGCATCTGGCGTGTTTCCACACGGGAAAACCCGTGTCGGTCATAAAACGCGGTATTGCAGGTAGAGTCCGTATAGAGATAAATGCGCCGGACGCCGCAGCCGTTCAGGTATGCCTCCGCCTGCCGCAGCAGCTCCCGTCCGATCCCTGTGCCGCGGCAGTTCTGATCCACAGCAAACAGCGTCAAAACCCCGTCATACCGATGTGTGCGTCCCTCTGTCAGACTGTGGTAGATGCGGTGCATTTGATGAAAACTTTCCGTGCTGCACCTGTATCTGCGGGATGCCGCAGTCATACGCAGCTGATGCCAGAGGGTTGTCCACAGGGAAGGCAGGTGGGAAAGAAGGCGGTATCGGCTTTTGGCATTGCACATGATGATGCCCACCGGCTTTCCGCCCCGTTCCGCTGTGCAGGCAAATGTCTGCTCTGCCAGACAGCTTTGCAGATAGGCGTGCTTCAGCTGCGCCAGTACCCTGGGTTCAGGCACATACTGATCCAGATGGAAGCTGTCCGAGATCAGGGACTCGATCACCGGATGATCCTGTTTTGTCAATGTGCGATAGGTGATTTCATTCATAGATTCCATTTTCATTCATGTTGTGCGGTAAACCGCTTCTAAAATTTTAACGGTATGTTCGATTCCCAGCGCACCGCTGTCCAGGCAGAGGTGATAATTTTCCGCCTGCCCCATGATCTGGTCCGTATAGTCCTTCAGATAGACAGCCCGTGCCCTGTCTGTGTCATGCAGTACCTTTTCCGCCTGTTCCGCAGGTACACCGTACTGCGCAACGATCCGTTTCAGGCGTGTCTGCCTGTCAGCGTAGAGATAAACATGAAGCGCATCGGTTCTGTCTGACAGGATCCGATTTGCGCCCCGTCCCACCAGAATGCAGGGGCCCTGCTCTGCCAGATCCCGAATGGTGGTGGCCAGAGCCAGAAACGTCTGATCGCCCAGAGAGCGGCAAAAGGAATAGCTGTTTGACTGGAACAAATAGGAGAACTTGCGGCCCTCCTGCCGCTCCGCCTGCTCCAGAAAGGATTCGTCAAATCCGCTGCGTCTGGCGGCCTCCGCACAGAGGGCTTTATCATAAAAGGGGATGCCAAGACGCTGGGCAAGCTGTGTTCCGATCTCCCGCCCGCCGCTGCCATACTGCCGGCTGATGGTGATGACAGAGTATTTCATGTTGCATCAGCCTCCCTCCGGCAGGCGGTTCATATTGGCCGAGGCAATGCGCTTCATGGAGCGGATGGAGCAAAGGCACACCAGAATGGTCAGAAGATCCGCCGCAGGCTGGGTCAGGTAGATCCCTGTGACACCAAGCAGCTTGGGCAGGACCAGAATGAAGGGCACATAGAACAATCCCTGCCGGATCATGGACAGAAACAGCCCGTAGCCGGAAGCGCCGATGGTCTGGTAGGTGATGGTCATCATATAGCACAGCCCGAAGGCCGGATAAAGTGCCACCTGAGAGATCAGCAGCCACCGTCCATAGTCCACAATGACAGGATTCTGGTTAAACAGCAGGATCAGGGGACGGGACAGCAGGATATAGGCGGCAGCTACCAGCACCGTCAGGACCAGCCGAACCCTTGAGCGCAAAGCGCACCGACTGATGGAAGCGGTCTTCCTGCTTGGCGCCGAAGGCGTAGGAGGCCACCGGCTGATAGCCCTGCATAAAGCCCATGACCACATAGCAGCCGATGAGGATGAGCCGCTGGACCACGCCGTAGGCCGCAATGATGTTGTCTGCATCCGGCAGGGGCGCGGCGGCGATATTGGTGAGAGAGGATGCCACCGAAAGGCAGATCTGGATGACAGCCGTGGGGATGCCGATGACAGTGACGGTTTTGATGAGCTTCCAACTGGGGTGGAAGGAGCGCAGGCGCAGCTTGATGACAGAGCGCCCACTGAGATAGAACCAGGCGAGAATGAAGAAGGTGACAAACTGGGACACTGTTGTAGCAAGGGAGGCTCCCTCCACGCCCATGCCCAGCCCCCAGTCAAACATGAATACGGGGTCCAGCACCACATTGAGCAGTGCGCCGGTGATGACGGCAATGGAGGAGATCTTTACGGAAGACTCTGCCCTCGCCGCACAGTTCATGCTCTGGGCGGGCAGATTGGCCAGGGCCGCCACAAACATCCAGAAGGCATAGTCTTTGGCCAGAGGGAGAGATGCCTCAGAGGCGCCGAAAGCCCGCATCAGCGGTTCGATAAACACGATGCCGCCCACACACAGGATCGCGCCGATGACAATGGACAGGCCGATGATGGTGGTAACGGTACGGCTGGCTCCGTCCTCATCTTTGGCCCCAAGCTGCCGCCCTGCCAGCACGGCGGCTCCGGCGGCAAAGATGTTCTCAATGGATACCATGATGAGCAGAAGGGGAACGGTGACCCCCACTGCCGTCAGGGCGATGTCATCTTTCAGCATTCCGATGTAGGCGGTATCCACAATGTTGTAAACTGCTTTGGCCAGCAGGGCCAGGGTGGCGGGAAGGGCCAGCTTGATGATGGCCTTTGAGGGTTTGGCTTCTCCCAGAATAGAAGCGTTCTGTTTGGCGGCCATATCACTCACCCCTCTCTGTCACGCCGTACAGCAGCACGGTCAGCAGCTTGCGGCACTGGGCGTCCCGGTGGACAAACCGCTCCTCGGCGGGGATCGCGGGCGATTGATTTTGGGCGTTGATGAAATCCTGAAATTGCCGGAACAGGTCCACCACTTCTTCTGTGGTGATGTCGGAGCGCAGGGGCAGCCGGCACAGCAGCCGCTCCAGCGTGGATACAGTCAGGGCGTCAAACGCCTTCCGCCTTGCCAGCACCTCTTCTGCCAAAGGAGCGGGGGGCGAGATGACTGCCTCGCAGAAGATGGACTGATAGATGGGATTCTCCTGAAAAAAGGCCATGCGGGCGCTGAAATACCGCCCCAGCTGATCCTCCGCCGAGCCGGCGTCCTCCTCCGGCAGGGCGGCGTTGAGATGTGCGGTCAGCCGCTGGAAGCATTCCTCCACACAGGCCAGATACAATTCGTCCTTGTTCTCGAAATAGTGGTAGACAATCCCTTTGGAAATTCCTTGGGCGGCACAGATGGTGTTCACTGAGCTGCCGCCGTAGCCTTTTTCCGCAAATTCCGCCAGCGCACTGTCCATGATTCTGCGCTGGGTCTGTTGATTCTTTTCTTCACGTTTCATCGATCTGCCTCCGAAAAATAATTGACCACAAGGTCTATTTTCTGCATCATAGCACAAATAGACCTTATGGTCAATATTTATGGTGTGAACTTTTGGTGTGTATATTTGATTTGCAGATTTGACCTGTTTGGCGTATGTTCAAACTTAGGGGAACGAGATGTGCACAATTCTTTGTTTCAGCGACGCATTTCTTGCGTGGCCTCAGTGTCTCTGAAGAGCGGAGTCTCTGGCGCTTGACCACAGAACCAGCCACAGACGGCGGTGGAATGTACGGAACCAGTACGGCTAAAGAGTGACGGAAAGCATATTGAATCAAGAGGAAAGTGCTAAAAACAATCAAAAAAGATTAGAAAAACTATCAAGCCGGCGTTGGTAAGGATGAGGTCGGCGGTTCGAATCCGCCCAGCAGCTCCAAGAAAAACCGCTTAAATCTTCGGATTTAGGCGGTTTTTCTTATGCGTAGTCCGATGGCTTTATCTGGATCGTGCTGAGATGGGAAACGAGCGCCTTGACAGTGCGGGAATACTTTCAAACCTTTGAGGCGAACTCTTTTCAGATCCCATCTTTTTGATTTTAATCGATTGTCGGCCCCGCTGACGGGAATGCGCACAGCAAGTTGGCCAACGGCAGAGATGTCCGAGACGTTAACTGGGGAATAAGACCCGCCCAGAGGTCGAGCCCATCGGCACAAGCATGTTTTTCCCGATATGCGGAAAACGAGCAAAGCATGACCGCCGGACAGGAGCGTTCAAAGCGGGGGCTCTGTTGCCGGGTGTCATCCAAACCACAGAAAAGGCCCCTTCATATTTACAGATATGCGGATGCGATTGCGGGGGAGGGAACACCCAGCCGGATACCTTTGCTGGCAGGTCGGCAAATTGCCCCGCATCATGACCGGGAGAACCTGATGCTGCGATTTGTGGATATCTTGGAGGAATGCCATCGCAGCCTGGGCAGGGACATTGTCCCGCCAGATGCCCTGGAGGATATTGATGGATCTCCCGTCGACTGCTTTGCATTGCGCGCCGCAGCAAAGAATGGGAGGCGGCCCTCAATGAACAGAGCCGGGCGCTCTCAGAGCTCCGCTTTTGAAAAACAGAGTCTAGGTCTCTTGCATCGGCCGCCCGACAGGGCGGCCGATGACATTGGGCGGGGGAGCTCAGCCCTGCTTGATCAGGCGCCGCAGGGTGGTGCGGCTGATCTCCAGGCGCTTGGCTGCGGCGGATTGGTTGCCGTTGGTCTCGGCCAGGACCCGCAGTGCCACATCCCGGCTGATCTGCTCCAGCGTCTGGCTCAGATCCAGGGGCTCGAACATATCGCCCATCCGGGAGGCGTGGGTGTTTCCGTAGGACTCCCTTTGCAGGATCTCGCGGACACTTTGGGCGGTGATGGTCTGCTCGGCAGCGGCGGCCAGTTCCTCGATCACCCGCTGGAACTGGACGTAATTATGGGGCCAGGGGAAGGACTGCAGCAGATGGAGCGCCTCCGGCTCGGCGCCCAGCACCGGATAGGGCCGGGAGGCGTTCAAAAGGCTCAGGGAGGAGGTGATCTGGGTGGGGATCTGCTCCTTGAGATCCCGCAGCGGCCGCAGGTACAGAACGCGGCAGTGCAGGCGGTCCAGGAATTCGGCGCCCTCCGGGGACATCTGCTCGCCGGGGCGGCAGGTACAGGAGAGCAGCACCCGGTTACGGCGGCAGACATCCGCCTCCGCCAGCGTGTCCATCAGCTGTAAGCGGCGGGCCTGCGAAAGCGCGCCGATCCGGGAGAAGTAGAGGGTGTTCCCGGATTCGGAGAGCGGGGAGTTGTGGCTCTCCAAAAGAAACTCCCAGCCCTTGTCGTTCAGCAGGCAGCAGTTGATGGAGACCAGGGGCGCATCCCGCAGGGGACCCTCCACATAAAGGCGGGCGGCGGCATGACTCATACAGGTCCCGTCCTCCCCCGCGATGATGATGGGAGCCATACTTTTGGCCAGCTGCGGCGCGTCCTCCGCCGAGGGGACGTACAGTTCCCGGAAGCTGAACAGACTGCTGTACACCTTCTGCTCCGCCTCCTGGCAGGAGAAGAAGCGGATGCCCGTCTGGCTTTTGCCGAGAACGGACTTGCGGGCGGTCATGTAGACGGCTGTGTACCGTTCCCCTGCTGTGATGGGCCGGATGCGGAGGGTATATTGGGCCTTGCCGACGCTGCGGGTGATACGACGCTCCTTCCCTGCGGGCAGCTCGTTCAGCTCCTGCCGCAGCAGGTCCAAAAGCTCCGGGGTCTCCTCCTCACCCTGGAAGAACACCATCTGTCCCTGTTGGTCGAACACGGCCACCTGGGTGCCCTGCCCGCTGAGGAGCGCGCGGAACAGCGTGTTTTCGTCCTGCAGGTGCTTCCGGCTGCGGCAAAGGGCCAGCGCCCGGTCCAGCGCCTGCCGGATGCTCTCCATCCCGGAGGTGATGAAAATGGTATTCAGGCCGATGCTCCTTGCGATGATGTCCGCGGTCATATCACAGAGCACCGTATCGTACTGGTTTTCCTTCAGGTAGCGGAGCGTGGGCTCCAGCTCCTCAATGGAGTTCACGATAAAGATGTCCGCCTGATAATGCAGCAGGTCACAGAGGGCCTGGGCGCCGATGGCGATGTCGGCATAGGCCACCATGGCAAATTTGCTGTGCAGCCCGCCGGAGAGCTTCAGCGCGTATAAAATATCATAGAGGGAGATCTCGATCTCCACCACGGGGACGGACAGCTTCCGCAGAGCCTTGGCAGTGCCGCCCCGGGAGATCACCGCGTCGTACTGGTTATGGAATTTGCTCTGGGCGATCTCCACGCCCTCCTCCATGTTGCCCACGAATACATCCAGATCCACCTGGGGGTATTCCTCCGCCAGGCGCAGCAGGAGCGTTTTCATCCCCTCATAGGGGACGATCCCCAGTAACCGGACTTGATTGTCCAAAATAAGACACCTCCTGTAGAGAATCCTGCGGCAATTCTACCATATGGACAAAAATAATACAATATTTTTTATAGCTGGTTAAAAAATGTACAATTCAGTCGAGAAAATCAAATTGAAACCTCGGGTAATTATCTGATAAGATAAAATAAACAGGGAAGCAGACGCTTGAGAAAGCCTGACTGGCCAAAGAAGGCACAGGCCTCCGGCGGACAGGCAGGTACAGACATTGGAGCGCTGCCGCGGACAGCGGCAGAACAGCGGGGTGCGGGTATGCGCCCCGCTGTCCCTGTGGGCATTCCGCCTGCGCGTTTGGGCCCGCGGAATGTGTGTGGAAAGGCCAGGGTCCTGCGGATCGGGGACCTGTGATAGATCATCGCTCCAGAGGGAGGCCGGCATGGCCGGCGGTCCGTCAGAGGGGTGGCTGCCATGGCCTGGGATGCGGCCCGCCGCACCCCATCAAACAAATTGAGGAGGAAGAAAGACCATGATCATGCGATTCCTGAAAAAGATCCCGGCCGGTATGATGGTCGTTCCCATGCTGTTGGGCGCGGTCATCAATACCTTTATCCCGGAGGTCACCAACATCGGCTCGTTTACCACGGCCATCTTTACCAGCGCGGGCGCCAACACCGCCATCGGTATCCAGCTCTTCTGCCTGGGCACCACCCTGCGGTTCCGGGAGATGGGAGGCGTCGTCAAACGGGGCGGCGTGCTGCTGATCTCCAAGTTCGTTATCGGCGCTGTCATCGGCATCGTCGTCGGCAAGGTGTTCGGCCCCACCGGCCTGCTGGGCCTGAGCTCTCTGGCCATCATCTCCGCCGTGACCAACTCCAACGGCTCTATCTACCTGGCTCTGATGAATTCTTACGGCGACAAGGTGGACCAGGCGGCCATGCCCCTGCTGGCCATCAACGACGGCCCCATGCTGACCATGATCGCCATGGGCCTGGGCGGCCTGGCGGACATCCCCTTCATGGCTCTGGTGGCTGCCATCGGCCCCATCCTGGTGGGCATGATCCTGGGCAACATCGACAAGGACCTGTCTGACTTCCTGGCGCCCGCCGGCAGCATCCTGCTGCCCTTCGTGGGCTTCTGCCTGGGCTCCGGCATGAACCTGACCAACATCGTCAAGGGCGGCGCCCAGGGCATCCTGCTGGGCCTGGTCACCTGCTTCATCGGCGGTGCCTTCATCGTGCTGTGCGACAAGTTCATCAGCCGCCGTCCCGGCTACGCCGGCTGGGCCGTGGCCACCACCGCAGGCAACGCCGTGGCAGTCCCCGCGGTCATCGCGGAGGCGGATCCCTCCTGGCTGCCGTTTGCAGACGTCGCGACCTCTCAGGTGGCTGCTTCCGCCATCCTGACCGCCATCCTGGTGCCCATCATCACATCCTGGTGGGCCAAGAAGTACGGATGCCCCCAGTTCCCGAAGGACGAGGCGCAGAGAGCCCTGTTTGAAAAGCAGGCATAAACCATTTCATACCGATCAATCATTTCCGTTGAGGAACGAAAGGAGTACATCATTATGGTGAACGCAATCATCGTGGAGCCCCAGGACAATGTGGTTGTCGCCATCGAGCCCATCAAGAAGGGCGAGACCGTGACCTACATGTGCGCCGGTGAGCAGAAGACCATCACCGCCCTGGAGGACATCACCATCTACCACAAGCTGGCCGCCTGTGACATCAAGAAGGGCGAGCCCATCGTCAAGTACGGCGAGCACATCGGCCTGGCTGCCCGCGACATCAAGCAGGGCGAGCATGTGCACACCCACAACCTGGAAGAGCACCGCGAGAACCTGGAAGCCAAGGGTTGAGAGAAGGAGGATACGAATATGAATTTCTACGGTTATAAGCGTCCGGACGGCCGCGTGGGCGTCCGCAACAAGGTCCTGATCCTGCCCGCCAGCGTCTGCGCCTCTGACACCACCCGCATCATCTCCCAGCAGGTGGTGGGCTCCGTCACCTTCAATAACCAGCTGGGCTGCTCCCAGGTGGCTCCCGACCAGCAGTTCACCATGGACGTCATGGCCGGCTACGCCGCCAACCCCAATGTCTACGGCACTGTGGTGGTGTCCCTGGGCTGCGAGAACTGCCAGATGGACCTGGTGGTGAAGGCCATCCAGGAGCGCACCAACAAGCCCCTGAAGCAGGTCATCATCCAGGAGGCCGGCGGCACCCTGAAGGCCATCGACATGGCCGTCCGCTACGCCAAGGAGATGGTGGAGGAGGCCTCCCTGCTGCAGAAGGAGGAGTTCCCCATGTCCGAGCTGATCCTGGGCACTGAGTGCGGCGGTTCCGACCCCACCAGCGGCCTGGCTGCCAATCCCCTGATCGGCCAGCTCAGCGATCTGATCGTCAAGGAGGGCGGTACCTCCATCCTGTCCGAGACCACCGAGTTCATCGGCGCCGAGCACATCCTGGCCCGCCGTGCCGCCAACAAGGAGGTCCACGACCGGATCTATGAGATCGTCCACCGCTATGAGGAGTCTCTGCGGGTCGTGGGCGAGGAAGTCCGCGAGGGCAACCCCTCTCCCGGCAACAAGGCCGGCGGCATCACCAGCCTGGAGGAGAAGTCCCTGGGCTGCATCCACAAGGGCGGCCACAGCCCCGTCATGGCCGTGTATGACTACGCCAAGCAGGTGGAGGCCAAGCAGGGCCTGGTGATCATGGACACCCCGGGCAACGATCCCTCCTCTGTGGCCGGCATGGTGGCCGGCGGCGCCCAGGTGGTGGTGTTCTCCACCGGCCGCGGCACCCCCACCGGCAACCCCCTGGTGCCCGTCATCAAGATCACCGGCAACAAGCTGACCTACGCCAACATGATCGACAACATCGACGTGGACGCCTCTCCCCTGATCTACGGCACCAAGACCATCGAGGAGCTGGGCCAGGAGCTGCTGAAGCTGACCCAGGAGGTGGCCTGCGGCAAGCAGACCAAGGCCGAGTCCCTGGGCTACACCGAGATGGCCATCGCCCGCGTGTGCAACTTCGTGTGATCGGATCCGCAGCGGCATAACAGATCCAATAAAACAGCGGAATGCCCATAGGGCATTCCGCTGTTTTTTTCTGACAAGGGACCGTTTTTCAGGTCCCGGCCAACCGCTTATTTGAAAATAAAGAACTTGCTGACGACGTAGTTCACCAGGATCACGATGACGTTGACCACGATCTTGGAGAGCAGCCGGTCCACCAACAGCCACTCCACCAGGACCACCATGAGGACGGTGTCCAGCACCAGGGTGAAGAGCCGGACTGCCAGAAAGGAGGCGAACTCCCGGAGGGCGGCTCTGTTCCGCCAGCCCTTGCTCTGAAAGACGATGGCCTTGTTGGTGATGAAGGCAAAGGCAAAGGCGAAGAACCAGGCGATGATGTTGGAGGGGACCAGGGCCACGCCGAGATGGCCGCACAGGTGGAACACCGCGATGTTGATGACCGTGGAGCCCACGCCGAAGATGCCGTACAGGATCAGCTCCCGCTCTTTTTTCAAAAATGCAAGCGCCTTGGAAAACAGCACGGCAGCGCCCCTCCCTCTGTTGTGATACGAAAATCCGCAACAGGGATTGTATCAGCTCCGGCGACGGAAGTCAATCGCCGGGCGGGGAAGTTCGGCGGCGCCGGACTTGTAATCCGGGGGCTGGTTTGCTATAATAGCTCTGCCATATTGGGCGCAGACAGGAGGACGGAGATGGAGACGGTGGTGATCACGGACGGCAAGTACCGGTCGTCCATTGCCGCGGCGCGGGCCCTGGGCCGCGCGGGCTATCAGGTGGTGGTGACCCAGACTCGGAAGGACGCCTCCCTGGAACCGCCGGTGTTCACCTCCCGCTTCGTGGCCCAGGGACGGTGGATCGAGGGCGCGGCGGCGGACCCGGACTATCCGGACCGGCTGCTGGCGCTGCTGGGGGAGTATGACCGCCCGGTCCTCTTCTGTGTGGGGGCGGTGACGCTGAACGCCGCGGCCCGGCAGCGGGAGCGGTTCGCCCAGGTCTGTGACTTCCTCATCGCGCCGCCGGAGGTGCTGGACCAACTGAACGACAAGGAGACGGTCCACGCCCGCTGCGAGGCCCTGGGCATCCCTGTGCCCAGGGAGTACACGGGGGAGCCGGACAGCTATCCCGTGGTCATCAAGCCCCACTGCGGCGAGAAATTCGGCCTGAAGGCCCGGGACCGCTATCGGGTGGCCCGGGACCGGCAGGAATATGAGGCTGCCCTGGCGGCCATGGGGGCCTATGACCCCAGCCCCATCGTTCAGCAGAAGGTGGACGGTCCAGGCGCCGGCGCCAGCTTGCTGCTGGACCGGGACAGCCGGCTGGTCGGCGCCATCTGCCATCGCCGGATCCGGGAGTATCCGGCGGCCGGCGGGCCCTCCACCTGCTGTGAGAGCTTTTATGACGAAGATATGATCCGGCACGCCTACCGCCTGCTCCAGTCGTTTCGATTTGTGGGACTGGCCATGGTGGAGTTCAAGGGGGACTGCGTGCTGGAGGTGAACCCCCGGATCTGGGGCAGCTTCCCCATGACGGAGCAGGCCGGGAGCCCCATTGCCGTCCGGTATGCCCAGGCAGCTGCTGGGGCGGCGCTGGACTACCAGCCCCGGGACTATGCTGCCGGCGTGCGGATGCGGTTCCTCCTCAACGACACCGTGGCCATGCTGGACTACCTGCGCCACGGGCGGCCCGGGCCGTTTTTCCAGGGAGTCGCGGACTGCTTCCGGGCGAAGGAGGCCCTCTCCTGCCGGGAGGACCCGGCCCCCATGCGCCGGTACCTCAGGAACAACCTGCTGCGGAGGTAACGATGGAGCTGAGACTGGATCTGCATATCCACTCGGAACGCTCGCCGGACGGCTGCATGACCCTGGCGGAGATCGCGGAGCGGGCCAGGGCCGCCGGGCTGAACGGCGTGGCCGTCTGCGACCACGACCGGGTGCTGGAGGAGGTGCCGGGATTTCCGGATCTCCTGCTGATCCCCGGTATCGAGGTGTCCACGGAGTACGGGCACCTGCTGGGGCTGTTCGTCCGGGAGCCCATCGGCACCCGGAAATTCGCGGAGGCGGTGGAGCGCATCCACAGCCAGGGGGGGCTGGCGGTGCTGGCCCATCCCTTTGAGCACAGCCGGGACGCTGGACGCATCGCCCCCATCGTCCCCCTGCTGGACGGGGTGGAGGTCTGGAACAGCCGGGCGGAGCGGAAGATCGCAGACGCCAATTCCCTGGCGGAGACCTTTGCCAGGACCCACGGTCTCCGCCGCTTTGCGGGGAGCGATGCCCATGTGCCCCAGGAGATCGGCCACGGCGTCACGGTGATCCAGGCGGAGGCGTGTACGCTGGAGGCGGTGAAGGCCGCCCTGCTGCGCGGCGAGACCCGGATACGGGGCTGCCGGAGCAAGGCCTGGCACACCGCCCGGAGCCAGCTGACCAAACGGAAAAAGACCAAGGCGGGGCCGGTGGCCTATGCCAAATGGGCGGCCTTTGCGCTGAAGTGCTGCGCCCAGGACCTCATCAGAAAAGGAGACGGAACGGATGTCACTGATCGTTAAAATCGGAAAAAAGGGAAAGAGGATCGTGAAGAAGGTGCTCCAGCCGGCGGAGAAGCACAATGTCAGCTATACCCGCCGCATCGAGCGGATCAAGACGGACCGGCGGATCTGCGCCATGACCTTTGACGACGGCCCCATGGATCTGCCGTCCTCCCCGGACCGCTTCGGCGGAAAGTCCCTGACGGACGTGCTGCTGGACACCCTGGCGG
This sequence comes from Candidatus Oscillibacter excrementigallinarum, assembly GCA_019118245.1. Taxonomy (GTDB): domain Bacteria; phylum Bacillota; class Clostridia; order Oscillospirales; family Oscillospiraceae; genus Oscillibacter; species Oscillibacter excrementigallinarum. The sequence goes on from DWZJ01000108.1 coordinate 19,342, forward strand.
AGTTTGGCGCCAAGGGGACCTTTGACGTGGTGGGGGACACCAGCGAAAACTATCCGGACAAGGCCGGCAAGGTGGGCAGCGCCGCGTGGGGCGGCGTGAAGTACGACCACTATCCGGACATCCACCAGGACGACAAGGGCGGCGCGGAGCACAACGACCGCCTGATCCGCCGCATCCTGGCGGAGGGGCACCAGATCACCAACCACGGCTACCGCCACATCATCTTCGGCAAGAAGCCCTTCGTCTACGGCGCCCGGGTGTACCTTGGCAGCCTGGACAAGGCGGTGGAGGACCTGCAGAAGCTGGACCGGCTGATGCGGGACCGCTACGGCTATCAGATCACCCTGCACCGGCCGCCCCACTATGTGGATAAGATGCAGGACGGCTTCACCAGCTACGACGTCTGCGACAAGATGGGCTATCAGTATATGGCCGCCTCCTTCGACGGGGCGGGCTGGCTGCCCTCCACCCTCTCCGACCCGGATGCCGCCCTGGAGGCGGAGGTGAACGCCATGGTGGAGCCCGTGCGGAAGGCATTGGAGAAGGACCCGGACTTCTTCTGCGGGCAGATCATCTTCCAGAAGGACGGCTACAACATGGGCAAGCGCACGCCGGTGGCCTTCGGCCTTCGCAAGCAACTGGAGCTGCTGAAGGAGTACGGCTATCAGGTGGTCACGGTGGACACGCTGCTGGCGGAGAGCTCCTTTGCCGACCTGGGGCGGGACGACCCGCTGTTCGAGAAGCTGAACAAGCTCCAGCAGGAGCGGGCCGTCGTCTACTCGGACAACTGCCTCCGGCTGGACGCGGTGATGACCTGCGGAGAGCTGGCCATGCTGCTGGCCCCCAAGGAGGAGGCCCTGGGCCGCCGCTGGGCGGCGGTCCGCAGAAGCGGGAAGCACGAAGACGCCTATTGGGGCGCCATGGACTGGTGCGCCGAGCAGGGGCTGCTGCCCCGGGGCACCAAGTCCGACGCGCCGGTCACGGCCCTGCCGGAGGGGCTGTTCGCCCCGGTCAGCGACTTCACCCGCCGCAGCATTTACGGGGCCTATAAGAACCAGTGAAGAGATAAAAGATCAGAGATAAAAGATACGCGGCGCGGAAAATTCCGCGCCGCGTAGTTCATTTTGTGTCGCCAGGTGCCGCTCAATCCTCTGCAAGGGCCGCGTCGATGGTGAAGGCGATCTCAAAGGTGCGGTTCCAGGGGAAGTACACGTCCGAGATGGTGACATCGGTGATCTCCCGATCGGCGTAGGGGGCCAGGGAGGTGATGACCCGGCCGCCCCGGAGGTTGGAACACACCATCTCCTCGCAGGCCGGGAGGAACAGGTCCTCCAGCTTGTTCTGGATCAGCTTTCCGGTGACGGGATTGGGCAGGAGGTTGTTGCGGTCCTCCCCCAGGTTCTTGATATACACATTCAGCTGCCCCTGGGCGTGCAGACTATAGGCATAGGTGAGGGCCATGGAGTTTGCGAGCTGCCGCACATGGCCGATGTCGCAGGCCTCGTTCGGTTCCTCGCTGCAGGCCAGGTAGAGGTAGCGGGAAAAGCCCATGGCCATGGCGGCGCCGGTGACGTTGGCCTGTTCATACTGGCCGGCAAAGGCCACCAGCTGCCCGAAGTCCACCCGGTCGAACAGCATCTGCCGCAGCGTGCTGCCGTAGGCGTTGTTGCTGGCCTCGATCAGGGCGGTGGGGATGTGGTGCTGGAGGTTGTACTCCAGTGCGGAGACCAGCTCCTCACAGTACGCCTGGGCCTGTTCCGGGTCCGCGGGGGCCGTCATCACCAGGAACTGGAGCTCGGCTTCCTCCTCCGGCACCCGGATGGCCTGGAACAGGTCCAGGTGGAGGTCCACCGTCTCCTCCAGGGTGTAGCGGTCGTATTCCGACGAGGGGATGCCCTGGCTGCCGCCGATGTAGCGGACAGAGGTCTTGACCTGGTAGCCGTCGTAGTCGTCCTGGGCGATCTGGCAGACCAGGAGGCGGGCCAGGCTGTCCAGCCCGGTCAGCAGGGTGCTGCCCCGGCCCAGCTGCTGCTCGATATAATGCAGCTCATTGTAGTGGATGTTGGGGGCGTTGGAGGAGTCGTCGATGCCGATCAGCAGGTGGATGTTGTCGTAGGGGGCCGTCTTCAGGGCGGAGATCACATAGTCTGTCAGCTGGAGCTTCCGCATCCGGACGCCCAGGTAGTCGTCGATGATCTCCTGGGTCAGCACGGTCTCATAGTCGGCGTTGCCCAGAGTGTCCTCCGCCAGGGTGACGCCGTCCTCGGCATAGCGGTAATTGGCAAAGACGTTCTCCAGCGTCAGATCGTCCCCCTCCAGGGCGGGACGAGCCACCATGCCATAGGCCCGCAGGGCGTTGTACTCCTCCAGCCCGAAGCCCTGATACCCCACGGTGGAGGCCAGCCGCACCACGCTGTCAAAGAGATAGATCCGGTTGTCCGGGTCCTCCGCCAGGGAGAAGATGAAGGCGTCGAAGGCCTCCGTCTCGCTCATGGTGGTGCCGTCGTCAAAGGTCAGGGGGAATTCCCCGCTGACGGAGCGGGAGTTCACCAGCCCGCCGGAGAACAGCTGGTCCAGGGACAGCAGGAACAGGTCGCAGCCCTGCCGGTCCATCTCCTGGACCCAGGTCATCAGGGCCTCCCGGTCGCCGTACTGGGTGCCGTTGCTGTTGGGCTCCTGGCCGTCCAGCTTCGTGCAGTAGGTGTCGCCTTCCGGCAGGACCATCTGGTACCCGGAGGCCTCCGCCAGATAGACCACGTCCTCCATGTTGTCGGTCCGGTCGTCCAGGGGAACATAGGCGATGACCTTATCCCAGTCCCGCACGTCCTCGATGGAGGTGTCCAGCGACTCCAGCGCCGAGGGGATCTCCCGCGCAGGCGTCAGCGCCCAGACCAGCACCACAAGGACAGCCGCCAGCACCAGGGCTGCGGCGGCGATGCAAAGCTTCTTCAGCATCTCTGAAGTACCTCTTTCTTGGTTGGTTTCTCCAATATATCATAGCTTCCCGGAGATGACAAGCCCCGCCGAACACCGGCGCACACAGGCGGAATTGACTTCAATTCCCATCTATGGTACGATGAACGGGACGATTTTTCCGCGGTTTTGGCGGAATCCGCTGGGGGAAGACCGCAAATTGTGTATAGGAGAGAGGCACCATGGATACCATCGCCGTGTTGATCCCATGCTATAACGAGAGCCAGACCATCACCAAGGTGGTCCGGGACATCTCCGCCGTCCTGCCGGAGGCGACGGTCTACGTCTACGACAACAACTCTACCGACGGCACAGGAGACCTGGCCCGGGCGGCGGGCGCTGTGGTGCGGCACGAGTACAGGCAGGGGAAGGGCAACGTGATCCGCCGGATGTTCCGGGAGATCGACGCCAGGTGCTATCTGATGCTGGACGGGGACGACACCTATCCCGTGGCCTCCGCCCGGGAGATGGTGGACCGGGTGCTGGAGCGGGGGGCCGACATGGTGGTGGGAGACCGGCTGTCCTCCACCTACTTCCAGGAGAACAAGCGCCCCTTCCACAACTTCGGAAACTCCCTGGTCCGCACGGCCATCAACTGCCTGTTCCACAGCGACATCAAGGACATCATGACCGGCTACCGGGCCTTCAGCTACCAGTTCGTCAAGACCTTCCCGGTGCTCTCCGGCGGGTTTGAGATCGAGACGGAGATGACCATCCACGCCGTGGACCGAAAGATGTTTGTGGAGAACGTGGTGGTGGACTACCGGGACCGCCCGGCGGGCAGTGAGTCTAAGCTGAACACTTACTCCGACGGAGCCCGGGTGCTGATGACCATCGTCCGCCTGTTCCGGGTCTACTGCCCCCTCCGCTTTTTCGGACTGCTGGCTCTGCTGCTGGCCGCCGTCAGCGCCATCTTGTTCCTGCCCATCCTGCTGACCTATCTGGACACCGGGCTGGTGCCCCGGTTCCCCACCCTGATCGTCAGCGGCTTCATCATGGTGGCGGCGCTGCAGTCCCTGTTCTGCGGCCTGCTGCTGGACAATATGCGGCAGAAGGACTGCCGGGACTTTGAGTTCCGGCTCCAGCAGGCCCACGACAGCTTTGAGAGGGCGGCGGACCGGACATGAGAGAGATGGTCAAGCGCCCAGGCGGACACCGGGCCCGGCGGATCGTGGGCTGCATCCTGCTGGCGGTGCTGATGGCGGAGAGCCTGCTGGGCACCCTCAGCATCGATGCCCACTACGTGGCGGACGCGGCCCTGGCGGGGCGGAGCACCCTGTTCCGCACTATGATCTACCTGATCCGCTCCTTTTCCGTGGAGCCGGGCATCGGCGCCTGCGTGACCCTGGGGGGCTTCGCGCTGCTGTACTTTCTCCCCTGGCTGCGGGCCACGGGGTTGGAGCGGGGGCTGGCGGCATGCTTCGGAGTCCTCTTCACCTTCATGCAGATGATCGGCTGGTCCTATGATACCTACGGCAGCTGGGACGCCCTCTTCGGCTCCCGGTTCATCCTGCTGCGGGCGGCGATCATCTTCGCCGGCCGGGTGCTGCTCTCCAGCTGCCTGGTGCTGTATGCCTTCCGCCTGGCGGACCGGCTGACCGCCGCCTCCGGCGGCGGGGCCTTCCGCTTCTCCTGGAAGCGGTATCTGCTGGCGGCGGGACTGGTGGTCCTCTGCTGGCTCCCGTACTATATCCTCTTCTTCCCGGGGCTTGGCAATCCGGACACCAGTATGCAGATCGCGTGGTACCTGCACTACCCCACGGAGTGGCTCCAGTATTCCGCCGTGCGGGGACCGGAGGTCTACGCCACCAACCACCATCCATACTTCACCACGCTGCTGTATGGGGCCTTTGCCAAGATCGGCCAGCTGCTGGACGGCAACATCTTCTATGGAGTGGCGCTGTACTGCCTGTGCCAGATGCTGGTGATGGCGCTGGTGCTGACCGGCGTCTGGTTCTACCTGCGGCGGCTGGGCCTGCCCGGCAGATCCTGCAAAGTGGGGCTGGTGTTCACCGCCCTGTTCCCCCTGTGTCCCCTGTACGCCATCACCATGCTGAAGGACACCCTGTTCGGCCTGGTGTGCCTGACCTTCTCCATCCTCCTCTTTGAGGTGGCCCGCACCCGGGGAGAGCGGCTGAAGCAGAACTGGTTCTGCGGCCTGCTGATCCTGAACGGCCTGCTGGTGGCGCTCACCAAAAACCAGGGTGTCTACTTCGTGGCGGCCGCGGCGGTGTTCTGCCTGATCTTCTGCCGCCGGCGGCTGCGGGCGGCGGTCTCCCTGGTCCTGCCGGTGGTGCTGTTCCAGTTCGTCTGGTTGCAGGTGCTGTTGCCGGCCTGGAATGTGGCGCCGGGCGGCAGGCAGGAGGTCCTGGGGCTCCTGTTCCAGCAGACCGCCCGCTATGTGGTGATGTACCCGGAGGATGTGACGGAGGAGGAAGCCGACGCCATCCGGGCGGTCATCGACTACGACCATCTGGCGGAGCTCTACGTCCCGACGCTGTCGGACGATGTGAAATTCACCTACAATCAGGACGCCACGGAGGAAGAGCTGTCCGCCTATTTTCAGGCGTGGGCCCGGATGCTCCGCCGCCACCCGGACGCCTATCTCCAGGCCCTGCTGCACAACGTGTACGGCAGCTTTTACCTGGGGCATCAGACCGCCCTCTCCTACACGGACTTCGACAACCGGGAGGTGGCGGACTACCCGGAGCTGGTGGTGGAAAAGACGCCCCTGCTGGAGCGGGTGCAGCCCATCGCCCAGATCCTGCTGGCCGCGGTCCAGCGGGTGCCGGGCGTCGGCCTCCTGTTCTGCGTGGGCTTCTACCCATGGGTGGTCCTGTTCCTCTTCCTGGATGTCCTGCGCCGGAAGCAGTACGTCCAGATCCTCGCCCAGCTGCCCGCGATCTTGTCGGTAGCGGTCCTGCTGGTGTCCCCGGTCAGCGGCAGCTACCGCTATGCCATGCCCATGATCTTCATGCTCCCGCTCCTGATCGGGCTCCGCCTGCTACCGGACCCGCCTCCCCAGGCGCCCGCCGGCGGGGAAGGAGAGACGGCAGCCCCGCGCCGCCCTGAGGGGAGCCGGGGAGCGCCTGAGCCGACGCCGGGAGCATCCGGCACTGACTGCCCAGATGAATTCTGATGGAGCCCGCAAAAGGTGAGCCGCCCGGCGATGCCGGGCGGCTTTTTTCTGCCAGGGAGCCTTCCAAAAACTTCGGCGTCAGCCGGTGCGCTGTTCCCCTGCGGAGGCGCCGTTCTGGGCCTTATAGGCCTCGCCCCAGTTCTGCAGAGCGTCCAGGATCGGTTTCAGGCTGTACCCCAGGTCTGTCAGGGTATATTCCACCCGGGGCGGCACCTCCGGATAGACGGTGCGGGTCAGCAGGCCGCTCTGCTCCATCTCCCGCAGCTGGGCGGTCAGCACCTTTTGGCTGACGCTCTCGATGGATCTTTTCAATTCCCCGAATCGCTTGGTGCCCGGCATCAGGTCCCGGAGGATCAGCACCTTCCACTTGTCGCTGATCAGCGTCAGCGTGGTCTCCACCGGACAGGCCGGAAGCTCCTTGGCCGCGACGGCCATACGCATCATCCTCCCATTTTCTATAGTTTCAAAATAGACTGTACAGTCTTATTTTATGGTACATACCATACAGATGTCAAGGTTCCGGCGGGGAGGATCCAAAAAAATAAAAAAATTTTTCCGGGCGAAGAAACGCCCGCAACCGCCTGGAACACCGCGATGGTTTCCTCCTGGTAACCGTCCAATCGTTACCATTTGGTGCCTACAGCACAAAATTGTGCGTACTTTTCAATCGGATTTGTTTGGATTATGATGCAGACACAAGGACGGGGAACGCCCCGCCGCAGAAAACCCGCAAAAGGAGAAATGCATCATGAAACACACGAAGAAGATCGGAGCCCTGTCCGTGGCGGCCGCGCTGGCCCTGTCCCTGGCGGCCCCCGCCGCAGCCGCGGAATACACCGTGCAGAGCGGCGACTCCCTGCGGAAGATCGCCCGGGAGCAGCTGGGAGACGGCACCCGCTGGGGCGAGCTCTATGAGGCCAACCGGGACACCATCCGGGATCCCCGCCTGATCTACGCGGGCCAGGTGCTCCAGGTGCCGGACCGCCCGGAGGCCGATGTCCCGGCCGCGCCCCAGGAGGTCCCCGCCGCGGAGGCGCAGACCCAAACGGAGAAGGCCCTGGCCCTCATCAACACCTTCGCCACCGGCGACACGGAGACCGCGGCGGCCCTGCTGGACGAGCACTACATCCAGCACAATCTGGCCTACGGCACCGGGGAGGCGGCCTTCCTGAGCTCTGTGGAGGCCCTGGCCGCCGCGCCTGTCCGGACCACGGTCCACAACATCCGGGCCTTCGAGGACGGCGATTACGTCTTCCTTCAGACGGTCTACAACTTCGCCGGCGCCGGGGAACAGGTGGCCTTTGACATCTTCCGGTTCGACGCGGACGGCGAGATCGCCGAGCACTGGGACAACCTGACGGCCCTGGCTGGTGAGAACCCCTCCGGCCACACCCAGATCGACGGCACCATGGAGATCACCGACCTGGACAAGACCGAGGAGAACCGTGAGTTGGTGGAGAACTTCCTCTACGATGTGATGCAGGGCAACAACCCCGAAAAGACGGCGGACTACTTCGACGGCGACACCTATATCCAGCACAACACCGCCATCGCTGACGGCGTGTCCGGCTTGAACGCGGCGCTGGCCGCTCTGGCGGAGCAGGGCATCCAGATGATCTATGACGAGACCCACATGGTGCTGGCCCAGGGCAACTTCGTCCTGGCGGTGAGCGAGGGCACCTATGGCGGCGCTCCCACCAGCTACTATGACCTGTGGCGTGTGGAGAACGGTAAGATCGCGGAGCACTGGGACGTGATGGAGACCATCGCGGATGCGTCCACCTGGCAGAATGAAAACGGCAAGTTCTGAACGGGCCGATCGTTACCGGGCGGTAACTAAGCCACAATAATGTGCGTACTTTTCAAAGAGAAAAAACGGGGCTATTATAAAAACAGTCAAGAAATTGAGACAAAATCGATCAAAACAACGATAAAACATGGAGGTAGACAACAATGAAACTCGCAGTGGTATGCGCCAACGGCAAGGCTGGTAAACTGATCGTCAAGGAGGCCCTGGACCGGGGGCTGGATGTGACCGCGGTAGTCCGGGGAGAGAACCGGACCGAGGCCAAGCAGGTCATGCAGAAGGACCTGTTTGACCTGACCGCCGGGGACCTGAAGGGCTTCGACGTGGTGATCGACGCCTTCGGCGCCTGGACGGAGGACACCCTCCCCCAGCACAGCACGTCCCTGAAGCACCTGTGCGACATCCTCAGCGGCACGGATACCCGCCTGCTGGTGGTGGGCGGCGCCGGCAGCCTGTATGTGAACCCGGAGCACACCGCCCAGGTGATGGACGGCCCGGACTTCCCCGACGCCTTCAAGCCCCTGGCCAGAGCGCAGGGGAAGGCATTGCAGGAGCTGCGGCAGCGCAGCGACGTGAAGTGGACGTTTATCAGCCCCGCCGGCGACTTCCAGGCCGACGGTGCGCGCACCGGCCAGTACATTCTGGGCGGCGAGGAACTGACCCTGAACGAAAAGGGCGAGAGCGTCATCAGCTACGCCGACTACGCCATCGCCATGGTGGACGAGGCGGTCAGCGGCGGCCACATCCAGCAGCGCATCTCCGTGGTGCGGAAGTAAATCGGGCCGTGTGCCGGCCTCCGGCACATTTGGCAGGGGCTCCGGGGCGTCACGCTCCGGAGCCTTTTTCCGGTGTCCGGGCATACGCGCGGCGGTCTTCGCGCACGGGCTCTCGATCGCGGCCAATTTGAAAAGAGAATTTTTTTCTGCAATAACCGCGCAAAACAAGTCGAAATTAGCTGTTGACAAGAATTTTTATTTGCTCTATGGTAGGGACAGAGCTGCCGGCGGCTCCTGACAGAATTGGAAGGAGCGAACGAACATGGATCATTTGACACTGCGGGGCACCCACTGGGAGCTGGGCTTTCAGCAGGGCGCCCGGCTGGCGGCGCGCGGCCAATTCCTGCTGGACCACGTGCCCTTTCCCTTGACGGCGGAGCGTCGGGCCTTTGCCGCCGCCTGCCGTCCGGCGTATGAGCGCCATTTCCCCACCGCCCTGGAGGAACTGACGGGCCTGGCGGCGGGACAGGACTGCCCCCGGGAGGACCTGGAGGCGGTCCTCTTCACCACCTACGCCCTGCCGCCGGCCTGCGGCTGTTCCTGTCTGGCGGTATCCAATGGGAACGGGGTGTTCTTCGGCCGGAACAGCGACTTTCTGACGGCGATGGAGCCGTATAACACCCATGTGGTGTACCAGTTTTCCAGCGGAGGCATCCCCTTTGCGGGGAACACCACCTCCTTCGTACAGATGGAGGACGCCGTCAACGCCCGGGGACTGGCTGTCGGCCTGACGTCCGTCTACACGCCCCGGCCCCGGCCGGGCCTGAACGCCGGCATGGCCCTGCGGCTGCTGGCGGAGTCCTGCGCCACCGTGACAGAGGCATTCGCGCGCCTCCGGGAACTGCCTCTGGCCTCCTGCCAGACGCTGACGCTGGCGGATGAGACTGGGGACATCGCCGTGGCGGAGTGCGGCCCGGAGGGGGTGCGGGTGGAGCGGCCAGACCCGGTGAATCCCTTCGTCTGCGCCACGAATCTCTTCCACTCGGACCTGGCGGACCCGCTGCCGCCGGGGCTGGACACCTGGCGGGCGGCGGAGCGGTATGACACGTTGCGTCAGGCCCTGGGGCGGGAGAGAAAGACCATGGACCTCTCCGGCGTCCTGGCCCTGCTGGCCGGACAAAAGGGCTTTCTCTGCCAGTATGACCGGACCACGGGACGGGACACCGTCTGGTCCGTGGCCTGTGACCTGCCCCGGCGGCGCTATCTGCTGGCGGAGGGAAATCCCGGGCGGACGGCTTTCCGGCCGCTGGAGTTTCCAAAGGAGGAATGCCCTTGACACGACCTGCATACAGGGGGCGGGACCCATTCGGTTAAAACAGAAAACAGCCCCCGGAGCCAACAGGTTCCGGGGGCTGCTTTACTGCGGCGTTTCGCCGGGACCCATGTGGGAGATGTACACCTGCCCGAAGGTCCGGATGCTGTCCAGCACAGGTCCGAACGCCCGGCCCAGCTCCGTGAGGGAGTATTCCACCCTCGGCGGGATGTCCCCGTAGACAGTCCGGGCGATCAGGCCCTCCGCCTCCAGCTGTTTCAGCTGATTGGAGAGGGTGGCGTGGGTCATTTTGGGCATTTTGTGCTGGAGCGCGTTGAAGCGCAGGGGCCCCTCGCTCAAATAGTGCAGGATCAAAATGGCCCACTTCCCCTGAATGAGGCGCTGGGTGGTGTAAAAGGGGCATTTTCCGAACCGTTCGTTGTCCATCCGTACATCCCTCCCAAAGCGGTCACAGGGCAAATGTCTCCTTCTCCCCCGTGGCCGTGCAGATCTCCACCGTCCCGTCCGTCAGGTGGAACATCCCCAGCCGGAGGCCGGTGGAGTCGTTGTAGACCTCCCGCATGGCGGGGGCCTTTGCCAGAACAGCCTCCGCCAGGTCGTCCGTCTCCTCCAGCACGACGGTCCCGTCATAACGCAGGAATTCGCTGCCGCGGACCGCCAGGATCTCCACATGGGGGTTGGCGGTCATCTGCCGGAACACCTTCTTGAAGGTGCCGGTGCCGAAATAGAGGGTGTCGTTTTGCAGGAGATGGAACCGGAACGGGCGGCCCTTGGGCTGATCGCCGTCCGTGGTGAGAAAGAACCACACCCCGGCTCTGTCGAGAAATTCGTTGACCTTTTCCGCATTTGTCATGATTGACTGCTCCTTTATGATAGCATAGATCCGGTCTCAAGAAAAGAAACGGTATAAAAAAATATCGTGCTTCAATTTTCTGACCTACCGCTCAGTATAATGGGTAAATTTACAAAAACAAGTACGATCATGAAACATACCAGGTACCTTCCAACATACCGCCCGCCCTTGACACCCGCCGTCCGGTTGCATACAATAGAACAGAATCTGACAAAAAGGAGGGGCTGACCATGGAGCGTTCCGCTGGCATCCTGCTGCCGGTGTTCTCCCTGCCGGGGGCATACGGCATCGGCACGCTGGGCCGGGAGGCTCGGGCGTTTGCGGACTTCCTCCGGGACGCCGGCCAGAGGTGGTGGCAGGTGCTGCCGGTGGGGCCCACCGGGGCGGGGAACTCCCCCTACACCAGCGCGTCCACCTTTGCGGGAAACCCGCTGCTCATCGACCTGGAGGACCTGCGGGACCGGGGGCTTCTGACGGAGGCGGAGCTGTCCGCCGCCCGGGCGGAGCCGGACGGCCCCATCGATTACGCCGCCCTGTATGAAAACCGGGAGTCCCTGCTGCGGCGGGCCTTCTCCCGGCTGTCCGGGACAGAGGCCCAGTCCGTGCGGGACTTTGCCGCGGCCACTCCCTGGCTGGGGGAGTACGCCCTGTACCGGGCCCTCAAGACCCATTTCGGCGAGACCGCCTGGTACGACTGGCCGGACAAGGCCCTGCGGGACCACGACCCGGCGGCCCTGGCGCCCTGGCGGGCCCGTCTGGCGGAGGACATCACCTTCCACGAGACGGTGCAGTGCTGGTTCTTCTCCCAGTGGAAGGCGCTGAAGGACCACGCCAACGGCCTGGGGGTGGGGATCATCGGGGACCTGCCCATCTACGTGTCCCTGGACAGCGCCGACGTCTGGGCGGAGCGGCGGGAGTTCCTGCTGGACGAGACGGGGAAGCCCAGCCGGGTGGCGGGCGTGCCGCCGGACTACTTCTCGGAAGAAGGCCAGCTGTGGGGCAACCCCCTGTACGACTGGGCTGCGATGAAGGCCGACGGCTTCGGCTGGTGGATCCGCCGGGTGGAAGGAGCTTCCCACCTGTTCGACGCCATCCGCATCGACCACTTCCGGGCCTTTGAGCGGTACTGGTCTGTCCCAGCCGGGGCGGAGAGCGCCAAAGAAGGGCAGTGGGAGAAGGGCCCCGGCATGGACCTGCTGGGGGTGCTGACGAACTGGTTCCCCCACATCACCTACATCGCCGAGGACCTGGGACTCCTGACGCCGGAGGTCCACCAGCTCCGGGAGGCCGCGGGCCTGCCGGGCATGAAGGTGCTGGAATTCGCCTTCGACCACCCCGGCAACGCCTATCTGCCCCACAACTACGACAGCCGCCGGTGCGTCTGCTACACCGGCACCCACGACAACGACACCGCCCTGGGCTGGTACGACCACGCCCCGGAGACGGAACGGGCCTTTGCAGAGCGGTATCTGGGCGCCTCCGGCCGGGAGGAGGTCCGAAAAGCCCTGCTGCGGTGCGGTATGGGCAGCACGGCGGAGCTGTTCGTGGCCCAGATGCAGGACTATCTGGCCCTGGGCAGCGAGGGGCGCATCAACGTCCCCGGCGTGGCGGAGGGCAACTGGCGCTGGCGGATGGCCCCCGGTGCCGTCACGGCGGCCCTGGCGGCGGAGATCCGGGCGCTGACGGAGACCTATGGACGGTGCTGAGAGCAGCGCCGCCGGCAGACGATGCGCCCAGGAGGAAGTACGATGAAATACAAAGAGGTGCAGGAGCGGACGCCCCAGCTCATTCAGCGGCTGGTGGAGGTCTGGGAGGACTCGGTAAAGGCCACACACCTGTTTTTGTCCCCTGGAGAGATCGCGGAGATCAAGCGGTATGTCCCGGCAGCGCTGGAGGGTGTTGCCCATCTGGTGGTGGCGGAAGGGGACGACGGCGTGCCGGTGGCCTTTATGGGGGTCTAGGAAAAAAGCCTGGAAATGCTGTTCCTGGCGTCGGAATCGCGGGGGAAGGGCCTGGGCGGCCAGCTCCTGCGGTATGGAATCCAGCGGTATTCCATCGAGACCCTGACGGTGAACGAGCAGAATCCCCAGGCCCGGGGCTTTTACGAGCACATGGACTTCCGGGTATACCGGAGGACGGACCTGGACGAGCAGGGGATGCCCTATCCCATCCTGTATATGCGGCTGGAGCGGCCCGCCACTTGACGGCGGGACCGTTCCATGGTATGATTTCCCTGTCCCTGGGAAGAAGCTCTGACCGGCGGACCGGACAATTTGTTTCTGTCGCTCTGACCGGCACGGGCCCGCCCCGGCCGCAAGACGGGGAAGCGCCCGGCGGTGCCGGGCTGACGGCGTATGCAAGCATCCCCCTCTGCCAGCGCGGCGGAGGGGTTTACTTTTTTGGAAAGGGAGGAATCCTCTGTGGAGACCCGTGTGGCCGTGCTGGCGATCATCGTCCGGGACATGGCCTCTGTCCCGGCGCTGAATGAGCTGCTGCACCAGTACGCCCCCTATATCATCGGGCGGATGGGCGTGCCCTATCACGCCCGGGGCGTGAACATCATCAGCGTGGCGGTGGATGCACCGGCGGACGCCATCTCCGCCCTGTCCGGCAAGATCGGCCGGCTGGCGGGGATCACGGCCAAGACCGTCTACGCGCCCGAAGACGCGCTGCAACAAGGAAAGTGAGGAAGATGAACATGAAAAACTGGATGAAAAAGGGGCTGGCGGCCTGCCTGACCCTGGTGATGTGCCTGTCTCTGGCCGCCTGCGGCGGGACGGAGCAGGGGACCACGGACGAGACCCCAGCGGAGGAAACGCCGGCGGAGGAGTCCGTCACCGTCCGGGTGGCCGCCCTGAAGGGGCCCACCGCCATGGGCATGGTGAAGCTGATGAGCGATTATGCTCCAGTGGAGGGAGCGTTGGCGGATAAGGAGAATGTGGTGACCGCCGACGGCGGAAACACCTACGAATTTACCCTGGCCGCCTCCGCCGACGAGGTGACCCCCAAGCTGATGCAGGGGGAACTGGACATCGCCTGCGTGCCGGCCAACCTGGCCTCCGTGCTGTATAACCGGACGGGGGGCGGCATCGTCACCCTGGCGGTGAACACCCTGGGCGTGCTGTATATCGTGGAGAACGGCAACGCCATCCAATCCATGGCGGACCTGGCGGGCAAGACCATCGTGGCCTCCGGCAAGGGCTCCACGCCGGAGTACGCCCTGCGGTATCTGCTCAGCGAGAACGGCATCGACCCTGACAATGACGTCACCATCGACTGGAGGAGCGAGCACAGCGAGTGCGTGGCGGCCCTGGCCTCCGGCAGCGCCACCATCGCCATGCTGCCCCAGCCCTTCGTCACCGTGGCCCAGACCCAGCTGCCGGATCTGCGGGTGGCCCTGGACCTGACGGAGGAATGGGACGCCCTGGACAACGGCTCCGCCCTGCTCACCGGCGTGGTGGTGGCCCGGGCGGACTTTGTGGAAGAGCACCCGGCGGCGGTGGAACAGTTCCTGACCAGCTACGCCGACAGCGTGGACTGGGTCAACGACAACACCGCCGAGGCGGCGGAGCTCATCGGCGGCTATGACATCGTGGACGCCGCCGTGGCGGAGAAGGCCCTGCCCTACTGCAACATCGTCTGCATCACCGGCAGCGAGATGAAGGAGATGCTCTCCGGCTATCTGCAGGTGCTGTTCGACGCGGCCCCCGCCTCCGTGGGGCAGGACGCGGAGACCGGCGAGGGCGGCCTGCCCGGCGACGACTTCTACTACGGCGCCTGACCCTGTGAGCAAGGACCACCTCCGCGCCCCGGCTGACACCGGGGCGCGGCCCATCCCGGACGGAAGGGGGCGGAGCGGATGAAACGACAACGGCCGGTGCGGCTGTGGGCGGTGACCTTCTGGCTGCTGGTGTGGGAGGGGGCCAGCCTGGCCCTGGCATCCACCACCGGCGGGCAGATGCTGCTGCTGGCCTCCCCGGTGCAGGCCCTGCGGCGGCTGCTGGCCCTGGCGGGCACGGCGGGATTCTGGCAGGCGGTGGCCTTTTCCTCCGCCCGCATTCTGGGGGGCTCCCTGCTCTCCTGCGTTCTGGCGGTGGTGCTGGCGTCCCTGGCCGCCCGCCTCCGGTGGGTCCGGGAGCTGCTGAGCCCTCTGGTGGCGGTGGTGAAGGCGGTGCCGGTGGTGTCCTTCATCATCCTGGCGCTGATCTTCTTCTCGTCGGAGAACCTGTCCCTGCTGATCGCCGCCCTGATGGTGTTCCCCCCGGTGTACCTGAACGTGCTGGAGGGCATCGAGCACACGGACGTTCAGCTGCTGGAGATGGCCCGGGTGTTCCAGGTGCCCCTCTCCCGGCAGCTGCGGGGCATCTACCTGCCGGCGGTGCTGCCCTATTTCCGCTCCGCCGTGTCCCTGGGCCTGGGCCTGTGCTGGAAGTCCGGCGCGGCGGCGGAGGTCATCGGCCTGCCCGCCGGGTCCATCGGCGAGGCGCTGTACACCGCCAAGGTGTACTTTCAGACCGGGGACCTGTTCGCCTGGACGGCGGTGATCGTGGCCATCTCGGTGCTCTTTGAGCGGCTGTTCCTCCGCCTGGTGGACACCGCCGTGAGAAAGGCGGGCGGATGATGGAGATCGTGGTAAGGAACCTTTGCAAGTCCTTCGGAGGGCAAGCGGTGCTGCGGGACCTGTCCTTTACCGCCGGGCCGGGGATCACCTGCGTCATGGCCCCCTCCGGCAGCGGCAAGACCACGCTGCTGCGCGTCCTGCTGGGACTGGAGCGGTCGGACAGCGGCACGGTGGAGGGTCTTGCGGGGAAGCGGGTCTCCGCCGTGTTCCAGGAGGACCGGCTGCTGGAGCATCTTTCGGCGGGGGGGAATCTGCGGTTCGTGCTGGGCCGGGCGTATGACCCAAAGGCCGCCCGGGCCCTGCTGGACCGGCTGGACCTGCCGGACACGGGGACACAGCCGGTGCGGGAGTTCTCCGGCGGCATGAAGCGGCGGCTGGCCCTGGCCCGGGCACTGCTGGCGCCCTTCGATGTGCTGCTGCTGGACGAGCCCTTCACCGGCCTGGACCAGGCGAACCGGGACCGGGCCCTGGCGGCCATCCGGGAGACGGCGGGGGACCGGCCGGTGCTGCTGGTGACCCATGATCCGGCAGACGCGGCGGGATCGCCGGTCGTCACGCTGTAGGGCAGAAAACACACGGCGCCGCCTCCGGGCGGCGCCGTGTGTTTTTCGAAAAGGCAGGGATGGTGCCGCTGCGGGCCATGGGACTAGCTTTTTGGGAGAGACTATGATACAATGGCCCCAAAACGGCCGCGGCCGGGGCGCCGGCGCACCAGGCCCCGCGGGAGACCGTACCATCCAACAAACGACCACCCTGGGCGGCTGTCCGGGTGAGTTGACCAAAAGGAGCTGTCTGTATGATCAAGATCACCACCGACTCCACCTGCGACCTGCCCGGGGATCTGCTGGAGCGGCACAACATCACCGTGACTCCCCTGGGGATCATCAAGGCGGGGAAGCTGTACCAGGATGGCGTGGACATCCGCACCGCGGACATCGCCGCCCACGTGGACGCCGGCGGCGAGATCACCACCACCAATGCCGTGAACGTGGCGGATTACGAAGACCTGTTCCGCCGCCTGATGGAGGAGTATGACGCGGTCATCCACCTGAATATCGGCATGGGCTTTTCCAGCTGCCACCAGAATGCCCGCCTGGCGGCGGAGGAGGTGGACGGCGTGTACGTGGTGGACTCCGCCAACCTGACCGTGGGCCACGGGATGCTGGTGCTGGCCGCCGCCGAGGCGGCGGAGACCGGAAAGACCGTGACGGAGATCCTGGCGATGCTGGAGGAGATGATCCCCCGGATCGAGACCAGCTTCGTGCTGGACCGGCTGGACTATATGAAGAAGGGCGGCCGCTGCTCCACCGCCACGGCCCTGGGGGCCAGCCTGCTGAAGCTCCACCCCTGCCTGGATGTGGTGGACGGCAAGCTGCCGGTGACGAAAAAATACCGGGGCTCCATCGAGAAGGTGGTGGAGGAGTACGTCCGGGACCGGCTGGCGGGCCGAACGGACCTGGACACCCGCCGGGCCTTTCTGGTGGACACCTGCCCGGACGACCACCTGGCCTCCATTGCCCGGGAGATCCTGCGGCAGGACGGGCGGTTCCGGGAGATCATCGAGGCCAAGGCGGGCTGCACCATCTTCTGCCACTGTGGCCCCGGGACCCTGGGCGTGATCTTCCTGCGGAACGCATAAAGAAAGCCGGCCCCAATGGGGCCGGCTCAGGCTGTCGATAAACCCGGAAGTTCCGGAAAACGGGAAGGAAGGGTGTGCGCGGGAAACCCAGGAAGGGTGTCCTGCGCCATTCCAATCAATCGCTTTTCAGAACTTCTCAAAGTTTTGAAAAACGTGAGCAGCTTGTCGAAAAGACTTTTTCGACAAGCTGCGCCGGCCCCATTGGGGCCGGCTTTCTCCGCTTCGAAAGGAACTTACTTGACGGCGATGGCCTCGATCTCGCAGAGGACGCCCTTGGGCAGGTCCTTCACGGCCACGCAGCTGCGGGCGGGCTTGGAGGTGAAATACTTGGCGTACACCTCGTTGAAGGCGGCGAAGTCGCCCATGTCCGCCAGGAAGCAGGTGGTCTTGACCACCTTTTCATAGCCGGAGCCGGCGGCCTCCAGGATGGCGCCCACGTTCTTGCAGCTCTGCTCCGCCTGGGCGGCGATGCCGGCGGGGACGTCCCCTGTGGCGGGGTCCACGGGGATCTGCCCGGAGGTGATGACCAGGTCGCCGCAGGTGTAGCCCTGGGAGTATGGCCCGATGGCGCCGGGGGCGTTGGGGGTGGAGATGACGGTGAGATCCATGAATAGGTCCTCCTTCAAGTGGATTTGGTACCTTCATCATAGCACCGGCTGCAGAAAAGTCAATCGTTCCGCTTGTGGAAATGGGAAAAACGTGATATGCTTTTTTGGTATTTATCACACACAGCGAGGGCGGTCCGACCGCCAAAAGGAGAACCGAGATGAGCGATTTGAAAGAGATCCTCCAGGAGAACAGCTATATGCGCCAGCAGCAGCTGATCTTCGCGGACTGCGACCGATACCAGCGGGCCCGGGTGGGCACCCTGCTGAGCATCGCCGCCGCCGTGGCGGGGGCGGACTATGACGCCCGGGGACTGACGTATGAGAAATTGTACGAGATGCGGGAGGTGTTCCTCCTCTCCCGGATCGCCCTGCGGATTCACCGCTGCCCCAAGGCGCTGCGCGTGGTGGATGTCACCACCTGGGAGGACGGCGTCAAGGGCGCCCATATGCAGCGGGTCTATGAGATCACAGACCCGGACGGGGTGCTGGTGTCCATCCGCAGCGACTGGATCCTGGTGGACCCGGTGACCCGGCGCATTATGCGGCCCGGCACCTTCACCGCCCGGGAGCTGCGGTCCTGTCCCAAGACCATCGACGCCCCGGAGACCCAGAAGATCCTGCTGCCCCACGAGGGCCTGGAGGAGCTGGGCACCCGGCGGGTGGCCTGGTCCGACCTGGACGGCAACGGCCATGTGTACAGCGGCAACTACGGGGACTTCGTGTGGGACTATCTGCCCGCCGACCTGCAGGAGCAGCTGCCGAAGGAGTTCTTCATCAACTACAGCAAGGAGGCCACCCTGGGCCAGGAGCTGCGGATGGTGGGCGTCCGGCAGGAGAACGAATACCTGATGGAGGGGCTGGGTCCGGAGGGGGTCTGCTTCTCCGCCCGGTGCGTGTTTTAAGATGCGGGCCGAGGCGTTTTCCCTGAATGGGGTGCCGGCGCTCCGCTGGGGCCGGCCCAGCCGGCGGGGGTTCCTCTACCTCCACGGCCAGGGCGGCAGCAAGGCGGAGGCCGAAGCCTTTGCCGCCGCGGCTGCGGAGGCCGGATGGCAGACGGTGAGCATCGACCTGCCCGGCCACGGAGACCGGGCCGCCGAGGCGGCGGACCTGGTGCCCTGGCGGGTGGTGCCGGAGCTGCGGGGCGCCCTGGCGGAGCTCCGGGGCCGGTGGGACCGGGCTGCCTTTTTCGGCTCCAGCCTGGGGGCCTGGTTCGGCCTGCTGGCGTACCCGGACGCGTCCCTGGCCGGGGCGCTGCTCCTCTCCCCGGTGGTGGATATGGAGGCCCTCATCCGGAAGATGATGGGCTGGGCCGGTGTCAGCGAGAAGCAGCTGGCCCGGGAGGGGATCATCCCCACGGAGTTCGGGCAGGACCTCTCCTGGGCGTATCTGCGGTACGTCCGGGCCCATCCCGTCCGCCGCTGGAAAACACCCACGGCCATCCTGTACGGAGGCCGGGACCATCTGACGGACCGGGGGACCGTGGAGGCCTTTGCCGCCCGGAATGGCTGCCGCCTGACCGTGGAGACGGCCGGAGAGCACTGGTTCCACACGCCGGAGCAGCTGGCGGCGGTGGACCGCTGGCAGCGGGCCGCTCTGGCGGACTTGGGATAAGAACAGAACGAAGCGCCGCCCCGCATCTGCGGGGCGGCGCTGTCTGCTTGGGCTGGGACGGCTCAGAAGCCGTACAGCATGGAGCGGTCGATGTCCGCCAGGGAGTGGGCGCCGCACATGGCCATGGTGTCCGCCAGCTCGGCCTTCAGCTTGTCCACATAGACCTGGACGCCCTCTGCGCCGGCGCCGTACACCATGGTGACGAAGGGCCGGCCGATCAGCACGGCGTCCGCCCCCAGGGCCAGGGCCTTGAACACGTCCATGCCGGTGCGGATGCCGCCGTCCACCAGAATGGTCATCTGGCCGCCCACGGCGTCGGCGATGGCGGGCAGAACCTCGGCGGTGGCGGGGCACTGGTCCAGGACCCGGCCGCCGTGGTTGGAGACCACGATGCCGGCGGCGCCGGCCTCCAGGGCCTTCTTTGCCCCGGCGACGGTCATGATGCCCTTGACGATGAAGGGACGGCCTGCCATGGCCGCGATCTGGCGCAGCTCCTCCACGGTCTTGCTGCCGGCGGGGGGCGTCATGTTCTTCAGGAAGGGCAGGCCCGCCGCGTCGATGTCCATGGCGATGGCGAAGGGATCCGCGGCCTTCACCAGGTCCATCTTCTGCCGGATGGTGTCCAGGTTCCAGGGTTTGACGGTGGGCACGCCGCAGCCGCCGTTCTTGGCGATAGCCGCGGCGGCGCCCTCCATGACGGCGGGAGCGGTGCCGTCGCCGGTGAAGGCGGCGATGCCGGCCTGGGCACAGGCGGCCACCAGGATGTCGTTATAGGCCGGGTCGTCGAACTTGTCCCCGTAGTGCAGGGTCAGGGCGCCCACCGGCGCGGCAAAAACCGGCAGGGCAAAGGTCCGGCCGAAGAGCTGGGCGCTGGTGTCCACCGGCTTGTTCTCGCAGATGGTGTCCATATTGACGCACAGCTCCTGCCATTTCTGATAGTTGCGGATGGCGCCGGCCCCGATGCCCTTGGCACCGGGGCCGGGCACGCTGTTCTTGCAGGCCAGGCCGTTGCACACCGGACAGGCCTTGCAATAGGGGCCCATGGCGCCCCGGGCTTGTTCCAGAACTTCCTGATAGGTCATAGATCTTCCCCTCCGAATCGTTTTCCGAAAGCCGCGATTTGCCGCGGCCGCTGGTTTGATTGTACTCCCGTTGGGAGAAAAAGGCAACCTCTGTCGGAGAAGTTCCTCCGCCCATTTGGGGATTGCGGTGTAAGCCCCCATCTGCTATCATCAGGACAGAGGGACCTGTCTGCGGAGGAGAGTTTCACAGGAAGGAACCGCCCTCCGCCGCTTCGGCGAAAAAATTTTTCATTTCGATGCAGCGCCGGACGGCGATTTCCGTCTATCTGGATAAAGGCCCTGGTTTGGAAGCGGGGCCATTAAGAAGGAGGGTATTGGAATGAAGAGAGGCTTTGCATGGATGCTGGCGCTGCTCCTGCTGCTGGGGCTGCTGTCCGGCTGCGGTGGCGGCGGGGACAACGCGACGGCCAGCGACACCGCTTCCAGCAGCGTCGCTACAGATGGCGCAGATGATGCCGGCGGCTCCTACGGCGCCTGGCCGGAGGCACAGGTGGCTGAGGAGACGACAGGCGAGAGCGGGGAGGACCGGCTGGAGAACGCCAAAATGATCTACACCGCCCGGATGGAGGTGGAGACCACGGGCTTCGACGCCGCCGACGCGGACCTGCGGACGCTGGTGGAGGTCCTGGGGGGCTACTTCGAGCAGGCGGCGGTCCACAACTACGGCAGCGGCTACCGCTCCGGTGACTACACGGTGCGCATCCCGGCGGACCAGTTCCAGGCCTTCCTGGACCAGGTGGGGACGATTTGCCATGTGACCTACAAAGAGGAGGACAGCGAGAACGTCAGCGAGGCATACTACGACGCGGAGAGCCGCCTGGTGACCCAGCAGACCAAGCTGGAGCGGCTCCAGGCCCTGCTGGCCCAGGCGGAGAACATGGAGGACATCATCACCATCGAGTCCGCCATCTCCGAAACGGAGCTGGAGATCGAGCGGCTCACCGGCACCCTGCGGCAGTATGACAGCCTGGTGGACTACGCCACGGTCTACATCTCCCTCCAGGAGGTGTACCAGCTGTCCAACGTGGAGGAGCCCGCCACCACCTTCGGCAGCCGCATGAGCACGGCGTTTGCCTCCGGCTGGCGGGGCTTCGTCAGCGCCCTGGAGGGACTGGCGGTGGCCCTGGCCTACGGCTGGGTGTGGCTGCTGCTTTTGGTGGTGATCGGCGTCGTGGTGGGGCGGATCCTCTGGAAGCGCAAGCACCAGGGACAGAGGCCGGGCGCCGGGGAGGCGGAGAAGAAGTCCTGAGAGAGCTCCATCCCTCCCGCGAAGGTATGACAGAGACGCAACAAGACGGCGCGCCCCAAGCGGGGCGCGCCGCTTTTTGCAGCCCATTCAAAATGCGGACGGAAAGACGAGGAGCAGACTGCCCCGGTGGATACGCCGCTCCGCTCCGACGCATACTAGCGGAGATGACGGAGGTGGAGCATGAATCGCATATCATCCAATTACGAGGAGAACACCCGATTTTTTGACGACGCCCTGGGAGCGGGCCGCAGCTGCGACATGGTGTGCCGGGACCTGTACGTGGGGGGGCGGCGGGCCCGGTTCTGGGTCATCGACGGCTTCGGCGGCGACGCCATCCTGGAGCGGATGGGGGCCTTCTGGCTGTCGCTCCGGCCGGAGGCCCTGGAGGGGCTGACGGAGATGCAGCAGTTCGCAGACCGCTTCGTGACCTTTATGGAGGTGAATGTCAGCTTTGACCGGGACGACATCCTCACCTCCGTGCTGATGGGCAAAAGCCTGCTGGTGATGGAGGGATTGCAGGGCGCGGCGCTGATCGACGCCAAGGAATACCCCAGCCGCGGCGTGGGGGAGCCGCCGGACGGCAAGGTCCTGCGGGGCTCCCACGACGGTTTTGTGGAGGCGGTGGTGCCCAACATGGCCCTGCTGCGCCGCCGCATCCGGGATCCCCACCTGACCATGGAGGGGCTGAAGATCGGCCAGCGCACCCACAGCGACGTGGCGCTGTGCTATCTGGACGACCGGGTGGACCACGCCCTGCTGGACGAGCTGCGCCACAAGCTGCAGAACATCCAGGCAAAATCTCTCACCATGGCCCAGGAGAGCGTGGCGGAGGCCATCCGCCCCAAACAGTGGTACAACCCCTTCCCCAAGGTGCGGTACACGGAGCGGCCGGACACCGCCGCCGCCTGCGTCATGGAGGGCAGCATCATCCTGATGGTGGACAACTCCGCGGCGGTGATGATCCTGCCCACCACCTTCTTTGACTTCACACAGGAGGCCAACGACTTCTACTTTCCGCCCCTGGTGGGCACGTATCTGCGGATCCTGCGGGTGACGGTGTTTTTGATCTCCCTGCTGATCACCCCCGCCTGGTATCTGATGGTCAGCTCTCCCGGCCGCCTGCCGGACTGGCTGGACTTTCTCTCCTCCCCGGAGCCGGCGGCCTTGTCCCTGCTGTCCCAGCTGCTGGTGGTGGAGTTCTTGATCGACGTGCTGAAGCTGGCGTCCCTGAACACGCCGGACACCCTGTCCAACTCCTTCTCCATGCTGGGAGCGCTGATCCTGGGCGACTTCGCGGTCCAGGCGGGCTGGCTGGGACCGGAGGTGCTGGTGTATATGGCCTTTGTCTCCGTGGCGGGCTTCGCCCAGCCCAGCTATGAGCTGGGCTACGCCTTCAAGCTGCTGCGGGTGGCGCTGCTGCTGCTGACGGCGGCCTTTGACGTCTGGGGCTTCTGCCTGGGCGTTCTGGGCATCCTGGTGCTGCTGGCAACCACCAAGCCCCTGGTGGGTCATGGCTATCTCTATCCTCTGATCCCCTTCAACGGCAAGGCACTGCGGCGGCTGCTGATGCGGGAGCCCATCAACGCGGACAACACCTAGAGACATTTTCGCCGGAGGCGGCCGGGAAGGCCGCCTCCGCGCCTGTCCACTGGGCTTTGAATTTTCGCCGACTTGACGAAAATTTCCGCGCTTTTTTCACGCTCCTGCCCAAAACGGGGAATGTGCCAAAATTTTTGTTGTATTGCACCGGCAACCGTTGTATAATTTCTACATTAGGCATCCCCTGCGGCCGGCCATGCCAGCCGCGGCAACCGCACAACATAAGGAGTGGAACGAACATGAGCTATTCTGTACAAAACATCCGCAACGTCTGCCTGCTGGGCCACAGCGGAAACGGCAAGACCGCCCTGGCGGAGAGCCTGCTGTATATGACCGGTGCCATCGACCGCATGGGCCGGGGCGCGGACGGCAACACCGTCTGCGACTATGATCCGGAGGAGACCAAGCGGCAGATCTCCATCTCCACTGCTGTGGCGCCGCTGGAGTACAAGGGGTGCCGCATCAATGTGCTGGACACGCCGGGCGCCTTCGACTTCGCCGGCGAGGTGATCGAGGCCCTGCGGGCGGCCGACGCCGCCATCATCGTCTGCTCCGCCAAGGACGGCGTTTCCGTGGGCCTGGAGAAGGCGTGGAAATACTGCGAGGAGCGGAACATGCCCCGCTTCATCTATATCTCCAAGACCGACGAGGACAACAGCGACTACAACGCCACCTTCGAGGCCCTGCGGGCCCGGTTCGGCAACAAGATCGCCCCCCTGGTGGTACCCATCTGGGACGAGGGCAAGAAGGTCACCGGCATCATCGACGTGCTGAACAAGCGCGCCTATGAGATGCAGGATCTGAAGCGGGTGGAGATCGACATCCCCGAGGGCAAGGATTCCGTCATCGAGGAGTTCAACAACGCCCTGAAGGAATCCGTGGCCGAGACCAGCGAGGAGTTCATGGACAAGTTCTTCGGCGGCGAGGACTTCACCTACGCCGAGATGATCCAGGGCCTGCGCCAGGGCGTGCGGGAGCTGAGCCTGTTCCCCGTGCTGTGCGGCTCCGCCGTCAACTGCATGGGCTCTCTGATGCTGCTGGACGACATCGTGGACCTGCTGCCCAACCCCATGGAGGGCAACTATCACAAGGCCACTCGCCAGGACGGCGAGACGGAGCCCTTCGTGGTCTCCCCCGGCGGCGTGCCCACGGCCTTCGTGTTCAAGACCGTCTCTGACCAGTACGGCAAGTACAGCTTCGTCAAGGTCCTCTCCGGCACCCTGACGCCGGACCTGCCCATGGTCAATGCCCGCACCGGCCAGCAGGAGAAGCTGGGCCGCCTGTACACCATGCGGGGCAAGAAGGCCATCGAGGTGAAGGAGCTGGGCTGCGGCGACATCGGCGCCATCGGCAAGATGGAGAAGCTCAAGACCGGCGACACCCTGTGCGATGCCCGGAAGGTGGTGGCCCTGAAGGAGCTGCCCTTCGCGGAGCCCTGCTACTCCGTGGCCATCGTGCCCAAGACCCGGGGTCAGGAGGACAAGATCGCCCAGGGCCTGAACAAGCTCAACGAGGAGGATCCCACCTTCTCCGTCACCAACAACGCCGAGACCCACCAGATGGTCCTCAATGGCTCCGGCGATATGCAGGTGGACGTGCTGGTCAGCAAGCTGAAGAGCCGCTTCAATGTGGAGGCGGAACTGAAGCCCATGCGGGTGCCCTACCGGGAGAAGATCCGCAAGACCGTTTCCAAGCAGGGCCGCCACAAGAAGCAGACCGGCGGCAGCGGCCAGTTCGGCGACGTGTGGATCCGGTTCGAGCCCCAGACGGAGCAGGACGACATGGTCTTCGCCGAGGAGGTCTTTGGCGGCTCCGTGCCCAAGAACTTCTTCCCGGCGGTGGAGAAGGGCCTGCGGGAGGCCTGCGCCCACGGCCCGCTGGCGGGCTATCCCGTGGTGAACCTGAAAGCCGTGCTGTATGACGGCTCCTACCACCCGGTGGACTCTTCCGAAATTGCATTCAAGACCGCGGCCCAGCTGGCCTACAAGGCCGCCATGCCGGAGGCCAATCCCGTCCTGCTGGAGCCGGTGGGCGAGCTGAAGGTCACCGTGCCCGACAGCTATATGGGCGACGTGATCGGCGACCTGAACAAGCGCCGTGGCCGTGTCATGGGCATGGATC
This sequence comes from Candidatus Oscillibacter excrementigallinarum, assembly GCA_019118245.1. GTDB lineage: Bacteria > Bacillota > Clostridia > Oscillospirales > Oscillospiraceae > Oscillibacter > Oscillibacter excrementigallinarum. The sequence goes on from DWZJ01000108.1 coordinate 44,693, forward strand.
CCACCGGTGACGGCGAGCAGGTGATCACCGCCGAGGTGCCCATGGCCGAGATGGGCAGCTACGCCATCGACCTGCGGTCCATGACCCAGAGCCGCGGCAGCTTCACCTTCCACTTCGTCCGCTATGAGGACTGCCCGCCGGCAGCCCAGGAGAAGGCCATCGCCGAGGCGAAGGCCCTGCAGGCAGCGGAGGAGAAGTGATTCGACCCTGTAAAAATATCAGACAGGCCGGGCGGGGAACACCTGCCCGGCCTGATTTCATAAGACGCTGAGGACTGCCGAAAATTTCTAATATAAAATTCCGGAAAAGTTTTCTAAAAGTTGCAAAAGCAACTTCAAAATATTAGAATATCCTGTTATACTCAACTTGTCCCAAGGGGACAGCGGAAAAAAGACTTCAAAAGAGATAAGTATAAAAGGAGGACATTTGCAATGAAGAAGTGGGTTTGTTCTGTCTGCGGTTATGTGTACGAGGGCGAGAATCCCCCCGAGAAGTGCCCCCAGTGCGGTGTTCCCGGCTCCAAGTTCACGGAGCAGAAGGGTGAGCTGAGCTGGGCCGCCGAGCATGTGGTGGGCGTCGGCAAGTCCTTTGGCGAGGGTGTCCCCGCTGAGGTCCAGAAGGAGATCATCGACGGCCTGAACGCCAACTTCACCGGCGAGTGCACCGAGGTCGGTATGTACCTGGCCATGGCCCGTGTCGCCTATCGCGAGGGCTATCCCGAGATCGGCGAGTATTGGCGCCGGGCCGCTCTGGAAGAGGCCGAGCACGCCGCCAAGTTCGCGGAGCTGCTGGGCGACGTGGTGACCGACTCCACCAAGAAGAACCTGGAGATGCGGGTCGAGGCCGAGAACGGCGCCACCCTGGGCAAGTTCGAGCTGGCCAAGCTGGCCAAGCAGTACAACCTGGACGCCATCCACGACACCGTCCATGAGATGGCCCGCGACGAGGCCCGTCACGGCAAGGCTTTCGAGGGCCTGCTGAAGCGCTACTTCGGCTAATTAAAAGCTAGGATTTCAACCAGAAATCATCAGCAGAGAGGGTGGCAGAAGTGCCCACCCTCTCTTTTTCATTTGCTGTCAAGATATGCAACTATCAAAAATGGGGCACAGAAAGTTTTCTTTCAGAAAGGGCGGGATTGCTCCCGCCCTTTCTTCCTGTCATTGTTCCCTTATCTTATATCATATATAAGTTCTGTTTCAGTTCCTTCCATATCCATAAAGGTTACTACTAATTCCAAAGAATCAGACTCACTGCTTTGGACTTCAAGAGGGACTTCAAAGTAGCCTCTACACTCACGGTTTGCGTCTAACGGCTCAAAGATACTGTCGTAAACATACAGACTGCTACCATCTGCCCCTTGCGCGTCCGCTATGGCAAATTCATATGTGTCAAAAGTATAGCCATCACCATAACGAATTTC
>DWZJ01000013.1 GCA_019118245.1 Candidatus Oscillibacter excrementigallinarum
TTCAGCAGGTTGATCAGGCTGTTCTTCCAGCAGCGCATGGGGACATAGTCCACGCCGTCCTGCTTGGAATAGGCCGGGGTCTCCCGGTCATCGGGGCCAAAGACCTTTTCGCAGAACTTGCCGTACAGGGCGGCGCCGCCGAACAGGATCACAAGGCCGATGAGGAAAGTTGCCATAGAAAAACACACTCCTTTCAGTGGCCCGCTGTCTTTTCCCGCTCCAAAAACCGACGGGCCTGATGCTATAAGAATAGCAGATTTTCTCCCCCATAAGCGTTAAAAAACGGTTCACAGAAATTAAGATTTTGCTAAGAAAAAGGAAATTGCATAAAAATTGCGCTTGTTTTTCAGGGGATATGCATAAAAAGTGCATGAAGGAAATCCCTTCATGCACACTTTTGACCGGCGGGAGCGGCGGTCAGCTGCCCTCCGCCATACGGTAGCCGACGCCCATTTCCGTGAAAAGATACTCCGGCTCGGCGGGATTCTTCTCGATCTTCCGGCGGATATTGGCCATGTTCACCCGGAGGATCTGGTTGTCGCCGCTGGCCCGGGGGCCCCACAGCTCCTTAATAATAAAGTCATAGGTGAGGACCTTGCCGGCGTATTTGCCCAGCAGGGCCACGATGCGGAACTCGCTGAGAGTCAGGTGGACGTTCTCGCCCCGGACCCGGACCTGGTGCTTGTTATAGTCGATGACCAGGTCGCCCACGGTGTAAGTGCCGTTGCGGGCGATCTCGTCATTGCCGGAGACGGTGCGGGTGTGGCGGATGGCGGTGCGGACCCGGGCCAGCAGTTCGTCCGTGCCGAAGGGCTTGGTGAGATAGTCGTCCGCCCCCAGGTCCAGGGCGGAGACCTTGTCCCGCTCATGGGAGCGGGCGGAGACCACCACCACCGGCAGACTGGTCCAGCTGCGCAGATTGCGGAGAATGTCCAGACCGTCCATATCCGGCAGACCCAGATCCAGGATGACCAGGTCCGGGCAGTGGGAGGAGATCATGGAGAGGGCTTCCTCCCCGGTCTGGGCCTGCATGGCCTCATAGCCGTTGTTGTTCAGAACGGTGCAGATGAAATGAGAGATGCTCTTCTCATCCTCAATCACCAGGATCTTTTCGCGAATCGTCATATTGGTTCCTCCTTTGAAAGCGGCAGGCAGAAGGAAAAGGCCGCGCCGCTGCTCGTATTTTCAGCTTCCATCGTGCCCCCGTGGGCACGGACGATGGCCATGCAGACCGAGAGACCCAGGCCCATGTTGCGCTTGCCGTCCCGGGGGGCGGATTCGTCGCATTTCAGGGCACCGTCAAACAGGGTGTGCAGCTTCTCCGGCGGAATGCCGCAGCCATTGTCCTGTACCACGAAGCGGGCACGGTTCCCCTCCCGCTGCACGGAGAGGACGATGCGGGTGGTGGTCTCCCCGTGAAAGACGGCGTTTTCCAACAGGTTGGACAGGACCTGTTCGATCAGGATCGGGTCCATGGGGACCAGCAGCAGCTCGTCCGGGACGTGGACCTCCACCGACACGGCGGGAAACCGCTTGCGGAATTTCCGGACGGCCTCCCCCAGGACCTCCTCCGCGGCCTCTGACTCCTTGGAGATATTGGCCGGCTCGTCGCCGATGCGGGTGATGGAGAGCAGGTTCTCCACCACGCGGATCAGCCACTGGGCGTCGTCCCGCACGTCCGCCAGAAGCGCCCGCTGCTCTTCCTCGGAGAGGTCTGGATTTTCCAGCACCGTCGAGGTGGCGCCGATGATGGAGGTCAGGGGGGTGCGGATGTCGTGAGAGACGGAGCGGAGCAGATCCGCCCGCAGTTTCACCTTTTCGTTTTCCAGCCGGAGACGGTCCTGCTCCTTGGTCTTTGTGGTCAGGGCGCTGGTCACCAGGGAGACCACCAGGAAGGTAAAGATGGTCAGCGGATAGCCGGAGATGGTGAAGTTGAAGGCCATATAGGGATATGTAAATACATAATTGACACAGATAACGCCCAGAGCGGCCGCGATCAGACCAAACAGGTAGCCGCTCGTAAAACGGGAGATCAGAAGCACCGCCAGCACATAGACGGGGGAGGCGAAGCCGTCCGTGGTGTCAGCCATCTGGTGGAGCAGGACACAGACGACCGTGGCACACAGGAAGATGAAGGCGGAGACCAGAAGGTCCCGCCAGGAAAAGGCGAAAATACGCTGGATGCTGGATCCGGGGGACTTCAAGGCCGGTCCCCTCCTTTCACTCTTGGGCTGGATACTTATTATAGCAGAAATGATGTTAAGATTCCACTAAGAAACGTTAAGAGGGAAAAACAGAAAGCAGGGACCTTTTCGCATCCGTTTAACAGACCCTCCGCAGACCTTGACAGCGGTTGAACGGACAGATGCGTATAATGGGAGACGGCAGAAATCCTGCCGGAAACCAAAAGGAGTGTGTCAACATGGAGGAAAAACTCAAGAAGTATCTGCGGCCCGGCGAGCAGGTCCGCTGGCAGGGGCAGCCCGCCCCGTTTTCCCTGCTGGAGGGGAAGATGAAGACCCGGATCCTCACCAAGTGGATCGTGACGGTCGTGCTGGGGGCGGCGCTTCTGGCCGTATACCTGTCCGGTAATCAGGCGCCCAGCATGGGATTCATCGGTCTGGTGCTGCTGGTAGTGGTGGTCATTCTGGCCTCCCCGCTGGTGGAGTACCGGAATGTACAGGGGATGCGGTACTGGGTGACGGACCAGAGAGTGATCCTGATGACCCGGAACCAGACCTTCTATTACATGGAGCTGGACAAGATCGACCGTTACCAGGTGCTGGAGAGCACGGCCGCGGAAAAGTGCCTGATCCTGGGCAGCTATCTGTTTGAGGAGGGGGACAAGCAGACCCGTTGGAGAGCCTGCCACCCCAAGACCGACATCCAGGGCCACGACCACCCGGACCAGGCCATTGGGATGATCCTGTACGGCATCCGTGATGCCGCGGCTGTTGAAAAGCTGCTGCGGCAGCGGCGTACCGTGAGCTGAAAAAAGGCGGTCACCCGACAAACTGAACATCAGAGGACACCGTGACGGGGGAATTTCCCTGGCCCCGCTGCGGTGTCCTCTGATTTTTTTTTGAAAAAACCGTGCATGGGCGGATGCAACTTTTTCCGGCGGGGCGCTACTATCGAACGGCAGAAAAGGAGGCGGAGATGTGAAGGAGCGATGCGGACGGGCCGAGCGGTTCTGCGGGAAATATCTGCAGTGCATGGACCCGGACCAGGCTGCGGCAGCGGCCGGCTGCGGGGATGGATACGCCATGCTGGAGACGAAGCTGGTACAGAGGCGGCTGGAGCGGATGCGGGAGGCGGCGGCCGGACAGGTGCGCCGGGAGGACGCGGTGCGGCGGCTGGCCCAGCTGGCATTCGGCCGGGTGAACGACGCGGCGCGGCTGGCCCTGCACAGCGGCGAGGCGGACCTGGAGTCCCTGGACCTGTCCGCCGTGGCGGAGCTGAAGGTGACGGACAAGGGCGGCGTGGAGATCAAGCTCATCGACCGCATCCGGGCCCTGGAGGCCCTGTGCGGCCTGCTGAGCGAGGAAAAGGCGGAGGGCGCCGGGGAGCTGTACCGGGTGCTGGCGGACGCCGCCGGGGAGGAAGGAGCGTGGGACGACGGCTGAGATCATGCGGTTTTCCCCCAAGCAGCGGAAGGTGCTGACCTGGTGGTGCCGCCCCGGGGACTGGGAGGCCATCATCTGCGACGGCGCCGTCCGCAGCGGCAAGACCTTTTCCATGGGGCTGTCTTTCTTCCTGTGGTCTATGGCCCGGTTTGACGGGCGGCAGCTGGGGCTGTGCGGCAAGACCATCACCTCCCTGCGGCGGAACCTGCTGGCGGAGCTGGTGCCCTATCTGCGGCGGCTGGGCTTCGACTGCCGGGAGCGGCGGTCGGAGAACCTGCTGACCGTGCGGCTGGGGGGCCATGAGAACCGTTTCCTGCTCTTCGGCGGACGGGATGAGTCCAGCGCGGCGCTGATCCAGGGCAGCACCCTGGCGGGGGTGCTGCTGGACGAGGCGGCCCTGATGCCCCGGAGCTTCGTGGAGCAGGCCGTCGCCCGGTGCAGCGTGGCGGGGAGCCGGCTGTGGTTCAACTGCAATCCGGAAAACCCCCAGCACTGGTTTTACCGGGAGTGGATCCTGAAGGCCCGGGAGCGGCGGGCCCTGTACCTCCATTTCACCATGGAGGACAACCCCGCCCTGACGCCCAAGATCCGGGCCCGGTACCGCAGCGCCTATTCCGGCATCTTCTACCGGCGGTTCGTGCTGGGGGAGTGGACCGCCGCCCAGGGGCGGGTGTACGACTTCTTCGACCGGGAGCGGGACAGCGTGCCCGTGCCGGCGGGGCCCTTCCGGGAGTGGCGGATCTCCGTGGACTACGGCACCGCCAACCCGGCCTCCTTCGGCCTGTGGGGCCGGCAGGGGGAGACCTGGTACCGGGTGGGAGAGTACTACTACGACTCCCGCCGGGAGGGGCGGCAGAAGACCGACGCGGAGTACGTCCGGGACCTGCGGCAGCTGGCGGGGGACCGGGAGATCGGCCGGGTGATCGTGGACCCCTCGGCGGCCAGCTTCATCGAGGCGCTGCGGCGGGAGGGCTTTTCGGTGGTCCGGGCGGACAACGACGTGGCCGACGGCATCCGGGTGACGGCGGACCTGCTGAAGCGGCGGCAGCTCGTGATCTGCGACACCTGCGCCGACTGCCTGCGGGAGATGGAGACCTACTGCTGGGACGCCAGGGGGCAGCGGGACGCCCCCAGAAAGGAGCAGGACCACGCCATGGACGATCTGCGCTACTTTGCCATGGACGCTGCGGCGGGAGAGCGGGGCGGCTTTGCGGCCACCTGGGTGGAGCGGCGGGCCTGAACGGCCCGCGGCAAGGAGATGACGGGAGGTTTGAAAGTTGAAGTGGTTTCGGAAAAAGGACGGCCCCGCGGCGGCCGCGCCGGTCCAGCTGCGGGAGACGGGGCGCCACCCCTTTGGGCTGCTGGGGGGCTATGTGCCCCTGCGCAGCGGGGAGACCCGGCTGTACCGGGCGGTGCGGGAGGCGGTGCCGGTGGTGGATGCCGCCATCTACAAGCTGATCCGGATGACGGGCGGCGTGACGGCCGCCTGTGAGGACAAGACGGCGGAGCGGGCGCTGGGGGAATTCCTCCGCACCGTTCCGGCGGGACGGGGACAGTGCGGGCTGGGCGCCTTTCTGGACGGGTATCTGGACTCCCTGCTGACCTGCGGGCAGGCCATCGGGGAGATCGTGCCCGCCGCCGGGAACCGGGACATCGCGGCGGTGCTGTGGGGCCGGGTGGAGGACATCGAGATCCGGGAGGGGGACAACCCCCTGGCCTTTACCATCTGCGGCCCGGACGAGCGGGGACGGATGGGGCCCCTGCCCTATCAGGACCTGCTGCTGTTCACGCCCCTGAACCCGGAGGCGGACAGCCCTTACGGCGTGTCGCTGCTGCGGGGGTTGCCCTTTTTGACGGACATCCTGATGAAGATCTATCACACCATCGGGGTCAACTGGGAGCGGTGCGGGAGCCTGCGCTTCGCCGTCACCTGCCGGGACGGCGGAAACGGCCAGGCGGCGGAGCGGAGCCAGCTGCTGGCCGGGGAGTGGTCCCGGGCCATGCAGGACACCAAGAGCGGCAGCGTGCGGGACTTCGTGGCCGTGGGAGACGTGGACATCCGGGTCATCGGCGCCGACGCGCCCATCCTGGACAGCGAGGTGCCGGTGCGGCAGATCCTGGAGCAGGTGGTGGCCAAGACGGGCATCCCGCCCTTCATGCTGGGGCTCAGCTGGAGCTCCACGGAGCGGATGAGCTCCCAGCAGGCGGACCTGCTCACCACGGAGATCACCGCCATCCGCCGGACCCTCACGCCGGTGGTGGAGCGCATCTGCCGGCTGTGGCTGCGGATGCACGGGTACACCTGCGGCTTTGCGGTCCAGTGGGAGGACATCAACCTCCAGGACGAGGTGGAGGACGCCCGTGCGGCCCTCTACCTGGAACAGGCGCGGAAGTTGCGGATCGAGAACGACGCGGCGGAGCGGGCCGCAGGCTATGGAAGGAGAGAGGCATGAAGGAGATCCAAAAAAATCTGGAGGGAACGGCCGGCGTGCCGGCGGAGGCGGAGCTGGCGGAGATCAACCGCTTTGCCAAGTCGCCCCTGCGGGCGGAGGAGGTGTACGCCTTTTCCCTGCGGCTGTGCGACAACGAGGTGGACCGGGACTGGGAGCGGTTCGATGAGACGGCGCTCAGCACGCTGGGAGACCTGTTCGTAGGGAAGAGCGGCATCTTTGACCACCAGTGGACGGCGGAGGGGCAGACCGCCCGCATCTACCGGACCGAGGTGGTGCGGGAGAGCGCCCAGGTGACCGCGGCAGGGGACGGCTACTGCTGGCTGAAAGCCTGGGCCTATCTCCTGCGGACGGAGAAGAACGCGGACCTGATCGCGGAGATCGAAGGGGGGATCAAGCGGGAGGTCAGCGTGGGGTGCAGCGTGGCCCGGCGGGTGTGCTCCATCTGCGGGGCGGAGGGCGGCACCTGCCAGCACGTGCCGGGGCAGCGGTACGGCGAACAGCTGTGCTACCTGGAGCTGCGGGAGCCCACCGACGCCTACGAGTGGTCCTTCGTGGCGGTGCCGGCCCAGCGGAGGGCGGGGGTCCTGAAACGGTATGGCCCCGAGGACGCGGGGACGGCACAGCTGCGGGCCCAGGCGGAGCTGGGACGGAAATACCTGCGGGAGCTGCGCCGGGAGGTGACGCGCCTTGCCATGCTGGCGGACGACGGCGTGGACGGCGGCGCCCTGGCCAAGGCGGCGGAGCATCTGGCGGAACCGGAGCTGCTGGAGCTGAAACGGGTCTATGAGGCCCAGGCAGCCCGGCGGTTCCCGCCGTCGCCCCAGCTGCGGAGCCGGGGAACGGCCAGGACAGAGGACGAGACGGAATTTCTGATTTGAAAGGGAGGACGCATGATGAAACTTTCTTATGAGGGCATCGGCCAGTGGGCCGCCACCTTCGCCTGTGACGATCTGGCGGAGGGAGAACTGGTGAAGGTCAGCGCCAACGGCACGGTGGCCGCCTGCGGGGCGGGCGACGATTTCTGCGGCATGGTGCTGTCCGTCGGACGGGGCGGCGACGCCTGCACCGTGGCCCTGGGGGGCATGGTCACCGCCGGATACACCGTGCCGTCGGCAGGCGCGGCGCCGGCAGTGGGCTGGAGCGGCCTCAGCGCCGACGGAGAGGGCGGCGTCCAGGCGGACGCGGACGGCAGCACCCATCTGGTGGTGGACGTGGACACCACCGCCAAAACCGTGACCTTTGTACTGTGAGGAGGAGAGCACACATGGCCTATTATTTTGAAAACATCAAGCTGGAGAAGGGGATGTACGGCCGCAGCGGCCGCAGCTTTTCCCAGACTCTGGAGGAGCTGGACCCCAGCGAGCATTACCGGGGCACGCCCCTGGAGGGCCTGGACGCCTTTCAGCGGCAGCTCAAGCGCTTTGACATCCATGTGAAGGGCGCGGGCAGCGACATGGTGGAGAAGTTCTTCCACACCTCCGACTCCGCCGTGCTGTTCCCGGAGTTCGTCTCCCGGGTGGTGCGGCAGGGGATGGAGGAGGAGAGCATCCTGCCGGCCATCACCGCCACGGTGACCAGGTTCGACGGCATGGACTACCGGTCCATCGCCTCCGTGCCCAGCGAGGAGGACAAAAAGCTCCGCCGGGTGGAGGAGGGGGCCCGCATCCCGGAGACCACCGTCCGCACCCAGGAGAACCTGGTGCACCTCCGCAAGCGGGGCCGGATGCTGGTGGCCTCCTACGAGGCCATCCGGTTCCAGCGGCTGGACCTGTTCTCCGTGACGCTGCGGCAGATCGGCGCCTACATCGGCCGGATGCACCTGGAGGACGCCATCGCCGTGCTGCGCGACGGCGACGGCAATGAGAACGCCGCCGCGGAGTACACCATCGGCACCACGCCCATCACCGGCACCAAGGGCACCCTGACCTATGACGCCCTGCTGGAGTTCTGGAGCCAGTTCGACCCCTACACCATGAACACCATGCTGGTGGGCAGCGACGTGATGCTGGCCATGCTGAAGCTGGACGAGTTCCAGAATCCCCTGACGGGGCTGAACTTCCAGGGCACCGGCACCCTGACCACGCCCCTGGGGGCAAAGCTGCTGCGGACCTCCGCCATGCCGGCGGGCATCCTCATCGGCCTGGACAAAAACTACGCCCTGGAGCAGATCTGCGGCAGCGAGGTCACGGTGGAGTATGACAAGCTCATCGACCGCCAGCTGGAGCGGGCGGCCATTACCTCCATCTCCGGCTTTGCCAAGCTGTTCACGGAGGCCTCCAAGGTCCTGGTGGTATGAGCACGGAGACCATCCTGACCCTGGCCAAGGTCCTCACCGCCGCCGGAGAGGACGAGGAGCCCCTGCTGGAGGCGCTGTGCCAGGCGGCGGAGCGGCAGTGGGAGAGGCGGCTGCGGCCGGGGGTGACGGCGGAGGACTGCGGCGAGGTGTTTCCCTGCGCCGCGGCCTTCACCGCCGCAGCGGACCTGGCGGCGGCGCGGGGCGGCGGCCAGGTGTCCGGCTTTACGGCGGGCAGCGTGTCCGTACAGGCGCGGAGCCCGGCGGAGGCGGGGACCCAGGCGGCGGAGCTGCGGCGCACCGCCTGGCGGCTGATGGCGCCCTTCGCGGTGCCGGGAGACTTTGCGTTTCAAGGAGTGAGAGGATGACGGGCTGGGTACGGCAGATCCTGGAGCGGTACGGGCAGAAGGTCACCGTCCAGGCCGGGGAGTCCACGGTGTCCGTGCGGGCGTTTTTGCAGCCGGTGCCGGAGCGGGGCGAGCAGGCCCGGGAGGAGGCCACCCCCATCGGCTGGACGGACGGGCGGCTGTGGCTGTATCTGGGGCAGATGGCCCTGGAGGAGACGGACACCCTGGGGTGGAACGGCTGGACCTTCCGGGTGCGCAGCTGCAGGCCCTATTACATCGGCGACAGGCTGTCCCACTACTGGGCGGCCCTGGAGCGGGAACGGGAGGCGGCGGGATGCGGGAGCTGAATCAGATCCGGGACGCGGTGGTCGCCGCCCTGCAGGCGGCGGGGCTGTGTGCGCTGGCATCCTATCCGGACCAGCGGGCCAAGCGGTACGCCGGACCGGTGGCGGCGGTGGCCGTGGAGACGGCGGAGAGCCGGACCGTGGGGTTCTGCAACTATCTGGGCGAGGTCAGCGACCCCAAGACGGGCCATGTGCGGGAGCTGTACGGCAAGCAGCTGGACGCGGTGATCTCCGTGGAGGTCCGGGGGGAGCGGGCCGCGGACTGCGAGGCGGGCTGTGAGACGGCGGCGGAGGTGCTGCTGATGGGACTGCCCTCCGGCATCCGCCCCGGGGAGCTGAGCTGGGAGGGCCTGTCCTGGGAGCGGGGGACGGAGAGCTTCCTCCGGCGGGGACGGCTCCAGTGCCGGGCCTGTTTCCAGGCCCAGACAGCGGATGAGAGCGCCGTGTTTTTGGACTTTATTTTGAAGGGAGCAGTGACCACTTGAGCGAGATCATGCATGAGAGGCCGGGGGTGTATTCCTCCTATGACGCATCCACGGTGATATCCGCCGGGCGGGCCGCCAAGGTCATCGGCGTGGCGGCCAAGGCCGCGAAGGGCACCGCCGGGGAGGTGGTGACCCTGACCGGCTACGCCGCGGGCGTGGCGGCCTTTGGCGAGGACGCGGCGGACGCGCCGGGGATGAGCACCATCCTGCGGCTGCTGTTCGCCAACGGCGCCGCCACGGTGGCGGCGGTCCGGGTGGCGGAGGCCGGGGCGGTGAAGGACTACCAGGACGCCTTTGCGGCCCTGGGCCAGCGGGAGGCCCAGGTCCTGGTGTGCGACAGCGCCGAGGAGACGGTACAGCAGGCATTGCGGACCGCGGTGGAGGACGCCTCCTCCGCCCGGATGGAGCGCATCGCCGTGGTGGGCGGCGACGATGAGACGGCGGCGGAGCTGGTGACCCACGCGGCGGCCCTGAACAGCGAGCGGATGGTGCTGGTGGGACCCGACGCCCTGGACAGCAGTGGAAAGACGCTGCCCGGCGTGTTCGCCGCGGCGGCGCTGGCGGGAGTCATCGCCTCCGGCCGGGACCCGGCGGTGCCCCTGAACGGGGCGGAGATCCGGGGCCTGGGGGGATTGAGCGCCGCATACAGCGACAACGACATCGATCTGTTGGTGCGGGGCGGCGTGACGCCCCTGGAGAGCGTGGCGGGGGTGGTGTCCCCGGTGCGGGGCATCACCACCCGGACCACCACCGGCGGCGCGGCGGACACCACCTGGCGGGAGCTGACCACCATCCTCATCGTGGACGACGTCATCCCGGCGGTGCGGCAGGCATTGCGGAGCAAGTTCACCCGGGCCAAGAACACCGCCCAGAGCCGCAGCGCCATCCGCTCCCAGGTGATCGTGGAGCTGGAGAACAAGGTGGCGGAGGAGATCATCGACAGCTACGGCGAGGTGACGGTGAGCCCCTCCGAGGACGACCCCACCGTGTGTCTGGTGGAGTTCAGCTTCGCGGTGGCCCACGGGCTGAATCAGATCTATCTGACGGTCCACATCACGGTGTAAGGAGGAGACGGTATGGAAGCAAAGGGATTTCCCACCAGCGCGGACATCTATCTGGAGCTGGACGGAAAGAAGATCGCGGTGGTCCAGGGCTACACCGCCCGGGCCACCAAGTCCAGCCAGAGCGTGGAGGCCTTCGGCGAGAGCGAGCCGGTGGCCACCATCGAGGGCCAGAAGCTGTACACCCTGGAGCTGACCCGGCTGTACGCCACCGAGGACGCGGTGAGCGACGGCATCAACTTCTACGAGCTGCGGGACTTCTCCCTGGTGATCTGCAAGCCGGACCGGAAGGTCATCTACAGCGGCTGTCAGTGGAGCGCCATCCAGGAGGAGGGGCAGCTGAACGCCATGGTGGCGGAGAAGGTGACGGTGGTGGCCTCCAAGCGGATCGAGACCACGGCATGATGGAGGAGCTGGACGAGCTGCGGCCGCCCACGGCCTGGCGGCTGCTGGAGATCTGGCGGGGGACCCGGGAGCTGGCGGAGGAGCCCTTGGAGCGGGCCCTGCTGTGCAACGCCCAGGTGCTGGCGGAGAGCTGCCTGCGCCAGGGGGTGCCGGTGTTTGCTGACGGCGCGGCGGTGCTGGCCCGGCTGACCGCCGGAGAGATGGAGACGCTGCTGCGCCGCCTGGCGGGGGAGGTGCCCTCCCCCGCCCCGGCGGCGGTGAACCGGGACTTTGACCAGGGCCGGTTCCAGGCGCTGAAGGAGGGCTGAGATGGAGTACATCCGGGAGATGCTGCTGCGGCAGCGGACGGCTCTGGCCCGTCTGATGCTGGGCGGCGCGGCGGAGGAGACATCGGAGACCGTCTCCGCCCCGGCGGCGGACCGGCGGGAGGCGGCGGTCCCGGCGGAGCGCGGGACGGGCCGTTCGAAAATGGCCGCCGGCGGACGGGAGGTCCGCCGGAGCGCGGCGGCAGACGCCGGGGAGGGATCGGCGGCGGACACGGCCGCCCCGGCGGGGGAGATCCTGCGGCAGGCCCTGGCCCGGAAGAGCGCGGCGCGGCAGAGAGCGGCGGCCTCCGGCCTGGCTGGCGCCGGAGAGACCGCCCTGCCGCTGCCGTCCTCCCGCCGACAGACCGCTGGAGGAGAGGTCCGTTCCCCCGGCGGGGGCGGGTCTGTCCGGCCCGGCGGTGACGAGGGGGCGGAGACAGCCGGCGTGCTGTGGGAGGTCCAGCAGCCGGGCGCGGCAGACGCCGGGGACAGCGCCAAGGCCCTGTCCCGGACCTTTCAGCGGGACGCCCGCCGGTATGACGGCGGATTTCAGCTGTATGACTGAGGAGGTGAGGGCTTGCTGTTGAAGCCCATGCGCTATAAGGACTACACCTGGCCCCACAACCCGGAGACCTACGCCGTGGAGTACCGCCGGCAGGTGGCAGCCCACAAGGTGCCTCTGGGAGGATACTGCCTGCAGGACCTGGGGCGGACCTGCCGCATCCTCCGGGGAGAGGGGACCTTTGCGGGGGAGCGGGCCTATGAGGAGTTCCGAACGCTGGCGGAGGTCTTTGACCAGACCGGGCCGGGGCTGCTGGTGCACCCGGTGTGGCGGACCGTCAGCGCCTACTTCGTGACGCTGGAGCTGCTGGAGGAGCCCATGCCGGACTACGTGCGGTACAGCTTCTCCTTCTGGGAGGACGGCACCGCCTCCGGCGGCGGTTTGACGGAGGTGGCCGTGGAGACCGGGACCTCCGGCGGCGGGACTGGGGACGGCACTGCGTCCGCCGGAGGACAGACGGCGGTCTACACGGTGCGGAAGGGAGACACCCTGTGGGGGATCGCGGGGCGGTACGGCGTGGCGCTGACCGACCTGATCGCGGCCAACCCCCAGATCAAGAACCCCAACTTGATCTATCCGGGGGACCAGGTGCGGATCCCATGAGAGGACGGATCATCACCTGCGACCACCGGGTCTTCGAGCTGCCGGCGCTGCTGCGCTGGGAGATGACCTACACCGGGAGCGTGCCCTGCGACAGCTTCACGGTCACCTGCGTGTATGACAGCACCATGGCGGAGCCCCTGCATCTGGCGGCGGGATTCCTGGCGCTGGACGTGGACGGCAGCTTGCTGCTGCGGGGCATCGTGGACGAGTACGCGGTGGAGCTGACATCCTCCGGCCTGACAGTGACCATCTGCGGCCGGGGCTATGCCGCCCGGCTGGTGGACAACGAGTCCCGGCCGGTGACCTACCAGGGGGCCACCCTGGAGGAGATCATCCGCTGCCACGCGGCACCCTACGGCATCACCGCCGCGGAGATCGCGCCGGTGTCCGCCAGCTCCGTCTACACCGTGGCCTCCGGCACCAGCCAGTGGAAGGCGCTGGAGAGCTTCTGCCGGACCTACGGGGGCTTTTCGCCCCGCTTCCGGCGGGACGGGCTGCTGGCGGCGGCGCCGGAGCAGGACGACGGGCGGCGCATCGCCATCGGCGCGGACAGCCCGGTCCTCTCCTGCACCCTGCGGGAGGACCACTACGGCGTGCTGACGGAGGTGCTGGTCATCGACAAGACCCGGAACGTGTCCTACAGCGTGAAGAACCAGGATATGATCGACCGGGGCGGCCAGTGCCGCCGGGTGGTCTACACCCCGGGCCAGAGCACCTGGGCCGCCATGCGGTACACCGGGGAGTACCAGATCCAGCGGTCCCGGGAGGAGGAGCTGGCCGTCGAGGTGGAGCTGGCCGGGTGCTTCCTGGCGTTTCCCGGGGACGTGGTCCGGCTGCGGCTGGAGGCCCTGGGCATCGACGGGGAGTACCGGGTGGCGGAGGCGGAGAACAGGGCCTCTCCCGAGACGGGGGAGGTCAGCACACTGACATTGAGGGAGCGGATATAAGATGTGGCTATCGAGACAGATCAAGCCCGCGCCGCCCACGGCGGACGCGGACCTGGGCATGACCACCATCGCCGGGGACAGCGTGGGCGTGGTCACCCGGGGGGAGGTCCGGGCCCTGCCGGTGTACGGGCCCGGCGGCTATGTGTGGATGCCGGAGAGCGGGGCCGCCGTGCTGGTCATCAAGGGCGGCCCCGGCGGCGAGGAGCAGTGCGTGGCCGGCGCCCGGCAGGCCCAGGTGCCGGCGGGGATGCGCCCCGGCGAGGTCTACCTCTTCGGGCCGGACGGGAACACCGTCTATCTGCGGCAGGACGGCGGGATCGAGCTGCGGGGCGCGGTGCGCATCCAGGGGAGCCTGACGGTGAACGGGGAGCCCTATGAGCCCTGCGAGTGTTGAGGAGGGATGGAGATGGGACTTTCCCTGCGGAACGGAGACTATGTGCCGGACGGCACGGGGGGACTGCGGCGGGCGGAGGGCCAAGAGGCCCTGCTGGAGCGGGTCCTCTTCCGCCTGACGGCCCGACGGGGGACCTTCCCCTTTCTGCCGGAGCTGGGCAGCCGTCTGTGGCAGCTGGGCCGGCTGTCCGCCGCCCAGCGGCAGAGCGCGGCGGAGCAGTATGTGGCGGAGGCCCTGGCGCCGGAGCCGGGGCTGGCGGTGGAGCAGGTGACCCTGACCGAGTCCGGCGGCGGCCGGGCCCAGGTGACGGCGTCCATGACCTGGCGGGGGGAGCGCCTGTCCGTCACCGTGGAAGTATCGTGAGAGGAGCGGTTATGTGAAGACCACAGAGGAGATCTATCAGTCCCTGCTGGCAGCCTTTGCCCAGCGGGCGGGGTTCACGCCGGAGGCGGACTGCGACCTGGCGGTGCGGCTGTACGCCGCGGCGGCGGAGCTCCAGGCCCTGGACATCCAGGGGGAGTGGGTGCTGGACCAGAGCTTTCCCCAGACGGCCCAGGGCGTCTACCTGGACTACCACGCCCAGATGCGGGGGATCGCCCGGACGGAGGCCACGAAGGCGGTGGGGACCCTGCGGTTCTCCGTGGAGCAGGCGGCGGCCACGGCCCTGACCGTGGCCGCCGGGACCGTGTGCATGACGGCGGACGAGGTGCGGTTCCAGACCACGGCGGACGCGGTGCTGGCGGCGGGGGAGCTGTCGGTGGACGTGATGGCAGAGGCCCTGGAGCCGGGGCGGAGCGGCAACGCGGCCACGGGGACCATCCAGATCCTCACCGCCTGCCCGGTGGGCATCACCGGCTGCACCAATCCGGCCCCCTTCACCGGCGGCAGCGACCAGGAGGACGACGAGAGCCTCCGCAGCCGCATCCTGGAGAGCTATCAGCGGCTGCCCAACGGCGCCAACGCCGCCTGGTACGAGCAGACGGCCATGGGCCACAGCGGCGTGGCGGCGGCCCGGGCGGTGGGCCGGGCCCGGGGCATCGGCACCGTGGACGTGTACATCGCCACGGAGGCGGGCCTGCCCGGAGCGGAGCTGCTGCAGGAGGTCCAGGCGGACCTGCAGGAGCGGCGGGAGATCGCCGTGGACGTCCAGGCCAAGGCCCCCGCGGCGGTGGAGATCGACGTCTCCGCAGAGCTGGCCGTCCGGGAGGGGGCGGAGTTTTCCGCCGTGAAGGCCGCGGCGGAGCAGGCGCTGGCCGGTTTCTTCAGCGGTCGGCGGCTGGGCAAAGCGGTGCTGCTGGCGGAGCTGGGGGACCTGCTGTACCACGTGGAGGGCGTGGAGAACTACCGGCTGAGCGCGCCCACGGCGGACCTGGCGGCGGATGACGCCAAGCTGCCGGTGCTGGGAACGGTGACCATCACGGAGATGGAGGCGGACGGCGATGTATGAGGCGTATCTGCGGGACCTGCTGGCCCCGCTGGGCATCTATGACCTGTCGGAGGGCTCTGTCAGCGGCGCGGCGGTCTGCGCTCTGGGTGCGGGGCTGGACGCGGTCAGCGGCCGGCTGGAGACCATCGAGCGGGAGTCCCTCACCGCCACGGCGGAGGACGAGGGGCTGACCCGGCGGGAGGCGCTGTTCGCCCGGCGCCCCGCCGCCGTCACGGCGGCGGACCGGAGGGCAGCCATCGCGGCCCTGCTGCAGATCGACGGCGACAGCTTGACGCCCGGCGCCATCGATGCCACCCTCCGGGGCTGCGGCATCAGAGCCCGGGCCATCGAGCTGGGGGACGGGCAGCTGCGGGTGATCTTCCCGGAGGTGGCGGGGGAGCCGGAGGGCTTCGGCCAGATCCAGAGGATCATCCTGGACATCCTGCCCTGCCACCTGGGGGTGGAGTTCTACTTTCGCTACCTCACCTGGCAGGAGTGCGAGGACGCCCAGTACACCTGGGCCCAGGTGGAGGCGGCGGAGCACACCTGGGAGACCTTCCAGCTGGCGGTGCCGCCGGAGGAATAAACCTGTCGATCAAACAAAAATCTCAGATGACGGGAAGGAAGGGTGTGCGCGGCTGCCCCCGCAGGGGCGTTTCGGAGCACAACCGCCGCAAAGCGGCGGCGCTTAGTGCGGAGATAAGCCCAGGAGGGGTGTCCTGCGCCATTGAAATCCATCGTTTTTCAGAACTTTTTGAAGTTTTGAAAAACGCAAGCAGCTTGTCGAAAAAAATTTTTTCGACAAGCTGCGAGGCCGCTGCCCACTGGGCAGCGGCCTCTTGGCGTGCCTGGGTCAGGTGCCCAGGTCCCGGACCGTTCCGATAAACAGGGGCAGGCCGGCCTCACAGTCCATCAGGACATAGAGGAAGGGCCGGGTCAGGTAGACAGAGAGCGGATCAGCAGTGCTTCCATCCATCTGCACCGCCGTGGCGGCGCCGGCCCGGGTGCCCCGCTCGTCCAGGGTCAGGTGGGTTTTATGGAGGACCCGGCTGATATACAGGGGCCCGTCGGTGCTGGCGCCCATAGCGGAGAAGTCCGCCAGGCCCACGTCAAAGGCGTCCGCCATCCCCAGGGCGGAGAGGGCGTCATTCAGCTCCGTCGTGGTCTCCGCCGTGAACTTGGGGATGGCGGTCTGCACCACCGTGTCCTGGGGCTGGGTCAGCAGATCCCGCAGGCGCTCCCCGGTGAGGGAGGACAGGTACGCGTCCAGAGAGACGCCCTCGTTGGGCAGCAGGGCGGCGAAGGCGTAGTTTTGGCCCTGGTAGTATTTCAGGAAACCGGCGGCGAGATCGTCCTCCAGATAGGCGGTCTCGGCGCCGTACATCAGCTCCGCCGGCTGCTCCCGGCCGTCCTCGGTGGTGAAGGTGCCGTCGTGGACCTGGTCCTCCCGGTAGATGTCCTCCCACTCCCCTTCAAAGGCCAGGGCGTTGATAAGGTAGATCACGGCGCTCTCCGGGATCTCCTCCACGATGGAGGGGATCAGGCCGCCGGTGTGGTCCGACACCCAGGCGTTGATGTCCCGCAGGGTGCTCTCATCAAAGGGAGCGCGGAACACGGAGGCGTCGTAGTAGGCGGCAGCGGCGTCCAGGAAGGACTGCTCCACCGTCAGGCGGTCCGCCTGGTCCCGGAGCCAGATGGAGTTGGCCAGGGAACAGCGGCCTCCGTCCTCTGCCGGTAGCTGGTCCGCATAGGCCCGGAGGCAGGCGTTCAGCTCCTCCAGGGGCAGGCCCAGGACGGACTCCATCTGGGTCAACGTCTCCCCGGCGGCGCCGTTGGCGGTCATGGCCAGGGCGTAGACCACAGACACCGGGGAGAGCAGGGTGCTGCCGCCGCTGTCTGTCTGCCGCAGCAGCTCCACGGCGAAACCGGTGACGGCGTCGGCGGCACCATTTAGGTCCATCTCCGCCGGGACGGCGGGGACGGCGGAGGGGTCGCCCTTCAGCTCCCCCGCCTGATAGGAGGGACCGCCGCAGGCGGTCAGCAGAAGAAGCAGCAGGGACAGAAACAGGGCCATCGTGCGTTTCATGGGCAAAACTCCTTTCCATCCAGGTAGTTCTACTATATCAAGACGGAAACCGTCTGTCGATCTTACAGAAAAAACAGTGCGGAAGCAAAAAAGACAAATGACCGCCATAAGCGGACAGCCATTTTTTTACACTTCGCGGATTGCAAATTTCCGCGATTCCCTGTATACTTGCTTCTATCGAGACGCACACCGCGTTTGGAGACAAGCATACGACCCGTCACATGAAAAGGAGGAAACACACCATGGCGAATTTGAAACTGTGGGATACCGTGAAGGAGCTGAAGTCCCCCAAGTACAAGTGGGTGGACCTGACCCATGAGCTGAGCCCGGAGACCCCCCACTGGTTCGGCTTCAAGCCTCTGCAGGCGGACCTGTTGTTCGACTATGCGGAGGGCACGCCCGACGACATGATGGCTCCCATGCGCTGCATCCAGTACAGCGTGGCCAGCCAGTACGGCACCCATACCGATGTGCCCCGTCACTTCTGGGGCAATGGCCGGGACATGAGCGCGATCACCGTCCAGGAGCTGATGTATCCCCTGGTGGTCATCGACAAGTCCGCAGAGTGTGCCGCCAACCCCGACTTCATGCTGACGGTGGACGACCTGAAGGCCTGGGAGGCCCAGTACGGCCGGATCCCCGAGGGGGCCTTCGTGGCCTTCCGGTCCGACTGGTACAAGAAGTCCAACCTGGACAACCCCGATGAGAACGGCCAGCCCCACTATCCCGGCTGGGACAAGGCCGCCATCCAGTGGCTGGTGGAGGAGCGGAACATCGGCGCCATCGGCCATGAGCCGGCGGATACCGACCCCGCCACCGTCACCACCAAGGAGGGGGCCTACCCCTATCCCGGCGAGCAGTACATCCTGGAGGTGGACCGCATCCAGATCGAGGTCATGCGGAACCTGGACCAGGTGCCCCCGGTGGGCAGCATCATCGTCATCGGCTTCCCCAAGCTGAAGGACGGCACCGGCTTCCCCACCAGATGCTTTGCCATCTGCCCGGTGGACTGACCCGAGACCCGACAGGCGCGGCGGAGCACGGCTCTGCCGCGCCTGTGCGCCTTTACACACGGCTGGGAACGTGGTAAAATGACTTTACTTTTATGTTAGGAGGATCATACTATGGCACTAGAATTTGATGAACAGCTCTCCCGGCTGGAAAAGCCCGACCGCAATGAGATGACCAACAAGGAGTACGCCGTCTTCAACGAGAATGTGGAGACCATGGAGAAGAACTGGGGCTTTATCAACAACCTGTTCAAGGTCCTGCCCCTGAACGCCTCCCAGTACATCGGCTTCCTGGACTTCAAGGCGTCCCTGTTCAATCCGGACACCTGCTACCTGACCAACGCCGACAAGGAGATGATCGGCGTGGTGGTCTCCTCCATCAACTGCTGCTCCTACTGCCTGACCACCCACGGCGACGCGCTGCGGGGCTACACCAAGAACCCCATGCTGGTGGACAAGCTCAGCTACAACTTCCGCTCCGCCAAGGACCTTCTGACGGAGAAGCAGTATGCCCTGTGCGAGTACGCCTGGTATGTCACCAAGCACGCTGACGAGATCGACGAGACCCAGATCGAGAACCTGCGCAAGGTGGGCTTCAACGACCACGAGATCCTGGAGGCCGCCTATGTGGCCGGCTTCTTCAACTACACCAACCGCTGGGTCTCCACCATCGCCCCGGTGGCCAACCCCGGCCACTTCAGCCACAACCGCAATTTCGACAAGGACTGAGGCGGAGATCACATGGCATACGAAAAGCTCTTTGAACCCGGCCGCATCGGCGGCCTTACCATCCGGAACCGGGCCGTCATGTCCCCCATGGGCACGGACCTGGCGGACATCCGGGGCAACGCCACCCCCCGCCTGATCGCCTATTACACCGAGCGGGCCAAGGGCGGCATCGGCCTCATCATCAACGAGTACACCGGCGTGGACGACGTGGACTCCATCCCCACCCAGCACAACCTGCGGATGGCCCAGGACTACAACGTCCAGGAGGCGGAGGAGCTGACCCGCTCCGTCCACGCCTACGGCGCCAAGATCTTCGCCCAGCTGCACCACGGCGGCGCCACCTCCAAGAGCGCCTTCACCGGCCGCCAGAACCTGAGCCCCAGCGGCGTCCCCATGGCCCCCGGCGGCGAGATGCCCCGGGAGATGACCCTGGAGGACATCAAGCGGGTGCAGGAGAAGTTCATCGCCGCCGCCGTCCGCTGCAAGAAGGCGGGCTATGACGGCGTGGAGCTCCACGGCGCCCACTCCTATCTGATCGCCCAGTTCTTCAGCAAGTACTACAACCGCCGCACCGACGAATACGGCGGCTCCCTGGAGAACCGCTGCCGCTTCATCGACGAGATCATCGCCGGCATCCGGGCCAAGCTGGGCCGGTATCCCATCTCCGTCCGCATCTGCGGCGACGAGATGACCGACGAGCCCGGCTTCCTGACGCTGGCCGACGGCCTGGAGATCGGCCGCCACCTGGAGGCCCAGGGCATCGACTGCATCAACATCTCCAACGGCAGCTCCTGGAACGGCAACGCCAACTGCGAGCCCTTCTCCTACACCCCCGGCTGGAAGAAGCATGTGGCCAAGGCCTTCAAGGAGGCACTGTCCATCCCCGTCATCGCCACCAACACCATCAAGGACCCGGACTTCGCCGAGTCGCTGCTGGAGGAGGGCGTCAGCGACTTCGTGGCCCTGGGCCGCAGCCAGTTCGCGGACCCGGAGTTCATGAACAAGGCCAAAGCCGGCAGGCCGGAGACCATCCGCAAGTGCATTGGCTGCATGTACTGCCGGGAGCGGCTGCTGGGCAATGCCATGCCGGTGGAGTGCTCCCTGAACCCCCGGCTGGGTAGGGAGTACCGCTACCGCTGGCAGGATCTCCAGAAGAACGGCGGCGGCCGCCCGGTGGTGGTCGTGGGCGGCGGCCCCGGCGGCCTGGAGTGCGCCATCATCCTGGCCAAGCGGGGCTTCGCCGTGACGCTGCTGGAGAAGGGAGACGCCCTGGGCGGCACGTTGAACATCGCCAAGCTGCCGCCCCGCAAGGCCAACCTCCAGGGGGTCACCGACGTGCTGGCCCAGGAGGCCCGGGAGCTGGGCGTCAACATCCGGCTGAACACCGAGGCCACGCCGGAGACCGTGGCGGCATTGCACCCCGTGGGGGTGTTCCTGGCCGCCGGCGCGCCGCCGGTGGTGCCCAAGTCCATCCCCGGCATCGAGAAAGCCGTGCTGGCGGAGGACGTGATCCTGGGCAAGGCCCCCTGCACCGGCAAGGTGGTCCTGGTGGGCACCGGCCTGACGGGCCTGGAGTGCGCGGAGATGATCCTGGAGCAGGGCCACGGCCTTGCCATGGTTGAGATGAACCCCACCGTGGGCCAGGGCATCTACAACGTGGTGTTCAACGACATCTACAGCCGCATCAAGCCCTATGACCCGGAGGTCTACACCGGCCACAAGCTCACCGCCGTCACCGACAGCGGCGTGACGGTGGAGGACACCGCCACCGGCGAGACCAAGACCATCGCCGCGGACACCGTGGTGCTGGCCATGGGCACCCACAGCCAGGAGGCCCTGGCGGCCGCCTTCCGGGACGCCGGCCTGAACGCCATCCTGGTGGGCAGCGCCGAGACACCGGGCCGCATCGCCGGTGCCACCCGGGACGGCTTCGAGAAGGCATGGGCCTTCGACACCGTCTGACGGCTTTCCTGCAAAACCGCTGGACCGATAAAAAGAGACCGGACAGGAAAATCCTGTCCGGTCTTTTCATATGGAATGGCTCAGCACCCGTTCAGGGGATTCACGTCCCCCTCCGGGGGCACGATGCACAGGGCCATCAGCTGGCCCTTGCCGGTGTTGCCGAAGTTGTGGCGCACACCGCCGGGCACATGGACCCAGGTGCCGAACTCCAGGGGCACCCGCTCCTTGTCGATGAGGAAGTAGCCCTCCCCCTGGATACAGAGGAACCAATGGGGCCAGGGATGGGAGTGGATGCTGCTCTCCGCCTCCGGCTCCAGGGTGAAGAGGCGCATCACATAGTCGTCCCAGAACCGGCCGTCAGGCCCGAAAACGATCTTCTTGGTGGAATTTTCGATAAAGTGGCCGCCGGTGACCACCGGCAGGTCCCGGATGTTGCCGGAATACTCGCTCATGAACAGATCCTCCCCTTTCGTTGATACGTCCAGTATAGGAGCTTTTGACGGAAAAATCAAGTGCGCGCAGGGCCGGAGGCATCCCGGAGCACGGACGACAGCACAAAGTCCGGGAACCGCTGGTCCGGGCCGCAGACCCGGGCCCCGGGCAGCTGGGGCAGCAGCTCCGGGCCGGGGAGCAGAGCCAGGTCCGCCCGGCGGAGCATGGGCACGTCGATGACGCTGTCCCCGGCGGCGATGATCCGCTCCGGGCCGAACCGCTCCGCCGCCCGGCGGAGGGCGGTGCCCTTGTCGATCCCCGGCGGGAAG
Source organism: Candidatus Oscillibacter excrementigallinarum (assembly GCA_019118245.1). GTDB lineage: Bacteria > Bacillota > Clostridia > Oscillospirales > Oscillospiraceae > Oscillibacter > Oscillibacter excrementigallinarum. The sequence continues at coordinate 21,800 of DWZJ01000013.1, forward strand.
AAGTAGACCTTCCGCCCGGAGACCACGGCCCGGATGGGGGAGCCGGGGTCCCAGTCCCCGGCGCACCGCTCCGCCGCCGCCGGATCGGGGCAGGCGGCGTAGACGTACATCTCCTCCACGGACCGGACCGTGGAGGGCTCCGGCCGGGCGGAGAGGGACCGGAGGATCCGGTGGAGTTCCCCCTGATAGTCCCGGATCAGCTCCCGGGACTGCGCGTACCAGTCCCGGTCCACCCCGCCGTCCCGCAGCAGGACGGCCCCGTTGGCGGTGAGGGCCCACCGGGGCGCGGTCCCCGCCGGCCACTGGATGCGCAGGTACTGTTCCACGGACCGGGTGGTGACAGGCAGCAGCTGGACCCTCTGGACCACCTGGGGCAGCAGGTCCACCGTCTCCTGGGTGAAGAAGCCCTGCTCCGCGCCGTTCAACAGCTCCACGCACCGGTCCCCGGGCTGCCGGTGCCGGTGGGAGAAGAGGAGCGTGTTGTCCAGGTCGCTGGCAAATAAGATCGTCCCCATGGCTACGTGTCCGCCAGGTCCCGGATCAGGCCGCAGGCCCGGTAGTTCTCCAGGGGGTATTCCGCCAGCTCCACGCCCTTCTCCCTGGCCAGCTGGTAGATGTGGCCCAGATGGGCCTCGTCCCGGAGGCTGTGGACCAGCACCTTCCAGGGCACCCGCCGCAGCAGGACCCGGGTGGCCTCCCCGATGCTGGGCTTGATGAGGTTGATGTCCCGGATGCCGAAGTCCGCGCCGATCCGTTCCACCTCCTCCAGCCCGGTGCGGCCGCTGCGCCGGGGCGGGGGCGCGGCGGAGGCCGACCGGGGAAAGTGGGCCTGGATGGCGTCGATGAACTGGTACGTCAGGTCCTGGTCCATCAGCTCCCGGTAGAAGGCGGCGCCGTGGAAGTCCGTGGGGCCGATGATGTCGCTGCGGAGGAACGTCCGGCTCAGCAGGCCGGACACGGTGGCGTTCAGGCAGGAGCTGGCGATGAGAAAGTCGTCATGGGTGCCGCAGATGGCGGCCACGTTGGCCGGGTCCGACAGCACCGCCAGCCCCGGCGAGACGCCGGGGTAGTCCGCCATGGCCGCGTCCAGCTGCCGCTGGATGGCCCCCTTGCCGGTCCAGCCGTCCACGAACTGGAGGTCGCCGGGGGCGTGGCGGTCCAGCAGATAGGCCATGGCGTTGCGGTCAATGCCCCGGCCCCGGATGATGGAGATGGTGTAGTGGGGGACGTCCGCGCCGTACCGGCCCCGGAGATACCGCCGGAGCAGGATGCCGATGGGGGTCCCCGCCCGGGCCAGGGAGACCAGCACACAGCGGTCCCCCTTCTCCGCCCAGATCTGCTCCGCCGTCCGGGCCACCGCCTCCGCCGTCAGGGGGGCGTAGCGGTCCAGGGCGTCGTGATAGGCGGCCAGATACGCCGGGGAGGGCTCGTACTCCAGGGGCAGCATCTCCGAGTAGTGGACGCCGCTCTGGATCCGCTCCTCCCGCTCCCGGGTGCCCAGGGGCGTCACCAGGCCGGTGATGTCTTTCAGCAGGATGGTCACATCCTGGCTCTGATAGGTACTGAACATAGGTGACCTCTCAAATCTCACAGAGATACAGCCGGGGGCAGCCCCGCTGTCCCAGGGCCGCCGCCAGCTGGGGGAGGGCGGCGGCCGTAGCCGCTGCGGGGGCGTCCGTCACCACCACCGCGGCGTCATAGGCCGCCAGGTCGTAGAGGTACGTCCGGCGGTCATCCCCGTAGAAGCTGGGCAGCAGGACCCCGTTCTGGATGGGGTAGTCCGCCGCATGGCAGATGCCGATGGGGCTGCGGGTGGTGGCGTGGCATCGGACGGCGGACCAGTGGCCGGAGGCCTCCGCCGCCGCGCCGGTCGCCAGGGCCGGGTACATGCACTCCTCCGTCCCCAGCACCAGCAGGGAGCCCCCGGCGGGCAGCTCCCGCCGGAGGGCGGGGACCAGCGCCTCCGCCAGGGCCCGGCAGCCGTCCAGATACGCCCCGATGCCGGCGCCCCGGCGGGGGTCCGGCAGGGCCGCCTTTACGGAGAGGGTGTCCAGCGCCGGCAGCGGGCCCGGCGGCGGGGGGACCGCCTCCTCCACGGAGAGGGGGGCCACCAGCTGGTCGTAGTCCCGGTCCGCCAGCCGCACCAGGCACTGGCAGGCGACGCCGTCCGCCGCCAGCCTGGCCTGGTCCTCCGGCGAGACCCGGCTGAGGATGGACGCGGCCGCCAGCTGCCGCTCCGCCAGCAGGGGAAACCGCTCCCGCAGCTGGCGGACCATGTTGCGGAGGGTCCGGCCGGTGGAGAGCTCGTCGTCCACAAAGACGACGGTGGGCGTCGCCGCGATCCAGGCCGCCAGCCGGTCGGCGCAGAGCCGCTGCTCCACCGCGTGGCTGTGCTCCTCCTGGAAGAGGATCCAGTCCCCGGACAGCGGCTCCCGGGTAGTGTGGAGATAGACGCAGTCCGGCCCCAGGCCGGCCGCCACGGCGGCGCCGATGGCGGTGGCGGTCTCCGCAAAGCCGATGACCAGCCGGGCCTCCGGATGGGCGGCGGCCACCTGGGCCCCCAGGGCGGCCATCATGTCCAGGGACGCCGTGGGGCTGACGGGGATGTGCTTGGCCTGGAGGGGGTCCACCAGCAGGTAGCTGCGCTTGGGATTGCGGTACCGCTTGGCGACGCGCAGCGTGTCCGCCTCTGTATAGGAATGCATGGTATGATCGTTCCTCCCCTGTGTGATGGGATGATGCTGGGACTGATTATACCACAGGACCCGCCGGGTGGAAACCTCTTTTCCCGGCATTTCAAATTGCGCGGAGGGCCCCGTTGTGATAAGATGGTAAAAACACGCCGGCCCGGTCCGGCGGAGAGGGGTGCGCCATGAAGAAGCTGCAATACAATTCCCCGGTGATCCTGACCTTTTTCCTGCTGTCCCTGGGGGTGCTGGTGCTGGACTGGCTCACCGGCGGGTGGACCACCCTCCACGCCTTCTGCGTGTACCGTTCCTCCCTGGCGGACCCGCTGTTCTATGTGCGGCTGTTCGGCCACGTGCTGGGCCACGCGGACTTTGACCACTTCCTGGGCAATATGCTGCTGCTGCTGGTGATCGGCCCGCCCCTGGAGGAGAAGTACGGCAGCCGGACGCTGCTGGCGGGCATCCTGCTGACGGCGGGGGTGTCCGGCGTGCTGCAGTGCCTGTTCTTCCCGGGCACCGCCCTGCTGGGGGCCAGCGGCATCGTGTTCATGCTGATCATGCTGGCCTCCCTGGCCGGGATGAAGGACGGCCGCATCCCCCTGACGCTGATCCTGGCGGCGGTGCTGTACCTGGGGCAGGAGGTGTACGCCATGGTGGCCCTGCGGGACAACGTGGCCAACTTCATGCACCTGGTGGGCGGCGTCACCGGCACCCTGTTCGGCGTGGCCCTGGCAAAGAAGCGGTGAGCGGAAACCACATGAAAAGGCGGGCATCCGAATGGATGCCCGCCTCGTTTTTTGCGGTTCAGTTCCCCGTCTCCAGGGAGATCTTGTTGAACATGGCCAGGATGTCGTCCATGGAGGTGGCGGCCTTCTCCGCCCCCGCCCGGTCCAGCACCACCCGGCCCCGGTTCATCATCAGGATGCGGTCCCCGTACTCCACCGCGTAGCGGAGGTTGTGGGTGACCATCATGGCCGTGAGCCCCTTCTCCCGGACCACCTTGTCCGTCAGGACCATGATGGTCTCCGCAGTCTTGGGGTCCAGGGCGGCGGTGTGCTCGTCCAGGATGAGGAATTTCAGCGGCGTCATGGTGGCCATCAGCAGCGCCACCGCCTGCCGCTGGCCGCCGGAGAGGGCCCCCATCCGCACGTCCAGCTTATCCTCCAGCCCCAGGCCCAGGGAGGAGAGCTGCTCCCGATAGAAGTCGATGCGCTTTTTATTGATGCCCCGGCCCAGGCCGTAGGACTTGCCCTTGTTGTCCGCCAGGGACAGGTTCTCCAGCATGGTGAGGTTGGGGCAGGTGCCGGCGGCGGGGTCCTGGTAGACCCGGCCCATGGTGGCGTACCGCTGGTAGTCCTTCAGCTTGGAGATGCTCTGCCCCCCCACCAGCACGTCGCCGCCCTCGATGGGGATGGAGCCGCAGATGATGTTCAGCAGAGAGGTCTTGCCGCTGCCGTTGCTGCCCACGATGGCCACGAACTGGCCCTCCTCCACCGTCAGGGAGAAGTGGTCGAACAGCCGCTGCTCCGTCTGGGTGCCGGGGTTGTAGATCTTCGTGATGTCCCGTACTTCAAGCATGGATGATCGCCTCCCCCTTCCGGCCGGACAGCACCAGCACCAGCAGGAACAGCGCCGCCGTGATCAGCTTCATCATATTGGTGGGCAGGCCCATGCTCATGGCCACCTGGATGCACAGCTTGTAGAGCACGCTGCCCAGCACCACCGCCGTGGTGCCCTGGGGCGAGCCCAGGAAGCGGAGGGCCTTGGACTTCCGGAGGCCCCGGGCCAGCCGGGTGCCGGTGTAGAAGTGCATCAGAGACACGCCGATGATGACCGCCGCCAGGCCGTACACCAGCTGACCGGTGCCCATGGTGGCGGAGAAGCTGCGGGTCTCATGGCAGACGATGCACCCGCCGAAGGCCACCAGGGCGTTGGAGATCACCAGGCCCAGGATCTTCACCGTGCCTCGGTCCTTGGCCAGGGTGGTCACCAGGGTGGCGTTGTCGCCCACCGCCCGCAGCAGCAGGCCGGATTTCGTGTGGAAGTAGGCGTCCAGCAGCAGCTTCACCACGATCACCAGCGCCAGGGACACGATCAGCTTCCGCCCGGAGAGGGACAGGTCCCCCAGCAGGGCCATCACCGGGGCGGAGGTGAAGATGGTGTCCGTGCCCCGGTCAATGGTAAGGTTGGACCCGGCGATCTGCAGGTTCACGGAGAACAGGGCCGTCATGGTGATGATGCCCGCCAGAAGGTTCCGCACCTTCAGCTTCACGTGGACCAGGCCGGTAAAGAGTCCCGCCAGGCCCCCCACCACCAGGGAGATGGGCAGTGTCAGCCAGGCGTTGACGCCCTTGGTCATCAGCACCGCCGTGACAGCGGCCCCCAGGGGAAAGGTGCCGTCCACCCCCAGGTCCGGGAAGTCCAGAATGGAATAGGTGATATAGACTCCATAGGAGATCAGAGCGTAGATCAGCCCCTGGATCAGGGTGCTGGTCAGCAGTTCCATCACGTCCATGAAACGAGAAGCCTCCTTGTGAGAAATCAGACCACGGTGCTGCGGAGGGCGCCGATGCCCTCGATGGCGCACTCCACCACGTCGCCGGACTGGAGGAATTTGGGCGGGTCAAAGCCCATGCCCACGCCGGCGGGGGTGCCGGTGGCGATGATGGTGCCCGGCAGCAGCGTCATGCCGGCGGTCAGCTCCTCCAGGATCTGGCCGATGGAGGTGATCAGCAGGGCGGTGTTGGACTGCTGCCGCAGCTCCCCGTTGACGCGGCAGGTGATCTCCAGCGCCGGGGGATAGGCGATCTCGTCGGCGGTCACCAGCACGGGGCCCATGGGGGTGAAGCCGTCCAGGCTCTTGCCGAAGTACCACTGCTTGTGACCTGTCTGTAAGTCACGGGCGGACACGTCGTTGAGGACGGTGTAGCCGAAGAGGTAATCCGCCGCGTCGGCGGCCTTCACGTCCCGGGCGGCCCTGCCCAGCACCACCGCCAGTTCCGCCTCGTAGTCCAGCCGGTCCGTCAGCCCCGCGTGGCGGGGGATAACGCCGCCGGGCTTCCCGGCCTCGCTGACCCGCTTGGAGAAGTACACCGCCGCCGGGGTCTCCTTGGTAAAGGCGTCGGCGTTGTAGCGGGCGGACTCCTCCTCATGGGCCCGGTAGTTCATGCCCAGGCACAGAACGTCCTGCCGGGGGCGGGGGATGGGGGCCAGCAGCTCCACGTCGGACAGGGCCAGCACGCCAACCCGCTCCGCCGCGGTGACGGCGGAGCGCAGGTCAGTGAGGGTCATGGTCTCGATGAGCGTATTCATATCCGGGACGGAGAGGGGCAGGACCCCGCTTCCGTCAGCGGTGAGGGCGCCCACGTGCTCGGCGCTGCTGTGGCGGTAGGTGATGAGTTTCATGTGTCAGCTCTCCTTTTCTCCGGGACTTACGCCGCGCACTCCTCGGCCTGCTGGGCGATGTCGTCGGGGATGGTGATGCCCAGCTTTGCGGCGGTGTCGGAGTTGATATACAGGCCGTAGTTCTCAATGGTCTCATAGGGCAGATCCTGGCAGGCGGCCTCGCCGGTGAGGACCTTGGCGGCCATCAGGCCGGTCTGGATGCCCAGCTGGACGTAGTCCAGGCCCGCGCCGCCCACGCAGCCCAGCTTCACCTGCTCCACCTCGGAGCCGTAGACGGGGATGCCCGCCTCGTCGGTCTTTTCCAGGATGGCGCCCAGCACGCCCACCACGTTGTTGTCCGTCAGGTTGGACAGGCAGTCCACCCCGTGGGACAGCAGGGTGTCCACCGCCTGGGTGACCTCCGCCTGGGAGGTGACGCCCACCGCGTCGATGGTGAAGCCGTAGTCCGCCGCCAGGTCCTCATAGACGCCGACGGAGTAGACGGAGTTGGCCTCGCTGGTGGTGTAGACGATGCCGATGGTGTCGGCGTCCGGCTGCAGGGCCCGGATCAGCTCCAGCTGGCCGGCCACCGGCAGGGCGTCGGAGGTGCCGGTGATGTTGCCGGCGTCCAGGTGGGCGCCCACCGGGTCGGTGATGGCGGTGAAGATCACGGGGATGTCCTTGTCCTCCGCGGCGTTGAAGCAGGCCACGGCCGCGTTGGTGGCGATGCCCACCATCAGGTCCACGTCCTCGGCGGAGAACATCTGGCCGATCTGGGTGGCCTGGTTGTCGTCGAAGTTGGCGTTCTGGTAGTCCACCTCAAAGTCGGTGCCCTCCACCAGGCCGGCCTGGGCCAACCCCTGGAGGAAGCCCTCCCGGCAGTTGTCCAGGGAGCCGTGCTGGCCGTACTGGCTGATGCCGATCAGGTACTTGACGGTCTCGCCGCTCTCGCCGGAGGCGGCGTCATTGCCGGAGGAGGTGTCGTCCGTGCCGCCGCCGCAGGCGGCCAGGGACAGGACCAGGGTCAGGGACAGGCCGAGGGCGGCCAGCTTCTTCATCAGATTCATCATAGTATTACCAACCTTTCGATCAATTAGGAATTAGAAGTTAGGAATGAGGAATTGGGAATTTTCTGAACGCCGCCATCGTTTCGTATCCAGTTTCATAAGATCCAGCTTCCTTTCCAAAGGGCATCAAAAAAAGCCCTGCCCCATATTTGGGACAAGACTTGAAACCATCCTGCGGTACCACCCAAGTTGACGCAAAGCGCCCGCTCGTCTCGCGTACATCCATACGCGCCGCCCGGATAACGGGTGCGGGCCCCGTCAGACGCTACTGAGCTCTCGCCGTTCGCGCTGCCCTCGCAAGTCCATTCGCTGGAAAGTTCTCTGCCGTGATCCCACCATCCACGGCTCTCTGAAAGGTGACCTGACCAGGTACTCCTCTTGCTCATTGGTTTTCTGTATTTGGTCGTATTATACGTAGCGGCGGCGGAAATGTCAACCGTGATTTTGCACAAATCTCTTTTGGCGATCTGCCGGGATGGACCGTTGGAACGGGGGGCCACTGTGATGGAAAAAGCCGGGGGGAAGTGAATTCCCCCCGGGCCAAGGTTTTGCTCTGCAAAACGCTTGTACGCGCCTGCCGCGCGCCCCGCTGCGCGGGGCCCCGGTCAGCGGCTCAGGAGAGCAGCAGTTTGTCGTCTGCCTCGTCCGAGCCGCTGACCTTGCTGAACAGGGCCAGCAGGTCGGGGACGGTGAGCTTCTTCTTCTCCTCGCCGGACACGTCGATGACGATGTGCCCGTCGTACATCATGATGAGCCGGTCGCCGTGGGCGATAGCGTCCTTCATGTTGTGGGTGACCATCATGGTGGTGAGGCCGTTCTCCGCCACGATCTTGTCGGAGAGCTCCAGTACCTTGGCGGCGGTCTTGGGGTCCAGGGCCGCCGTGTGCTCGTCCAGCAGCAGCAGCTTGGGCCGCTTCAGGGCGGCCATCAGCAGCGTCAGCGCCTGGCGCTGGCCGCCGGAGAGGAGGCCCACCTTGCTGGTGAGACGGTCCTCCAGGCCCAGGCCCAGGTCCCGCAGCAGCTCCCGGTAATCCGCCCGCTCCGTCTTGGTGATGCCCCAGCCCAGGCCGCGGCGCTCTCCCCGGCGGGCCGCCAGGGCCAGATTCTCCTCGATCTGCATGGTGGGGGCGGTGCCCATCATGGGATCCTGGAACACCCGGCCGATGAACTTGGCCCGCTTGTGCTCCGGCAGGCGGGTCACGTCCACCCCGTCGATGACGATGCTCCCGCTGTCCACGGAAAAGGTGCCGGCCACCGCGTTGAGCATGGTGGACTTGCCGGCGCCGTTGCCTCCGATGACGGTGCAGAACTCCCCGTCCCTCAGCGTCAGGCTGACGCCCCGCAGGGCCTGTTTTTCGTTGACCGTTCCGGCGTTGAAGGTCTTCCAGATCTCACGGATCTCAAGCATTCTGATCGCCTCCTGTCTTGCTCTCCGCCTTGGGATCCCCGGCGGGCACCTTGACGTGGGCGTACTTCCCCTTCCAGTAGGGGATGGCCAGGAAGGCCGCCACGATCAGGGCGGTGATGAGCTTCATGTCGTCAGTGTTCAGGCCCAGCCAGATGACCACCTGGTACACCAGGTAGTACAAGATGGCGCCGATGGCCACCGCCACCAGCTTCAGGGCGAAGTTGCGGAACACCTTGCCGAAGATCACCTCGCCGATGATGACCGCCGCCAGGCCGATGACGATGGCGCCCCGGCCCATGTTCACGTCCGCGAAGCCCTGGTACTGGGCCAGCAGGGCGGAGGACAGGGCCACCAGGCCGTTGGAGAGCATCAGGCCCAGCACCTTGGTGAAGTTGGTGTTGATGCCCTGGGCCCGGGACATATTGGGGTTGGAGCCCGTGGCCCGCAGGGAGGCCCCCAGCTCCGTGCCGAAGAACCAGTACAGCACCGCGATGACCACCGCCACGAAGACGGCCACCACCAGGATGGGGTTGTCCAGGCTGAGAGAGCGGACGCTCTGCTGGTCCACCAGCAGGTCATACTGCCGGGAGCTGACGGGCCGGTTGGCCTGGCCCATGATCCGCAGGTTCACGGAGTACAGCGCCAGCTGGGTCAGGATGCCGGCCAGGATGGCCGGGATGCCGCAGGCGGTGTGGAACAGGCCGGTGACCAGGCCCGCCAGCACGCCGGCCAGGAAGGCCCCCAGCATGGCCAGGGGCATCGGCGCCCCCGCCATGGTCAGCATGATGAAGGTGGCGCCGCCGGTGGCCATGGTGCCGTCCACCGTCAGATCGGCCACGTCCAGAATCCGGAACGTGATGTACACGCCGATGGCCATGATGCCCCAGATGAGTCCCTGGGCGGCCACGCCCGGCAGGGCGTTGACCAGATGCATGATGTTCAAGTGTGATCCCTCCAAAATCCCCGGGCCGTCCCCGGAGGCAGTTTGCTGCTCTATTTTAGCAAAGTACAGCGGAAAAGGGAAGCCCCTTTTCCGCTGGCTTTTATTGGACGCTTGGAAACTTCCCCTTAGTCGGCAATGGCCTCATAGCCGTCGGGCGGGGTCAGGCCCAGGGCCTCGCACATGGTGGGGTTGTACTTGGGGGTGAACTGGGGGGCGTACTGGATCGCCATTTCGGCGGGGTCCGCGCCGTTCACCAGGATCTCATAGGCCATCTCGCCGGTGGCGTAGCCGATGTCGTAGTAGCTGATAGTCAGGGTGGCCACGCCGCAGCCCTTGCAGATGCCCTCCTCACCGGCGATGATGGGGGTCTGGGCGTCCAGGGCGATGTTGCCGATCAGCTCGGCGTTGTTGGCGGCGGTGTTGTCCGTGGGGACATACAGCACATCGCTCTCCGCGCAGGCGGTGGTGGCCACGGCGGACAGGTCGTTGGAGTCAGAGAAGGAGTACTGGGTGCAGGTGTAGCCCATGTCCTCCAGGTAGCCCTGGACGGTGTCCACCTGATACTGGCTGTTGGGCTCGGAGGAGCAGTACAGCAGGCCCACGGTCTGGGCGTCGGGGAACCACTCCTGGAGCATGGCGGCCTGCTGGTCCAGGGGCGCCAGGTCGGAGGTGCCGGAGACGTTGAAGCCGGTGGTGCCGTCGAATCCGTCAATGCCCAGGGCCACGCCGTACTCGGTGATGGAGGTGCCCAGGATGGGGATGGTCTGGGAGGCGGAGGAGGCGGCCTGCAGGGCCGTGGTGCCGTTGGCCATGATCAGGTCCACGCCCTGGGAGACGAAGTTGTTGGCAATGGTGGTGCAGTTGGCGCTGTCGCCGGAGGCGTTCTGGGGATCGATGGTGACGCTGTCGCCCAGCAGCTCCGTCAGGGCGTCCTGGAAGCCCTGGGTGGCGGCGTCCAGCGCCTCGTGCTGGACCTGCTGGATGATGCCGACGGTGTAGGTCTGGCCGTCACCGCCGGTCTCGGCGCCGCTGGCGTCGGAGCTGGTATCCGTGTCCGTGGACTGGGTATCGCCGCCGCAGGCAGCCAGGCTCAGTGCCATGACGGCCGTCAGCGCAAGGGCAAGAAACTTCTTTTTCATCGCAAGGTCTCCTTTTCAAGATTGATGGCGGGGAATTATAAAAGGCGGCTCTGTCCGGGGAGCAGAGCCGCCTTCCATACGGGGTGAGATCCACCGGCCGGATGCGTTACAGGCTGCCCTGCCTATGGCAATATCGGCCCGCAAAGCGGACCTGGCAGTGATCGTATCGGGCGCGCGCCGCCGCGGACAGGACAACGATGGGTTCCATGGAGACGCTCCTTTCTGCCGATGGTTTTTACTTTTACACCATACAGCTTTAAACTAGTAAAGTCAATGGTGATTTTATACAAAAACCATGAAAAAAGGCCGCCCGGCGCCTTGCTCCCTTCCAGACGCCGGGCGGAGAGGACCTGCTCTCAGCCCCACAGGGCGGAGAGCATGGGGATGACCTGCTTTTTCCGGGACATGACCTTGGGCAGGAACACCACATCCTCCACGTCCTCCACATTGAAGGCCTGGCGGATGCTGTCCTTGTCGCCCACAAACAGCAGCTGGGTGCCCTCCAGCAGCACGTCGGTGATCATCAGGATCACCATGTCGAAGCTCTGCTTTTTTTGGAGATCCGTCATGAGATCCAAGAACTCCTCCTTCCGCTGGAGCAGTCGGTCGGAGTCCATGCAGGTCACCTGGCTCACCGCCAGGTTGTGGCCGGCGATGTGGAACTCCTTGTAGTCCGTGCGGAAGATCTCCTCCACGGATCTGCTGCCGCCGCCGGAGGCGGAGAAGATCACCTGGCCCAGCTCCTTCAGGGAGATGCTGGCGATCCGGGCCATGCGGTTGGCCACATCGATGTCCCGCTGGGTGCAGGTGGGGGACTTGAACATGACCGTGTCGGAGACGATGGCGGCGGCCATCAGCCCCGCCATCTTGGCGGTGGGCATCAGGCCCTTGTCCTGGTACATCCCCGCCACGATGGTGGTGGTGCTGCCCACCGGCTCGTTCCGGACGGTGATGGGGTTCTTGGTCTGGATGTCCGCCAGCCGGTGGTGGTCGATGATCTCCAGGATCTCCGCCTGGTCCAGGCCCGGCACGGACTGGGCCTTCTCATTGTGGTCCATCAGGACCACCTGCTTGCGGCGGGGCCGCAGCAGATGGTAGCGGGACAGGGTGCCCACCACCCGCTCCTCCTCATCCAGGATGGGATAGGCGCGGAAGCGGCTCTCCAGCACGGTGTTCTGCACGTCGTCGATATAGTCGTCCAGGTGGAAGCACACCAGGTCGGAGTTCTTGCAGATGCTGCTGATGGGCATGGCGTGGTAGATGAGCCGCACCGCCCGGTAGGCGTCATAGGCGGTGGAGATGATGCAGGTGTCCGTCTGCATGGCCAGCAGCTCCGGGTCCACCTCCGCCTGGCAGACGATGATGCAGCTGACGCCGATCTCCAGGGCCCGGCGGATCATGTCCGGCTGGTCGCCGCAGACCACGATGCTGCCCGGGTCGGAGAACACCAGGTTCTCCCGGCTGGCGGGCAGGGCGATGGTGACCTCGCCGGAGATGACGTCCCGCATCTCGCCGCCCTGGTTGAGGATCTTGCCCTCCAGTACGGACAGGAGGTTGTAGACCGGGATCTCGCCCACCTTGGGGTTGCGGACGGAGGACATGTCATAGTTGGCCACGTCCCCGGCGGAGAGCATGCCGAACAGGGTCCCGTCCTCGTTGGCCACGGGGATGGCGGAGATCTTGTCCTTCTGCATGGTCCGCCACGCCCGGCTGATGGTGGCGGCGGCGGACAGGGTGGGGGGCGTGTCGTAGTCCAGGTCCCGGACCTGGGTGCGGACGTTGTTCAGCAGCTTGGGGGGCTGGAAGCCGAAGCGGTCCAGCACGGTCTGGGTCTCGTCGCTGATCTGGCCCAGGCGGGCGGCCTCATACTGCCGCTGGCCCAGGGCGTTTTTCAGGGCCGCGTAGGCCATGGCGGAGACGATGGAGTCCGTGTCCGGATTCCGGTGTCCGGTGATATAGATGGTATCCATGAATACTTCCTCTCGGGTGGATGCGGGGCATCCAGATTTTGTATATCGATGGCTTTATTATGCGGCCGGCGGGCGGCTTTGTCAACAGCTCCGGCGGGAAAAACGGCCCGTCCCCAGGGGAAAAGACCGCCCCCGCCGACTGGCGGAGGCGGCTTTGCGCCGGGGCGGCAGAGGTCACAGGCTCTCCAGATAGGCCTCGATGGCCTCGCCCATGAAGCGGGCGGTGCCGGGGCCGTAGCTGTCCAGGACCTCCGAGAAGCGGTCGTCCCAGCTGTAGAGGTCCGCCAGGCGGCGGAGCTTCGCCTCGTCGCAGCCCTGGGTGTACTTCACCAGATGGGCCTGCCAGCGCAGCACCAGCTCCCGGGCCTCCGGGCTGGCGGGGTCGCCCTTGGCCGCCTCCGCGGCAAAGGCCACCAGGATGGGGTCGGCGTCCTCCTGCTGGGGGGACGCGCCGATATAGCTTGCCATAGATTCGTTCCTCCTTGTGCGGGCTCAAAGATGGGTCAGAGAATGATCAGGTCCTTGGGGGCCAGGGTGAGGTTTTGGCAGCCGTCCTCCGTGAGATACAGCACGTCCTCGATCCGCACCCCCAGCTTTCCGGGCAGGTAGATGCCCGGCTCGGCGGAGATGACGGCCCCGGCGGGCAGGGGCTTGTCGTTGGAGGGGGTGGCGTTGGGGCCCTCGTGGATCTCCACCCCCACGCCGTGGCCGAAGCTGTGGCCGAAATAGGGGCCGTAGCCCGCCTGTTCGATGATGTCCCGGGCGGCGCCGTCCACCGCCCTGCCGGCGGCCCCGGCCCGGGCGGCGGCGATGCCCGCCTTCTGGGCCCGCAGCACCGTGTCGTAGACCTGCTGCATCTCCTCCGTCACGGACCCCACCGCCACGGTGCGGGTCATGTCGGAGCAGTAGCCGTGGTACACGCAGCCGAAGTCCATGGTGACGAACTCCCCGGCCTGGATGACCTTCCCCGAGGGCACCCCGTGGGGCAGGCTGCCGTTGGGGCCGGACACCACGATGGGGTCGAAGGACTTGTCCTCCGCCCCGTAGTGGAGCATGAGATACTGGAGCCGGGCGGCGATCTCCTTCTCCGTGACGCCGGGGCGGATCTCGTTCAGGATGTCCGCCAGGGCCTTTTCGGCGATCCGCTGGGCGGAGATCATGATCTCCAGCTCCTCCGGGTCCTTCACCGCCCGCAGCTCCGCCAGCAGGTCCGCCGCCGGCACCAGCTGGCAGGGCAGGGCCTTGGCGTAGAAGCCGTGCTCCCGGACGGTCATGTAGACATCCTCGAACCCCAGGCGGCGGATGTGGTGGCGCTGGATGGCCTCCTGCAGCAGCGCGGAGTAGCCCCGGCCCGCGCCCACCTCCTGGATGTCCGCGCCCTGGATGTGCCGCCGGGCGGCCTCCGTGTACCGGGAGTCGGTGAAGTAGTAGCACGCCTCCCGGGTGACCAGGGCCATGCCGTCGGTGCCGGCGGAGTGGAAGCCGGAGGCGTAAAAGCGGTTGGCCTCGTTGGTCAGCAGCATGCCGTCCAGGTCATGGGATGCCAGCTGGGCGGCGATTTTGGCAAAGTGATTCATTGCGTTACCTCCTCCGGATTCTCCACGGAGGCCCTGACAAAGCCGTAGAACAGCGGATGGGGCCGGTCGGGACGGCTCTTGAACTCCGGGTGGAACTGGGCGCCCACGAACCAGGGGTGGTCCGGCAGCTCGATGATCTCCACCAGGCGGCCGTCCGGGGACAGGCCCGCCAGGCGCATCCCGGCCGCCTCCATCTCCGCCCGGAAGTCGTTGTTGAACTCATAGCGGTGGCGGTGGCGCTCGGAGATCTCCGCCTGGCCGTAGAGGTCCCGGCTGCGGGAGCCCTCCGCCAGCACACAGGGATACCGGCCCAGCCGCATGGTGCCGCCCTTGTCGGTGACGTGGACCTGGTCCGGCATCAGGTCGATGACCGGGTGGGCGGTGGAGCCGGAGAACTCGGAGGAGTTGGCGTCGGCCCAGCCCAGCACGTGGCGGGCGAACTCGATCACCGCCATCTGCATCCCCAGGCAGATGCCGAAGTAGGGGACGCGGTGCTCCCGGGCGTACCGCACGGCGGCGATCATGCCCTCGATGCCCCGGTCGCCGAAGCCGCCGGGCACCAGGATGCCGCTGCAGCCCGCCAGCCGCTCCGCCGTGTTGGCCTCCGTCAGGGTTTCGGAGTCCACCCACCGGATGTCCACCACCGCGTCGTTGGCGGTGCCGGCGTGGTTCAGGGACTCCACCACGGAGAGGTAGGCGTCGTGGAGCTGGGTGTACTTGCCCACCAGGGCGATGGTGACCCGCCTGTGGGCGTTCTTCTCCCGCTTCACCATGGCGCTCCACTCCCGCAGATCCGGCTGGTGGGTGATGAGCCCCAGCTTCCGGCACACCACCTCGTCCAGGCCCTCCCGGGCCATCAGCAGGGGCACCTCATACAGCGTCTCCGCCGTGGCGTTCTGGATGACGCAGTCCGGCTGGACGTTGCAGAACAGGGCGATCTTCCGGCGGATGTCCTCGGTGATGGGCACGTCGCACCGGCACACCAGGATGTCCGGCTGGATGCCCAGGGACAGAAGCTCCTTCACGGAGTGCTGGGTGGGCTTGCTCTTCAGCTCGCCGCTGCCGGGGATCTGGACGATGAGGGGCACGTGGATGAACACCACGTCTCCCCGGGGCCGCTCCGCCGCCACCTGGCGGATGGCCTCCAGAAAGGGCTGGGACTCGATGTCGCCCACGGTGCCGCCGATCTCCGTGATGACCACGTCCACGTCCTCGTCCGCCATGGCGTAGATGCAGCGCTTGATCTCGTCGGTGATGTGGGGGATGATCTGCACCGTGGCCCCCAGGTAGTCGCCCCGGCGCTCCCGGTTCAGCACGGACCAGTACACCTTGCCGGAGGACACGGAGCTGTTGCCGGTCAGGTCCTCGTCCACGAACCGCTCGTAGTGGCCCAGATCCAGGTCCGTCTCGGCCCCGTCCTCGGTGACAAAGACCTCCCCGTGCTGATAGGGGCTCATGGTCCCCGGGTCCACGTTGATATAGGGGTCGAACTTCTGGTTCCGCACCCGGACGCCCCGCTGCTTCAGAAGCCGCCCCAGGGAGGCCGCGCAGATCCCCTTTCCCAGACCGGAGACCACGCCGCCCGTGACGAATACGAATTTCGTTGACATCCCGCTCACCTTGCCTTTCCACGCACACAGTTTTTGCAGGAAACGCCCGTTGTACGCCTGCGACAGACAGGCCGGAAAACAAAAAACACCGCCGGACCGATTTTGCGGCTGAAAGTCCCTGTCTCTTTCGGGACGTTCGGCCGCGGTCCGCGGTGTGTCTGTTCGGTTGTCGCGTCGCGGCATCCGCCGCAAACCGCCGCCCAAAGCGTTTCCAAAAAATACTGTTCCAGTGTATCACCGCCCCGGGGAAATGTCAACGGCCGCCGCGTGGCAAAACCGGCAGAATCGGAGGGGCGGTCCAGGCCGGTTTTCTGTGGATTTCGGCAAAGGCCGGGTGCGGAGTTTCCGCGCCCGGCCCCTGGGGAATCACTTGTCTGCGTATGCCTGATGGATCTGGAACAGCTCCATGGGGGACTCCACCCAGTGCTCCGCGTAGCCGCAGCCGCAGCAGACGTAGCGGATGACAGGGATCTTTCCCATGAGGGTGTATTTGCTGGTGTAGATGTTGCTGCCGCTGGCGTAGCGGCTGGGGTGGTCCGGAATCCGGACCACATCCCGGCTGGCGCACTTGGGGCAGATGTGGGCATTTTTCATTTCGGCTCCTTTCGGTTCAGGAGGGCCGCCCCCATCAGGGCCAGCAGGGCGGCGATGTCCGCCGGGGTCGGTGCCGGGCGGGGCGTCTTCGGGGTGTCCTTCATGCCGCTCACCGGTTCCGGCGGCCATAGAATTTAATGGAGAGGGGAATGGAAATTCCGGTCATCAGCAGGGCGACAATCACGGGAAGCTCTGTCTGTAAACCAAAGTCCGGCCCGCCGCTCTGGTCGATGGTGGCGATGGCCCCGGCGCTGGCGCACACCAGGAAAATGATGAGGAACATCGCCAGCCGCCCCTTCTCCACGCCGAAGCGGAACATCATGGGCAATGTGATGTCCAGAATGCACACGGCCACGCACACGGACAGCAAAATGACGGGGATGGAGGGCCCGGTCACATCGCTGAGCCAGACGAAGGAGAGAATGGTCTGGAGGACGAAGGTGCCCACCGCCGCGATGGCCACGCTGATCCAGCCGAAGACGTACTTGCTCAGCACCACGTCCCGGGCGGAGTAGGGCATCATGGCGGCCAGCTGGTCCCACTTGCTCCGCTCGTCATAGGCCAGGGCCGTGTAGGGCAGCATGGAGGCGTACACCACGGCGAAGGTGCTGTAAAACGTGCCGGGGATACAGGAGAACACCAGGATCAGCAGCAGGAAGATCCTCATCTGCCGGAAGATCACGTAGTAGTCTTTCAAAAGCAGGGCGCTCATTGCTGTTTCGCTCCTTTCACCAAAAACAGGACGATGTCCTCCACTGTGGGCCGCTCCAGCTCCCAGCCGGCGGGCACCAGGGCCCGCTTCACCAGGCACCGGACGCCGCCGAAGCCGCTGGACTCCCGGGCCACCACGGCCCCCTCCTGGAGGCTGTCCGCCTGGTCCGCCGTGCCTACGAAGATGGCGTACTCCTCCAGCAGGCGGTCCTTCTCGTCGCAGAACAGCAGACGCCCCTGGTGGAGAAACGCGATGTAGTCGCACAGCTTCTCCAGGTCGCTCAAGATGTGGGAGGAGAGCAGGATGGAGTGGTCCTCCTCCCGGGTGAACTCGTTGAAGATCTCCAGCACCTCGTCCCGGACGATGGGGTCCAGGCCGGAGGTGGCCTCGTCCAGCACCAGCAGCCTGGGGCTGTGGCTCAGGGCCACGGCGATGGCCAGCTTCATCTTCATGCCCCGGGAGAAGTCCTTGAATTGCTTCTTCTCCGGCAGGCCGAAGCGGGCGAGATAGGTCTGGTACTGCTTGCCGTCCCACCGGCGGTAGGTCCTGGCCATGACGGCCCCCACCTGGAGGGCGTTCAAACTCTCGGGGAAGTAGGCCTCGTCCAGCACCACGCCGATGTCCTCCTTCACGGAGAGGAATTCCGGCGAGGCGGCGTCGGTCCCCAGGACGGTGCACTGGCCGCCGTCCGGCCGCAGGGCGCCCATGAGCAGGCGGATGGTGGTGGATTTGCCGGCGCCGTTTTCGCCCACCAGGCCGCAGATGGTGCCGCTGGGCACAGCGAGGGACAGGTCCTGCAGGGTAAAGCCGGGAAAGTGTTTCGTCACATGGTGCAGTTCGATGGCGTTCATACGTGAGGTTCCTCCTCTTTCAGCAGGATGCGGAGCATTTCCATCAGCTCCGACGCCGAGACGCCGCACTGGGCGGCCAGCTCCACGGCGGCGTCCAGGTGGTCCTCCAGCTCCTTCAGCTTCTGCTCCCGGATCAGGTCCAGGTTCTTCTCCGCCACAAAGCAGCCCTTGCCGGCCACGGTGTACAGGAAGCCGTCGGCCTCCAGCTCGTCGTAGGCCCGCTTGGTGGTGATGACGGAGATCCGCAGGTCCTTGGCCAGGCTCCGGATGGAGGGCAGCGCCTCTCCGGGGGCCAGCTTCCCGGCGATGATCTGGGCCTTGATCTGGGAGTAGATCTGGTCGTAGATCGGTTGGTTGGTGGTGTTGCGGATGATGAGTTCCATGGAAGTCACTCCCGTTCGTACTGTACATGCACAGTATATACAGTATACACGGCTCTGTCAAGAGGAAAATCCAGGATCCCGCAAAAAATTTTTGTGGCCATGGGGACTAGGCTCCCAGCGGAAAATGTGATACACTACTACAGTTGAGAACGACAGCCTGTCCGGAGAGAGGAGGTGAGGGCCGTGGAGACCATCCCCGGCAGCGGCAATTGGAGACTGACCCTCCGCCGGGAGGCGGAGGGGGTCACGATCCTGCGGGCGGCCACCTGCGACCGGCGGGCCGTCCTGCCGGACACCCTCTTCGGCCTGCCGGTGACCGCCCTGGGGGACCACGCCCTCTCGCCCACCGCCGCCCCCACGGCGGGGGAGGAGCTTCTGGTGACCTGCGGCGCCGGGACCGCCCCGGAGACCTGGACCAACCGGGACTTGGAGGACCTGACCCTGCCCCCCGCCCTCCGGCGGATGGGGGACTACGCGCTGATGAACTGCGGCGCCCTGCGGGCCCTGCGGCTCCACGACGGCATCCGCCAGTGGGGCGGCGCGGTGCTGATGAACTGCCGCAGCCTGGACACCCTCCACCTGACGCGGGTGGGGGAGCAGGGGGACGCCCTGGCCTGGTTCGCCGACGAGCTGCCCTGGGAGCTGGACGTCACCATCCGGGAGACGGACGGCACCGTGCTCCGGCTGATCTTTCCGGAGTATCAGGAGGTCTACGAGGAGAACTGCCCGGCCCACCACTTTGACTACAACATCTACGGCGCCGGATACCCCTATCACCACTCCTTCCGCCGGAAGAAGCTGGATCTGCGGACCTATGACGAGCTGTGGCCGGGCTTCCTGGGCATGGAGCACGACCCGGGGTGCGCGGTGCGGCTGGCCTTCTGGCGGCTGCGGTACCCGGCGGAGCTGACGCCCCGGGCGGAGGGGCAGTACCTGTCCTACCTCAAGGCCCACGCCGGGGAAGCGGCTGCCTGGCTGGTGGGGGAGCGGGATCTGCCGGGGCTGGCCTTTCTGCTGGAGACGGCGGAGCCGGACCAGGCGGCCCTGTCCGCCGCCTGCGGCCTGGCCCGGGAGACCGGGGCCACCGGCGCCCTGGCGCTGCTGCTGGAGCGGCAGCGGGACGCCGCGCCCCGGGGGCTGGACAAGACCTTTGACTTATGACAGGGAAGGAGGCGCGCCATGGCGGCCAAGGACCTGACGGCCATCGGGCTGGAGATCCTGCAGACGGCCCGGAACGAGCTGTATCTGAATCTGCCCTATCTGGACGTGGCACTGTGCAGCCTGGACTTTCAGCCCGGCGGCGGGGTGACGCTGTCCCTGGCCACCGACGGGGAGACGCTGTACTACGACGGCAGCTTCCTGGCGGACCGGTACCTCCGGTCCCGGACGGCGGTGGACCGGGCGTATCTCCACATCCTGCTCCACTGTATGCTGCGGCACCTGTGGAAGAAGCGGGGCAGGGCGCCGGAGCTGTGGGACCTGGCCTGCGACGCGGCGGTGGAGAGCATTCTGGACGAGCTGGACTACCCCTGCCTGGCCGGGGGCTTCGTCCCCGCCAAGCAGAAGTTCTACGGCGAGTGCCGGGGGTCGATGCCGGTGCTGACGGCGGAGGGCATCTACCGCCATCTCCTGCGGCTGGACCTGCCAGAGTATGAGGTGGCCCGGCTCCAGCGGGCCTTTCTGGTGGATGACCACGGATTGTGGGACCCGGACCAGCAGGACCAGGAGCAGCAGAAGCAGCGGGAGGAGAAGTGGCAGGGCGTCTCGGAAAAGACCCAGACAGGGCTGGAGACGGTGCTGGCCGGCCAGGCCACCGGCGGCGAAGCGGTGCTGGAGCAGATCCGGGTGGCCAACCGGGACGACGTGGACTACCGGGCCTTCCTCCGGCGGTTCGCCGTGCCCCGGGAGGTGATGGCGGTGGACGGCGACGCCTTCGACTACATCTTCTACACCTACGGCCTCCAGCTCTACGGCAACATGCCCCTGGTGGAGCCGCCGGAGACGAAGGAGGAGAAGCGGATCGAGGACTTCGTCATCGCCGTGGACACCTCCATGTCCACCTCAGGGGAGCTGGTGCGGCAGTTTTTGGCCTGCACCTACGCCATCCTCCGCAGCACGGAGACCTTCACCCGGAAGGTGAACATCCGCATCCTCCAGTGCGACGACCAGGTCCGGTCCGACACCCCCATCCACGACCTGGAGGAATTGAAAGCGTATATGGAGAATTTCCAGCTGGTGGGCGGCAGCGCCACGGACTTCCGGCCGGTGTTCGACCACGTGGCGAAGCTCCAGGAGGAGGGGGCCTTCACCTCCCTCCGGGGGCTGGTGTACTTCACCGACGGCATGGGCATCTACCCCCAGAAGCGCCCCCCCTATGACACGGCCTTCGTGCTGCTGGAGGAACCGCCCCTGTCCGTGAAGATGCCCCCCTGGGCCATCCGGCTGGTGGTGCCCACCCCGGCCCTGGAACAGGCCGCCCGGGAGGCGGCGGAGGAGGCCAAAGCCGCCGGGCTGGACCTGATCGACTTGGACGAACTTCCCCAACTGTAAGGAGCAGCGATATGAACATCAAACAGGCAAAGCAGGAGATCACCAACACCTTAAAAGCGTATCTGGCCAAGGACGACCTGGGAAATTACCTGATCCCCACGGTGCGGCAGCGGCCGGTGCTGCTGATGGGCCCGCCCGGCGTGGGCAAGACCCAGATCATGGAGCAGATCGCCGCCGAGACCGGCGTGGGGCTGGTGGCCTACACCATCACCCACCACACCCGGCAGAGCGCCATCGGCCTGCCCTTCATCGAAAAGCGCACCTACGGCGGGGAGGAGGTCTCCGTCACCGAGTACACCATGAGCGAGATCCTGGCATCCGTCTACCGGCTGATGGAGCGGACCGGGCTGAAAGAGGGCATCCTCTTCCTGGACGAGATCAACTGCGTCAGCGAGACCCTGGCCCCCATGATGCTCCAGTTCCTCCAGTGCAAGACCTTCGGCAACCAGGCCCTGCCGGAGGGGTGGCTGATCGTGGCGGCGGGCAACCCGCCGGAGTACAACAAGTCCGTCCGGGACTTCGATGTGGTGACGCTGGACCGGGTGAAGCGCATCGACGTGGAGGAGGACTACGGCGTGTGGAAGGCGTACGCCCGCCGGAAGAACCTCCACGGGGCCATCCTCTCCTACCTGGACATCAAGAAGGACAACTTCTACCGCATCGAGAACACGGCGGACGGGCTGCAATTCGCCACCGCCCGGGGCTGGGAGGACTTGAGCGAGCTCCTCTACGCCTATGAAAAACTGGGCATCCGGGCGGACCGGGAGGTGGTGGGGCAGTACATCCAGATGCCCCGCATCGCCAAGGATTTCGCCAATTACCTGGAGCTGTTCTACAAGTATCAAAAGACCTACCACGTGGAGGGCATCCTGGCCGGCACCTGGGAGAACATCACCGTGCTGGAGCTGCGGGAGGCGCCCTTTGACGAGAAGCTCTCCGTCATGGGGCTGGTGCTCTCCCGGCTCAGCGAGGAGGCCCGGAATACCCGCCGGCAGGACGCGTTGACCGACGCCCTCCACGCCGCCCTGACGGAGTTCCGGGAGAAGATCGCGGACGCGCCGCCCCTGACGGTGCTGGACCAGCTGCTGTGGAAGCGCCGCACCGCCATGAAGCAGGCCAGGGAGGCGGGCCAGCTGGACAAGGAGTCCCGGGATCTCCGGCAGCGGGAAATCAACGCGCTGGAGGACTACCGCCAGTGGCTGGACCGGGAGGCCGTGGCGACAGAGGGGGCCATGGACGCCGTCCGGGGCTGGTTTGCCGAAGAGGTGCAGCGGCGGAAGGAGCTGGCGGAGGCCGCGAAGGCCATGTTCGACAACGCCTTCCGCTTTCTGGAGACCACCTTCGGCCAGGGGCAGGAGCTGGTGATCTTCGTCACGGAGATCACCGCCGGATACGACACCTCCTGGTTCGTGGAGCAGTTCGGCTGCGACGCCTACTTCCGCCACAACCGGGAGCTGCTGTTCGACAGCACCCGCCACCGCATCCGGGAGGAGATTGCCCAAGCTGTCGATCGGTCCTGAAATTCAAGAAAACGGGAAGGAAGATAGCTACGAAAGAAACCCAGGAGGGGTGTCTTTCGTTTTCAATCAACCATTTTCAGAACTTTTTGAAGTTCTGAAAATGCAGGGAGCTTGTCGAAAAACTTTTTCGACAAGCTCGCCGCCGCCAAGGCGGCAGAACAGGAGGAACACACATGAGTGAGGAACTGAAACAGATCGAGGCGGTCCTGGACGAAAAGGTCCGCCCGTCCCTGCGGGCCCACGGGGGCGAGCTGGAGATCGACCGCCTGGAGGACGGCGTGCTGTCTATCAAGCTGCTGGGCCAGTGCGCCGGGTGCCCCTCCGCGGACCTGACCAACGAGACGCTGATCGAGAGCGAGCTGGTGGCCGCCCTGCCGGAGCTGGTGCGGAAGGTGGTGGTGGTCCAGACCGTCAGCGACGAGCTGTGGGAGCAGGCCAAGCGGCTGCTGCGGGACCACCATCTCTAAGACAAAACCTGGAAACAGACAAAAAGACGCCCCCGGCGAGAGCCGGGGGCGTTCCGCTGTCATTTACCAGCTGTGGTGCTGCCAGGACTCCTGGGCGGTCATGGCGAAGTAGCTGTAGTTGGGGGCGGGGCCGCTGTCGCCCCAGGTGGTGTCGATGTGGTACTCCGTGCCGTCCAGGGTGGCCACGGTCCAGATGTGGGAGCTGTTGGACAGAGCGGTGCAGTCGATGCCCTCCAGCTTTAAGAGCAGGTTGTAGGCGCCGGTGTACCCGTCGCACACGGCGGTGCCGTTTTCGAACAGGTTGTAGGCGATGTGGCTCAAAGAGCTGTCCCCGGCGCTGTAGTCGTAGACGCAGTTGTCGCAGATCCAGGTGAAGTAGGCGCGGGCCTTCTCATAGTCCGTCATGGAGGAGGTGATGGTCCCGTCCTCCCACAGGCTGTCGTGGACGGCGATGGCCGCCTCCATGGCCGCGTCCCGGTAGGAGAGGATCTGGTCCCCGGCGCTGGCGGCGGAGAAGGTGAGGGTGATGGCCCCGTCCGCGGAGAAGGAGCAGTTGACCGTGTTGTAGCACTGCTCACAATAGGTCTTGACGGCGGCCAGCGCCGTCTCCATCACCTGCCGGGCGGAGACCACGGACAGGCCGGGATACTGCAGGGTCAGGGTGTTCTGGTTGGAGGAGAGCATATACCGGACGCTCTCGTCCATCTCCGCCGCGGTGGACGGCGCGGCGATGTACGTCCCCAGGGACACCAGGTCCCCCATGGTGGCGCCCTGGGCGCTCCAGGCCTCCTCGCCCAGGTCCCAGTCCGGCGTCACACGCAGCGCCGGGTCCACCATGCGGGTCAGCATGGCGGCGGCCGCGCCCCGGGTGATGGGCTGATCCGGCAGGAAGGAGCCGGTGGCGTCGCTGCCCACGGCCACGCCGGTGCGGTACAGGTCCAGGATGTCCTGGTAGTAAGGGGTATACTCCGTCACGTCGGTGATGAACCGGCGGCTGGCGTAGGCCTGGGTCACCAGGTCCGCGTGGACGGGGGGCAGGGCCTCCTCCGGCAGGGTGTTTGCCAGTACATGGGCCATCTGGGCCCGGGTGGCGGCGGTGTAGAGCAGCTGATCGAACTCCGTGCCCAGAACGCCCTCCGCCTGGAGGTAGCGCAGGTACCGCAGGGCCGTGGCCTCCCCCGCCTCGCCCCGATGGGCTTCAGGACCCGCCTCGGCGTCCCCGGTGCGGTACAGGCTGCGGATGCGGCCGGCGAAGGTCACCACCTGGCCCACGGTCAGGGAGTCCCGCAGGCCGAAGGTGCCGTCGGCCCTGCCTGCCGTCAGGCCGTACTCATACAGGGCCGTCACATTGTCGTAAAAGGTGGAATCCGCCGTCAGGTCCGGGAACTGGCCGGTGTAAGTCCTGCTGCGGACGAAGTTGTCCGCGCTGTCCTGGGCGGCCACGGCGGGGACTGTGAGCGCCAGCGCCATGGCCAGGGCCAGGGCAAAGATCCGTTTTTTCATGACGGCACCTCCTTGTCGGGATTCGGGTGTTGAAGGGGAGCTTTCGGAGCGGTCAGGAGGGGATGTCCAGGTCCTCCATGGTCCGGTCCTCCACATAGGGGTTGAGATAGGTGTTCACCAGGGTCAGGACCTCTTCCTTGTCCAGATAGATGTAGGGGGAGCGCCACTCGTTGGGCAGGGTGGAGAAGGAGATGTTCTCCGCCCCCATGGAGATGGCCTCCTTCCCCAGCCAGGCCAGGTTGCCCAGGGTCAGGTCCGTGTCCACATACTGCTGGAAGATCTTCACGAACTGGTCGAGCTTGTCCAGATTGGAGAGGGTCAGCGTCTGCTGGGCCACCGCCTTCAGGAAGCTCTGCTGGGTCTGCATCCGGCCGATGTCCTCGCTGCCGTAGCCGCTGCCGTCGTTGTTGTGGCGGAAGCGGACCACCTTCAGGGCCTCCTCGCCGGTGAGATGCTGCATCCCGGCGCTGAAGTGGATGTGCAGGTCCTGATAGGGGTCGTCGTAGTCCATGTTGATGGGGACGTTGAAGTCCACCCCGTCGATGGCGTCCACCAGGGCCTCGAATCCGTCCAGGTCCACGGTGACGGTGAAGTCCACCGGGATGCCCAGCTGCTGGGAGATGGTGTCCGCCAGCAATTCCGCGCCGCCGGCGTTGTAGGCGTAGTTGATCTTGTGGTTCTTCCCGTTGATGACCGCCTTGGTGTCCCGGGGGATGCTGACGCCGTAAATGTAGTCGTTCTCCGCGTCCACGGCCACCAGGATGTTGGTGTCGCTGCCGCCGTTGCCGTCATCCACGCCGGAGACCAGGATGGTGTAGAAATAGTCCTTGCGCTCCAGGTGGGCGGCCTTGGCCGCCGCCTCCGCGTCCTGGACATCCTCCTGGTCGGAGAGGGCTTCCGTCTGGTCGGCGGGCGCGGTCTCCGCCGGGACCTCCGGGGGACGGAAGAGACAGAAATAGCCTGCGTACAGGGCGGCGGCCACAAAGACCACGAGAAGCAGCAATCTGCTCCAGCTGCGCCGTCTCCGGCGGGTTCTCTTTGCCATATCCAAAACGCTCCTTGCCTCCGCGGCGGTGCCGCGGGAGTTGTCCTTCGTAAGATTTACATAATAACTTTGCCCATTATAAAACGAGATGGGGAAAAACACAAGAGAAAAATCGCCCTTTCGGACCGCTCAGGAGAGGAGCGTGCCGGCTCCGGCACGCCGCAGGCTGCTGGAAGATCCCTGCGGATGTTTCCAGCAGCCTAAAAATGCCGTTACGTTTGTGCCGGTCCCCGGCACAAACGTCCTCGCTCCGCTCGCCGCACACCTTGCTCCGCAAGGGTTTGCGGGGCATTTGATCTGACACGGGGCGGGCGCCGCTCCCCTCGTGCTCCCCCGGCTCGCCTTTATGCCCGCACCCGGGCCATCGCTCAGCATTCTCCCGGGTCTTCCCGGCCCTCCTCCGGCACCAGCTGCTGCAGCAGGGTCTTGATGTCGGCCAGCAGCTGGTTCTGATAGGAGAGGGCGCATCGTATGTAGTGGAGCGCCGGGTCCAGGTCCTGGGCCGGCTCCACGCCCTCCACCGGGTGGGGCCAGCGGCGGACGGGGGGCTCCGGCGTCACCGGCGCTGCGGCGGCCGGCGCTGCGGCCGGCGTGGACCGGACCGTGCGGCAGCGGCAGCGGGACTGATTTGCCATATCCATTCCTCCGTTGCAGTCGTTCTATGACCAGTCTATGCGGATCCTACTCCCCGCGATACTTTTTCCGGGTGGCGATGCCGCCCCGGATGTGCCGCTGGGCCTTGTTCACCTCCAGGACCTCCTTCACCTGCAAAAACAGCGCCCGGTCGAACTGGGGCAGCCGCTCGGAGATGTCCTTGTGCACCGTGGACTTGCTGATGCCGAATTTCTGTGCGGCGGCGCGGACCGTGGTCCGGTTTTCGATGATGTACTGAGCGAGCCGCTGGGCCCGCTCCTCCATGTTACCCTTCAAAACACAACACTCCCCGCCTCTTGTTGCTCCATCCTATGCGGGGAGAAAATGGGATATGCGCGGACCGGGCGGGAAACGGGGCGCGTCCTGCTCTCTTTTTCAGACGCGGAACGGCCCGTCCAGGTTTCCCGGGACGGACCGTTTTTGAACATTTATTTTTTCAGCTTCTGGATCTTCTCCAGCCGGTTCAGGGCCTCGTTGAGGGTGTCGTCGTTCTTGGCGAAGTGGAGGCGGATCAGGTGGTTCACCGGCTCCCGGAAGAAGCTGGAGCCGGGCACGGCCCCCACGCCCACCTCCCGGGCCAGGTTTTTGCAGAACTGCAGGTCGCTCTCATAGCCGTACTCGCTGATGTCCAGCAGCACGTAGTAGGCGCCCTCCGGGTCGTTGTGGGCGATGTGCAGGTCGTCCAGGCCCTTGAGGAACAGGTCCTTCTTGTGGGTGTACTTGGCCAGCAGGCCGTCGTAGTAGTCCTGGCCGAACTCCAGGCCGGGGATCACCGCCTCCTGCAGGGGCGCGGCGCAGCCCACGGTCAAAAAGTCATGGACCTTCTTGGCCCGGTCGATGATCTCCTCCGGCGCGATGATGTACCCCAGCCGCCAGCCGGTGATGGAGTAGGTCTTGGACAGGGAGGAGCAGGACAGCGTCCGGTTCCACATCCCCGGCAGGGTGGCGAAGTAGGTGTGCTGGTGGGGGGCGTAGACGATGTGCTCATACACCTCGTCGGTGATGACATACGTATCGTATTTGGTGGCCATCTCCGCGATGGTCAGCAGCTCCACCCGGGTGAAGACCCGGCCGCAGGGGTTGGAGGGGTTGCACAGCACCAGGGCCTTGGGCCGCTGGCGGAAGGCGGCCTCCAGCTCGTCCACGTCGAAGGTGAAGGCGGGCGGGTGCAGGGGCACATAGATGGGCTCCGCCCCGGAGAGGATGGTGTCCGCCCCGTAGTTCTCGTAGAAGGGGGAGAAGACGATGACCTTGTCCCCGGGGTTGGCCACGGTCATCATGGCGCACATCATGGCCTCGGTGGAGCCGCAGGTGGCCACGATCTCCTTGTCCGGGTCGATGGTGCGGCCCATGTAATGGGACTGCTTGCGGGCCAATGCCTCCCGGAAGTTCTGGGCGCCCCAGGTGACGGAGTACTGGTGGGGCCCCTCCTGGGCCACCTGGGCCAGCCGGTCCAGGATCGCCTGGGGCGGGTCGAAGTCGGGGAAGCCCTGGGACAGGTTCACCGCGCCGTATTTCAGGGAGACGCGGGTCATCCGCCGGATCACGGAATCGGTGAAGCTGGCGGTGCGTTCGGAAAGAGGCTGGGGCATGGTCAAGATCACTCCTTAATTTGAGACAGATGAAAGGGTCGAAGCCGCGAACGATCACTTTCAGTATACCACGCCCCGGGGCGGCTGTCACCTCTGAAATCCAAAAATGCCGCGGCGCCTGATGCGAAAAAACGTTGGGAATCCGGCGGGAGTGTGCTATAATGGTACGGTGAGAAAGGGGGCGCAGCCATGCGCGTTGCATTTTCCAGCCTGCTTGCGGAGGGAAGGCCCTTCCTGGGGACCTTCGTCCAGTCCGCCGCGCCGGAGTTCGTGGAGGCCGCCGGCTATGCCGGGTTCCGGTTCGCGGCCGTGGACCTGGAGCACACCTACTACGGCCCGGAGAAGACCGCGGAGATGGTCCGGGCCGGGGAGGCGGCGGACCTGTGCGTCCTGGCCCGGGTGCCGGCCCTGGACGCGGTGTGGATCAAGAAGTGCCTGGACATGGGGGCCTCCGGCGTCATCGTGCCCAATGTGGACACCGCCGCACAGGCGGCGGAGGCGGTGCGGCTGTGCCGTTTCGCCCCGGAGGGCGGACGGGGGGCCTGCCCCGGCGTCCGGGCCAACCGCTACGGCGCCGGCGGCACCGAATACTACGCCAAGGCCAACCGGGAGGTGGCGGTGATCCCCCTGGTGGAGTCCCCGGAGGGGGTGCGGAACTTCCCGGAGATCGTCCGAACGCCGGGGATCTCCGCAGTGTTCCTGGGGCCGGTGGACCTGTCGGTGGCCATGGGCCGGGGCGGGGACCCGGACGACCCGGCGGTGCGGGCGGCCCTGCTGGACATGATCGGCCAGGCGAACCGGGCCGGCGTGCCGGCAGGGGCCCTGGCGGTGGACCCCGCCTTTGCCCGGACGCTGCTGGCCCAGGGCCTGGACTTCCTGGCCTACGGCATCGACACCATCCTGATGTACCAGAAGTGCCGGGAGATCCGGGAGCAGGTGCTGGGGGAGTGAACCATTCGTTTTCCAAGGCAACATGACGATAGAAAGGAAGCGGTACACATGAACGAGACACTGAAGGTTTTGCGGGAGCGCCGGAGCGTCCGCAGGTACAAGGCGGAGCAGATCCGGGACGAGGAACTGAACGCCATCCTGGAGGCGGGCACCTGGGCCCCCTCCGCCAAGGGGCTCCAGACCTCCGTCATGGTGGTGGTCCAGGATCCGGAGACCATCGCCTACCTGTCCAGGATGAACGCCGAGATCCAGGGCAATCCCGGCACGGACCCCTTCTACGGCGCCCCCACCGTGGTGGTGGTCCTGGGAGACGGGGAGAAGCTGAACTGGCTCCAGGACGGCTCCCTGGTGATGGGGAACCTGATGACCGCCGCCGCGGCCCTGGGCCTGGGCTCCTGCTGGATCAACCGGGCCATGGAGTTCTTTGACCGGCCGGAGGGCAAGGAACTCCTGAAAAAGTGGGGCCTGCCGGAGACCTACCGGGGCGTGGGCAACTGCATCCTGGGGTACGTGGAGGGTGATCTGCCCGCTCCCAAGCCCCGGAAGGACGGCTGGATCCACCGGGTGTGACGGACACACAGGGCGGCGGGAGCATCTCCCGCCGCCCCGCTGTTTTGCGGCGGCCCGCTTCCCCCTTGCGCCGGCGGGGAAATTGCGATACACTGGACGGGAGAACACGAAGGCGCCGCCCCGGGAGACCGGAGGGACGGCCGCCGTTTGGAAAGGAAGGAGCACCATGCCAGATATCACCGCGGTGACCCACGCCCAGAACATCCGCTACGACCGGAAGGCGGAGGCCCTGTACATCATCGACCAGACCCTGCTGCCCATCGAGGAGAAGGAGATCTGCCTCCAGACCATCGACGAGATGGTGGAGGCCATCCGGGCCCTGCGGGTCCGGGGGGCGCCGGCCATCGGCATCTGCGCCGCCTACTGCATGTATGTGCTGGCCAAGTCCATCCGGACGGAGGACCGGCCCACCTTTTTGAAGCGCCTCAGCGACTACGGCCAGCAGCTGGAGGCCTCCCGCCCCACGGCGGTGAACCTGGGCTGGGCCATCCGGGAGATGATGCGCACCGCCCTGGAGCACGTCCACGACACCCGGGGCCAGATGCTGGACGCCCTGTACGAGCGGGCCGTGGCCATCCATGAGGACGACATCGCCAAGTGCAAAGCCATCTCCGAATACGGACTGAGCCTGCTGAAAGAGGGGGACGGCGTGCTGACCCACTGTAATGCCGGGCCCCTTGCCACCTCCCGGTACGGCACGGCCCAGGGCCCCTTCCTGCTGGCGGCGGAGCGGGGGATGCACATCCGGGTGTTCGCCGACGAGACCCGGCCCCTGCTCCAGGGAGCCCGGCTCACCAGCTACGAGCTCCAGCGGGCGGGCGTGGACGTGACGCTGATCTGCGACAACATGGCCTCCATCGTCATGAAGAACGGCTGGGTCCAGGCCTGCTTCGTGGGCTGCGACCGGGTGGCCGCCAACGGCGACACCGCCAACAAGATCGGCACCTCCGGCGTGGCCATCCTGGCCAAGCACTACGGCATCCCCGTCTATGTGCTGGGCCCCACCTCCACCATCGACATGAGCTGCCCCGACGGGGACCACATCCCCATCGAGGAGCGGGACGGCGAGGAGATCAAGACCATGTGGTACGAAAACCCCATGGCCCTGCCCGAGGTGAAGTGCTACAACCCCGCCTTCGACGTGACGGACCACGAGCTGATCGCCGGCATCGTCACGGAGAAGGGCATCTGCCGCCCGCCCTACACCAAGAGCCTGAAAGCGCTGTTTGACGACAAGAAGTGACAACGAACCGGGATATCTGACATCTACATTACAAGGAGGAATCAAAAATGGCCATCAAGGAATCCCCCTCCGCCTCCATCGCGGCGGAAGAGAGCCAGATCGCGAAAGCCGTGCTGATGCCCGGCGACCCCCTGCGGGCCAAGTATGTGGCGGACCATTATCTGGAGGACGTGGTGTGCTTCAACACCGTCCGGAACATGCTGGGCTACACCGGCACCTACAAGGGAAAGAAGCTCTCCGTCATGGGCCACGGCATGGGCGTGCCCTCCATGGGCATCTACAGCTATGAGCTGTACCAGTTCTTCGGCGTGGACACCATCATCCGCATCGGCTCCGCCGGCGGCATCGGGGACGATGTGAAGGTCCGGGACGTGGTCATCGCCCTGGGGGCCTCCACCAACTCCCACTTTGCGGACCAGTACCGGTTCCCCGGCCAGCTGTGCGCCACCGCAGACTTCGGCCTCCTGCGCTCCGCCGTGGAGACGGCGGAGGCCATGGGCGTCCGGGCGGACGTGGGCCAGGTGTTCACGGCGGACCAGTTCTACAATGACAATCCCGATGCCGGGGCCATGTACCGCAAGTTCGGCATCCTGGCGCTGGAGATGGAGACCGCCGGCCTGTACTGGACGGCCCAGCGGCTGGGAAAGCGGGCGCTGAGCCTGCTGACCATCTCCGACCACATCTTCACCGGGGAGTCCCTCTCCGCTCAGGAGCGGCAGGACTCCTTCCACGAGATGATGGAGATCGCCCTGGAGACCGCCTGGAAGTCCCTGGAGGGGTGAGCTATGGCCCTGTTCGGAAAGCGGGAGAAGGCCTATGAGGTCTGGGGCGACAAGCCCCGGTGGAAGGAGGCCAGGGCGCGGCTGAAGGACGCCGGCATCAAGATCATGGAGACCGGCTACTACGAGACGGAGGCGCCCCTGTGCGGCTGCGGCGCCAAGCTGGACCACCGGGACTTCGGCCCCAACGGCAAGATCGACCGGCTGACCTACTACATCTCCGTGAAGCCGGAGGACGTGGCCCGGGCCAAGGAGCTGCTGGCGGATCTGGTGAAGCCGGCCCATGTAGTGCCCCAATAACCGCAAAAAACGGGAACCCCGCCGGAATTTTCCCGGCGGGGTTCTCCTCTTAAATATGATTTACTCCGCGGTGATGGGGAACACCACGCCGCCCACGGAGATGGAGGCCATCTCCTCCATGGGGATCACCTCCGAGAACATCTCGCCCTTGGAGCAGACGGTGACGCCGCCCTCCGGGCCGATGCTGCCGCCGGCGTTGGAGAGGTCCACCACCGTGCCGTCGGTCAGGGTCAGCAGGATCTCCACGTTCTCGAAGTACCGCGCCATCTGGCGGGAGTCCTCCTCGCTCTGCCGGCCGCTGCCGCTGTCGCTCCAGACCACCTCGCTGTCCACAGTGTAGTCCACCTTGTAGGCCACGGGGGAGAGGGTGATGCCGTCGATGGTGAAGGTCATGCCGCCCTGGGTGAAGGTCTCCCGGTTCCCCAGGGTGACGGAGCTGTCCTCATAGGCCATCTCAAATTTGACCTTCCACTTGCCCTCGATGACGGGCACGGCCTCGCCGGTGGCCTCGTCCCATGTGCAGATGTCCTCGAACACGCCGGTGGCGGTGCAGTCGTTGATGGGCACGTCGGCGCTGATGGTCTCCACCAGCTGGATGGAGCTGGCCGCCGGGTCCTCCACCACGAAGCGGCTGCCGCCGTGGCTGCCCCCCAGGACGTTCAGATCCGTGCCGTTTCCGCGGACCAGCAGCATGTCGCCGCTGATGTCCTCCGGCAGCAGGCGGGTGCCGTCGTCCCGGCTGATGGTGTAGACGATGACCGCGTTGTACGCGTCGCCCATGACGGCGTCGGCGGTGACGGTGACGCCATTGTCCGTGTCAGAGGCCCCCACGGGGTAGCCGATCTTGTCGATGATCTCCGTCTGGGCGGGGGCGCCGCCGAACAGGGGCGAGAACACCTCCACCGCGGATTTCAGGATGCCGGTGGCCCCGGCAGTGCCCACCGCCAGCACCAGCACAGCAGCGGCGGCGATGAGGGCCATCCGGCGGACAGGCCGATGATGGGCGCGGGTGCGGCGGGCAGTCTGGGTCTGCCGCTGGGCCGCCTCGGCGGCCCGCCGGGCAATGGCCTCCTTCTGCGCGTCGGTAAAGTGCAGGGCGTTCAGGGACTCCTGATATTCAAACTGACTGTTCATAGCCATATCCTCCCAAAAGTTCTTTCAGCTTCGTCCGGCCCCGGGCCAGCCGGGTGTGGACGGTGGCGGTGGGGATGCCTAAGATCTGCCCGATCTCGGCGGCCTGATACCCCTCGTAATAGAAGAGGTAGATCACGGCCCGGTAGAGGGGTGGCAGCTGGTTCACCGCCTCCAGCACGGACCCGTCGCTCTCCTGGGGGGCCGGGACCTGCATCCCCTCGTCCAGGGCTTGGGACCGCTGCCGCCAGGGGCTTTTCAGCAGGTCCTTGCAGGCGTTGGCCGCCATCCGCAGGATGTAGGCCCGCTCGTGCTCCGGGCTCTCGAATTCCCGGGGCTCTGTCAGCAGCTTCACGAACACCGTCTGGCAGATGTCCTGGGCGTCGTGGGTGTTTTTCAGATAGGTGTAGCTGAGGCGGAGGATGGGGTCGGCATAGGTCTTGGCCAGCCGCTCCGCCTGTTCCATGTAGTCCATGTTCTCAACTCCTTTGGAGCGCTCTCACCCAGGATACGATCCGGCGGGGGAAAAACTTTCAGGGAACGGGGATATTTTTTTCAGGGCAGGAAAAAGGCGGCCGGGGGGCCGCCCTTTTGGGGACTTATTCCTGAACGATCAAAGCGATGAGCTCCACGGGCTCGGTGCCCCGGTTCTCCAGGCCGTGGACCTCGCCGTAGCCGGTGGCGCAGATGTCGCCGGGGCGGACCACGACCTCCGTGCCGTTGTCGTTGAACACGCCCTCGCCCTTGATGATATAGTAGAATTCCGTCTCGTGGTCATGGGGGTGGTCGCCGATGGAGCAGCCCGGGTCCACGGTGACGTGGGCGAACAGGCGGCCGTGGTCGTACAGGCCCTTCTGGTCCGTCAGGTCCTTCATGTGGATCAGGCCCTTGCCGTTCCGGACGCAGGCGTCCCGGCGGGGGCATTTGTCGGATGGGGTGAACATGGCGGTCTCTCCTTTTTTCAAAATCTGCCGGAGGCCTTGCGGAGCCCCGGCGAAGATGATACCATCATAGCAGAGGCAAAGGGGAATGTCCAGCCGGGAAACGCCCGGCGGAGCGCGGCTTTTTTGCGGAAAATGCTTGACTGTCAAGTTCCTTGATACTTTATCCTGGGACCAAAGGAGGCGGTATCATTGACCAGCAAGGAGATGGAGATCCGGTCCGGCGTGCCCCGGGCCAATATCCGCTACTACGAGGCGGAGGGGCTGCTGTCACCGGCCCGGTCCGGCAACGGCTACCGGGACTACAGCGAGGAGGACCTGCGGACCCTGGAGAAGATCAAGCTGCTGCGGCGGCTGGGGGTGACCATCGAGGAGCTCCGGGCCCTGCGGGACGGGAAGGCGGACCTGGCCGCCGTGCTGGACCGGCGGCTGGCGGAGGTGGGCGGCCAGCGGGCCGCCCTGGGCCGGGTGGAGCGGGTCTGCGGCGACCTGCGGCAGACGGGCGCCACCTTCGCCGGCCTGGACCCGGGGAAGTACCTGGCGGACCTGGACGCCCCGGCCCTGCCCGGGGAGGGCGGCCCCTGGTGGGAGAAGGCCTCCGCTCCGGCCCTGCCGGAGACGGACCGGCTGCCCACGGTGTGCAGCGCCTCCCGGCGGCTGTTCGCCCGGATGTTCGACGAGTTCCTGTTGTTCCAGGTGCTGTTTGTCGGAATGTGCCTGGCGCGATACAATGCGGACCGCGCCAATGAGCTTGCCGTGGGCGTGGGCACCACGGTCCTGCTGGGGCTGCTGGAGGCCCTGAGCCTGCATCTGTTCGGCACCACGCCGGGCAAAGCCCTGCTGGGGATGCGGCTGACCGGGCCGGACGGCCGGAAGCTCTCCTTCGGCGCGGGCCTGCTCCGCTATGTCCGGATGCTGTGGCACGGGCTGGGCGTGGGCATCCCCATCTGGACTTGGTTCCAAATGGGGCGGACCGTGCTGCGGTGCTGGAACGGGGAGCCCCAGCCCTGGGACGACGGGGTGGCCTACATCGCCAAGCCCTTCCGGGGCCGGTACGCGGCGTCGCTGATCCTGGCGGTGCTCCTGGCGCTGACAGTGGGGGAGGCCGTCAACAGCTGGTCCCAGCTGCCGCCCAACCGAGGAGACCTGACTGTGGCGGAGTTCGCGGAGAACTACAACCGCCAGGCGGAGTATCTGGGTTTCGGCGCTGGGACGTATCTGGATGAGACGGGGCGGTGGCAGGAGGAGCCCAGGGACCCGAACACCGTGACGCTGGGCGAGCTGTTCGAGATCGAGCCCTGGGACGAGGCCCGGGAGCTCCACTTTACCCTGGAGGACGGCCACATCACCGCCATCACGCTGACAGGGACCATCGAGAATGTGGAGGAGGGGGTGGACACCCCCAATGGCCTGGTGCCGCGCATCGTTATGTCCCTGGCCTGGGGACGGGAGGGGGCCTCCTTCTGGTCCCTCTCCCGGCAAGCCCAGCTGACAGAGCTGGAGCGGCGGGACTGGTCCAAGGACTTTGTGATCCATCAGCCGGGGGTGGTCATCACCTCGGACATCCAGCAGTCCGGGCTCTCCTATCATGAGAACTCTTTCTATGACTGGCACGCGGAGCAGCCGGAGAACCGCCTCTCCTTCACCTACACCGTGGCCCTGGACAACGGATGACCGGCATCAAAAACGGCGCGTCACGGAGGCTCTCCGCGGCGCGCCGTCAGTCTTGGGCGAACAGGGCGTTGTAGTCCACCTTCAGGGCCTCCGCCAGCTTGTCGATCTCAAAGATGGAGGCGGAGCGGTATCCGGTCTCGATGTGGCCCAGCATGGTCTCCGTCAGGTCGCAGCCGCTGGTCTGCAGCTGGGCCGCCAGCTGCTTCTGGGTCAGCCCCCGCAGCTTGCGGTAGTATTTCACCTTGGCGCCGATGTTCCGGTCCAGGGGGGTACTTCTCTTCATAGACAACACTCCACACGTGAAACATTCTCCTATGATGATAAAAGGAGCATTTCCCAGAAATCCTCTATCTATATAGAGAATGCGGATTTTGCGTCTGGAAATACCCGGAAGGGACCGGCCCCGGTGGAGATTGCAAAAAGCCGGAGACAGGTGTAAAATGTCCCTAGATCCCGTTTGGACCAGCAGCAGATTTGTGCAAAGGACAGAATTTTATTTACTACCGAATTACCACTTTACTTTGCTAATAAAATAAAGTAGAATAAATCCTGAAATCAACGCGGGCCCCGGCCCGCCGGGAGGAGTGTCCCCATGGAATTGGATCTGAACGTCCTGCGGCCCCAGGAGCGGATGTCGTTGCAGCTGCGGCTGCTGTATGAGAAGGAGGGCTTCCGCAAATACCACATGGGCCGGTTCGAGGAGTACGGCCTGTATCAGGAGAACCGCCGCTTTTTGTCCAGCGAGCAGGTCATCACCTTCACGGACCTGGACGGCCGCCTGCTGGCGCTGAAGCCGGACGTGACCCTCTCCATCGCCAAGAACGCCCAGGTGGAGCCAGGGCGCTGCGGCCGCTATTACTACCAGGAGAACGTCTACCGCCCCAGCCAGGAGAGTCACACCTTCCGGGAGATCAGCCAGATGGGCCTGGAGTGCATCGGCGCCGTGGACGCGGACGCGGCGGCCCAGGTGGTGTCCCTGGCCCTGCGGAGCCTGGCCCTGACGGAGCGGGACTTCGTGCTGGAGATCAGCCACATGGGCTTCGTCACCGGCCTCTTTGACGCGGTGGGCGCTGACGAGGCCGTGCGGCCCAGGCTGCTCACCTGCATCCGGGACAAGAACGTCCACGAGCTGCGGCGGACCGCCGAGGCGGCGGGCCTGTCCCGCCAGGGGACGGACGCCCTCTGCCGCCTGGGGACCCTGACGGGCTCCTGGCAGGAAGTCCTTGACGGCGCGGAGGTGCTGGCCCTGAACGCCGCCATGGGGGCGGCGCTGGAGGAGCTCCGGGGCCTGTGTCAGGCCCTGGAGGACCGGGGCCAGACGGACCACTGGAAGATCGACCTGTCCCTGGTGAACGACATGGAGTATTACAACGGCCTGGTGCTCCAGGGGTACCTGGCGGGGCTGCCCCGGGCGGTGCTCCGGGGCGGGCAGTATGACCCCCTGGCGGAGCAGTTCCGCCCCGGCGCCCGGGCCATCGGTTTCGCGCTGTACCTAGACGAGCTGGACCGCCTCTCCGACGAGGCGGCGGAGGAGCCGGCGGGCCCGGTGATGCTGAACGTGGCGCTGCCCAAGGGCCGCCTGGGCGACAAGGTCTACGACCTGCTGGCGGGTGTGGGCTACGGCTGTCCGGAGAACTACGCCGACACCCGGAAGCTGGTGGTGGAGAACCCCAAGGCGGGCATCCGCTACTTCCTGGTGAAGCCCAGCGACGTGGCCATCTATGTGGAGCACGGCGCGGCGGACATCGGCATCGTGGGCAAGGACATCCTGGCGGAGTCCGGCGCGGACGTGTATGAGCTGCTGGACACGGGCCTGGGCAGGTGCCGGATGTGCGTGGCCGGGCCCAAGGACTTTGCCGAGGACCAGAGCCGGGCGCTGCGGGTGGCCACGAAATTCGTCAACATCGCCAAGCGGTACTACGCCGCCCAGGGCCGGGACATCGACATCATCCAGCTGAACGGCTCCATCGAGCTGGCCCCCATCCTAGGCCTCTCCGACGTGATCGTGGACATCGTGGAGACCGGCACCACCCTGCGGGAGAACGACCTGAAGGTGCTGACGGAGTTCATGCCCATCTCGGCCCGCTTCATCGCCAACCGGGCCAGCTACCAGTTCAAGCACTGCCAGATCGAGACGCTGCTGAAAAAGCTGACGGAGGTGACGGAGCCGTGATCCCCATCTACGAAGCGGACCGCCTGGAGGACCTGCCCCTCTTTGACCGGGGCCCCCAGGCGGAGGCGGACGTGGGCGCGGCGGTGGACGCCGTGCTGGAGGCCGTCCGCACCCGGGGCGACGAAGCCCTGCGGGAATACACCCGCCGGTTTGACGGCGCGGATCTCTCCTCCTTTGAAGTGACCGAAGCGGAGCTGGAGGCCGCCTGGGAGGCTGTGGACGAGGACTTCCGGGAGACCCTCCGGCAGGCGGCGGCCAACATCCGCCGCTTCCATGAGGCCCAGGTCCACCGGGACCTGGTGCTGACGGACCGGCCCGGCGTGGTGCTGGGCCAGCGGTACACCCCCATCGAGAAGGTGGGCGTCTGCGTCCCCGGCAGCCCGGTGGCCTTTCCATCCACCATTTTGATGAACGTCATCCCTGCCAAGATCGCCGGGGTACAGGAGATCGTGGTGGTGACGCCGCCGGACGAGGCTGGCGCCATCAGCCCCGAGGCCCTGGCGGCGGCCAAGATCGCCGGGGCGGACCGGGTGTTCAGGCTGGGCGGCGCCCAGGCGGTGGCGGCCCTGGCCTACGGCACGGAGACCGTCCCCCGGGTGGACAAGATCGTGGGCCCCGGCGGCGTCTTTGTGGCCGCCGCCAAGCGGAAGGTGTTCGGCCAGGTGACCATCGATATGATCGCCGGACCCAGTGAGATCCTGGTGGTGGCGGACGGCAAGAGCGACCCCGCCTGGGTGGCGGCGGACCTGCTGAGCCAGGCGGAGCACGACACCCACGCCGCCGCCGTGCTGGTGACGGACAGCCGCCCCCTGGCGGAGGCCGTCCAAACAGAGGCGGAGCGCCAGCTGGCGGACCTGCCCCGGCGGGACATCGCCCAAAAATCCCTGGAGGCCAACGGGAAGATCCTGGTGACACGGGACCTGGCCGCGGCGGTGGAGGCCGCCAACCGCATCGCCCCGGAGCACCTGGAGCTGTGCGTGGACGACCCCTTTGCCCTGCTGCCCCTGGTGAAAAATGCCGGCAGCGTCTTTCTGGGCCGCCACACGCCGGAGGCATTGGGGGACTATTTCGCCGGTCCCAACCACACCCTGCCCACCAGCGGCACGGCCCGGTTTTCCAGTCCCCTGAGCGTGGACGACTTTGTAAAAAAGACCCAGTTCATCTACTACACCCGGGAGGCGCTGAACGAGGCCGCCCCCCGGATCGCGGACTTCGCGGAGCGGGAGGGCCTCCACGGCCACGCCCGATCCGCCCTGTCCCGCACGGAAGAGAAAGGAGAGTGACCCCATGAGCCGCTGGATCTCCCAGGAGGCGGAGCGCCTGGCTCCCTACACCCCCGGCGAGCAGCCCCAGGATCAGCAGTATGTGAAGCTGAACACCAACGAGAGCCCCTTCCCTCCGTCCCCCAAGGTCCTCAAGGCCATCAACCGGGCGGAGGTCCTGAAACTGAACCTGTACTCCGACCCCGCCTGTGCCGCTTTGACGGAGGCCATCGCCAGGCGGTATGAGCTGAAGGCCGAGAATGTGCTGGCGGGCAACGGCTCTGACGAGGTGCTGGCCTTTGCCTTCCGGGCCTTCTGCGGCGCGGGGAAGCCCGTGGCCTACGCGGACATCACCTACGGGTTCTACAAGTCCCAGGCGGCCCTGTTTGATCTGGACGTGAAGGTGATTCCCCTGCGGGAGGACTTCACCTTAAACGTGGACGACTACATGGATTTCCCCGGCACCATCGTCATCGCCAACCCCAACGCCCCCACCGGCATCGCCGTGCCCCGGGACGACATCCAGCGGCTGCTGGAGGCGGACCCGGACCGGGTGGTGATCGTGGACGAGGCGTATGTGGACTTCGGCGCCGAGAGCTGCGTGCCCATGATCTACCGGTACGACAACCTGCTGGTGACCCAGACCATGTCCAAGAGCCGGTCCCTGGCCGGGGGCCGGGTGGGCTACGCCCTGGGCAGCCCGGCGCTGATCGAGGATCTGAACCGGGTGAAGTACAGCTTCCACCCCTACAACGTGAACCGGCTGTCCATGGCCGCCGGCGCCGCCGCCGTGGCGGACGAGGCGTACTTCGCCGCCTGCACCGCCGCCATCCGGCAGACCCGGGCCTGGACCGTGGGGGAGCTGGAGAACCTGGGCTTTACCGTCCTGCCCTCCCAGGCCAACTTCGTCTTTGCCCGGCATGAGAAAATGCCTGGCGGGGACCTGTACCGGAAGCTGAAGGAGAACGGCGTCCTGGTCCGCTGGTTCGACGCGGACCGCATCCGGGACTACGTCCGCATCACCATCGGCTCCATGGAGCAGATGGAGACCCTGATCCAGGAGCTGACGGCCCTCCTGGAATGGCTGTAAAGGAGGCGGGGAGATGCGCACTGCCGACATCAAGCGGGACACCCGGGAGACGAAGATCCGGCTCTCTCTGGACCTGGACGGCACCGGAAAGGCGGACATCGCCACCGGCGTGGGCTTTTTGGACCACATGCTGGAGCTGTTCGCCCGCCACGGGGACTTTGACCTGACTGTCCGCTGCCAGGGGGACACCCAGGTGGACGGCCACCACAGCGTGGAGGACATCGGCATCTGCCTGGGGCAGGCTTTCACAGCGGCCCTGGGGGACAAGCGGGGCATCACCCGCTACGGCCAGTTCCTGCTGCCCATGGACGAGACGCTGGTGCTCATCGCCTGCGACCTCTCCGGCCGGGACTATCTGGGCTGGTCCGTGGACCTGCCCGCCCAGAAGGTGGGGGACTTCGACACGGAGCTGGGGAAGGAGTTCTTCCTGGCATTTGTCCGGGCCTGCCCCATGTCCCTCCACATCCGTCAGATGGCGGGGGAGAATACCCACCACATTCTGGAGGCCATCTTCAAGGGCACCGGCCGGGCGCTGCACATGGCGGTGGCCCTGGACGAAAAACACCGGGATGAAATTCCCAGCACGAAAGGTGTGCTGTAAATGATCGCGATCGTGGATTACGGCGTGGGGAACCTGTTTTCCCTGGTGTCCAGCCTGAAGGCCCTGGGCCTGGAGGCGGAGGTCACCGGCGACGCATCCCGCCTCCGGGCGGCGGACAGGATCATTCTGCCCGGCGTGGGAGCCTTCGGCGACGCCAGGCGGAAGCTGGACGACACCGGCCTGGTGCCGGTCATTCGGGAGGAGGCGGAGAAAAAGCCGCTTCTCGGCATCTGCCTGGGGATGCAGCTGCTGTTCGACCGGAGCTTTGAGTACGGGGA
This sequence comes from Candidatus Oscillibacter excrementigallinarum, assembly GCA_019118245.1. Classification (GTDB taxonomy): domain Bacteria; phylum Bacillota; class Clostridia; order Oscillospirales; family Oscillospiraceae; genus Oscillibacter; species Oscillibacter excrementigallinarum. Next base: position 62,449 of record DWZJ01000013.1, read on the forward strand.
GCACCCCGGCTTAGGCCTGGTGCCCGGCCAGGTGGTGGACCTCCGCCGGGACCTGACGGACCAGACACTGAAAGTCCCCCACATGGGCTGGAACAGCCTGCGGATCATCCAGGACGACCCCCTGTTCCGCCACGTCCGGGACGGGGAGTACGTGTACTACGTCCACAGCTTCTACGCCCGGGACTGCGCGGAGAGCACCCTGGCCGCGTCCCGGTACGGCAACGTGGCCGTCACCGGCGTGGTGCGCCGGGGGAACGTCTACGGCACCCAGTTCCATCCGGAGAAGTCCGGAGACACGGGCCTGCGGCTGCTGCGGGCCTTCGCGGAGCTGTAAGGAGGGATGTGGATGCGTCCCATGAGACGACAGGACCGGGCCGTCACGGACCCGGAGAAGATCCAGGCGGTCATTGATGCCTGTGAAGTCTGCCGCCTGGGCTTTCAGGATGGCAGAGGCGTCTATGTGGTGCCGGTGAATTTCGGCCATGTGATGGAGGACGGCCGCCACGTCTTTTACTTCCACGGCGCAGCGGAGGGCCGGAAGGTGGACCTGGTCCGCCGGAACGGCTGGGCCGGGATCGAGCTGGACACCGGCTACCGGCTCCAGGGGGCGGAGGCGGCCTGCGGCTACACCGCCGCGTTTCAAAGCGTCATCGGCGAGGGCCCCATCCGCGTGGTGGAGACGGCGGAGGAGAAGCGCCGTGGCCTGGCCGCCATCATGCGCCAGAGCACAGGCCGGGGGGACTGGACCTTCCCGGACGGAGCGGTGGACGCCGTCTGCGTCCTGCGGCTGGAGGCGGAGGAACTCTCCTGCAAGGAGCACCTCTGAACAGCGGCCAATGACCCAGAGAAGGAGCGAGCATATGCAGATTTTTCCCGCCATCGACCTGCGGGGCGGACAGGTGGTCCGCCTGTACCAGGGGGATTATGACAAAGAGACGGTCTACGCCGCGGACCCCTGCGCCGTGGCCCGGGATTTTCTCGCCGCCGGGGCCAAATACCTCCACGTGGTGGACCTGGACGGCGCCAGGGACGGCACCCTGGCCAACTTTGAGACCATCGCCGCCATCGCCAGGCAGGGCGGCCTGTACATCGAGGTGGGCGGCGGCATCCGCACTGAGGACCGCATCCGCCAGTACCTGGACCTGGGGGTGGGCCGGTGCATTTTGGGCACCATCGCGGTGAAGGACTTTGCTTTCACCGCGCGGATGGCCCGGACCTACGGCGACCGGATCGCCGTGGGCGTGGACGCCCGGGACGGCTATGTGGCCGTCAGCGGCTGGAAGGAGCTCTCCCAGGAAAAGGGCGTGGACTTCTGCCGCCGGCTCCGGGATGCGGGGGTGAAAACCGTCATCTACACCGACATCAGCCGGGACGGGGCGGAGGCCGGTACCAACCTGGACCTCTACCGGCAGCTGGCGGAGATCGATGGCCTGGACATCACCGCCTCCGGCGGCGTCAGCAGCATCGAGGAATTGAAGGAGCTCCAGCGGATCGGCACCAGGGCCGCCATCCTGGGTAAGGCTCTGTACACCGGTCGGCTGGACTTGAAGACCGTGATCGCGGAGGTGGGCGCGTGTTAGCCAAGCGGATCATCCCCTGCCTGGACGTGAAGGACGGCCGGGTGGTGAAGGGGACCAACTTTGAGGGCCTGCGGGACATGGCGGACCCGGTGGAGATGGCCCGGTTCTACAACGAGTCCGGGGCGGACGAGCTGGTGTTTTACGACATCACCGCCTCCGTGGAGGGCCGGAACCTGTTCACGGACATCCTGCGGCGGGTGGCCAGCGAGATTTTCATCCCCCTGACGGTGGGGGGCGGCATCCGGACGCTGGAGGACTTCGACCGGGTGCTGAAATGCGGCGCCGACAAGGTGAGTGTCAACTCCGGCGCCATCGCGGACCCCAGCATCATCGCCGCGGCGGCGAAGAAGTACGGCGACCAGTGCGTGGTGCTCTCCATGGACGTGAAGCGGGTGGACGGGCAGTTCCGCCTCTTCGCCAAGGGCGGCCGGGAGGACACCGGCATCGACGCCATGGAGTGGGCCGTCCGGGGCGTGGCCGACGGCGCAGGGGAGATCGTGCTGAACTCCATCGACACCGACGGCGTGCAGCAGGGCTTCGACCTGGAGATGCTGGACGCCCTGGCGCAGCGTGTCCACGTGCCCATCATCGCCAGCGGCGGCGCGGGGAAGAGGGAGGACTTCGCGGAGCTCTTCACCCACCCCGGCATCGACGCCGGGCTGGCGGCGTCCATTTTCCACACCCGGCAGGTGGATATTAAAGAGTTGAAGCGATATCTGCGCTCCCAAGGTGTAGAGATGCGGATCTGAGGAGGCTCCGGCCACGGGGGGATGGGCCGCCGAACGGCGGCCACAGGGGATTCTGCTCCCGCAGGGGGCTTGTCCAGCGGGGATGCACCCCCCATTGCGTCGTCGCAAAGTCCGCTCAGCTCCGTTTCCGCCTGCGGCGAAAACTGCGCCCGCTCCCTTGCTCCTCCTCTCCCCACCGCGCGGGGCGCGGCGGGGGCCCCTTTTCGGTCTTGCCCGAAAAGAAAACGGGCCGTGCACGGTCCAAAAGAAAAGGGCGCTAAGCGCGCTCCGGTGCAGTGGCCCTCCGCGCGCGACGGGGGTCGGCGTATTGGTGCCTGCTCCGATTTTGCCTCGCCTTCGGGCACGCTTGGGTCTTCTGCGAGGTCGATACTGCCGTCCCGTGGCGGATGGTGCCCAGGTCGTCGGGGTGGTCGTCGCATTGAATTGCTTCTCTTTTCGCTGCCGCTGGCCTGGTGGTCGATGGGAGCCGGTGGAACGGGCCGATGAGGGCATCGGCCCCTACGGGGATGCCGAAAGCCATCGCCCCCATTGTAGGGGAAGACGCCCTCGTCCACCCGGTAGTACAGGCCCCCTACAATCGCCCAGGTAGCGCGTAGCGAAGCGGAACGCGCGGAAAGAGAAACTGGTCAAATGCGTGCTTGCACCCCGACCCAAGACGCACCCGCGCCGCGGGAATCCGCTGTCAAATGTGCACCGCACCACGCCGCGCCCGTCGGGGAGCCATCGCAAATCCGCAGGCACCATCTCACGCCGACCCCCGTACAGCAACTTTGCACGGATGTGCAAAGTTGCGACCAAAGCGTTTTTTCTCTTTGGACCGTGCACGGCCCGTTTCTCTTTTGGCAAGACCAAAAGAGAAATGGGGGGTGCATTGGGACAAGCCGGCAACCCGGCTGAATCCCGCGTCCAATGGGACGCACCCCCACCCAGGCGCAGTTCGGCGCCCTCAAAACTCCCTTGAAAGGGACCGGAAAGGAACTCCACTTATGGAAACAAAAGAACTGAAATTTGATGCCAACGGCCTGATCCCCGCCATCGTCCAGGACCACTACACCAAGGAGGTCCTGACCCTGGCCTATATGAACGCCGAGAGCCTGGCCATCACCATCGACGAGGGCCGGACCTGCTTCTTCTCCCGCAGCCGCCAGGAGCTCTGGCGCAAGGGCGAGACCTCCGGCAACGTCCAGCACGTGGTGTCCATCACCGCCGACTGCGACAAGGACGCCCTGGTGGTGGAGGTGGTGAAGGACGGCCCCGCCTGCCACACCGGGGCGGAGAGCTGCTTCTTCCAGCCGGTCTACCTGTCCGAGGAATTGAAGCAGTTCAGCTACGAGGGCCTGTACCACCTGATCCAGGGCCGTAAGACCGACCCCAAGGAGGGCAGCTACACCACCTACCTCTTTGACAAGGGCCTGGACAAGATCCTGAAAAAGGTGGGCGAGGAGTGCACCGAGGTCATCATCGGCGGCCGCAAGGAGGATAAGGAGGAGACCATCTACGAGATCGCCGATCTGACCTACCACGTCATGGTGCTGATGGTCCAGATGGGCATCTCCCTGGAGGACGTCACCCGGGAGCTGGAGAAGCGCCACGTCATCGACCACAAGGTGAAGCAGGAGCGGATGCAATGAGTCTGACACCGGAATGCGGCTCCGTCCACACCCACTCCGTCCTCTGTGACGGCAAGGGGACCCTGGCGGAGATGGCCGCCGCGGCTTTTGCGGCGGGGGTCCGGTACTTCGGCGCCTCCGGCCACAGCCACACGGAGATCCCCCACGACGCGGGCAACGTCCTGCCGGCGGACCCGGCGGAGTACCGGGCCCAGGTGCTGGCCCTCCGGGCGGAGTACGCCGGGCGGATGGAGATCCTGCTGGGCATCGAGCAGGACAGCCAGTCCCCCCAGCCGGTGCCGGACTGGGCGGACTATTGGATCGGCTCCGTCCACAACCTCCGGGACCCGGAGACGGGGAAATACCACTGTGTGGACTGGGACCGGGAGCGGCTGGCCGCCTGCCGGGACGGGATGTTCGGCGGCGACGCCCTGGCCATGACAGAGGGGTACTACGCCGGCGTGGCCGCCATGGCGGAGCGCTGGCCCACCATCCTGGGCCACATGGACCTGGTGACCAAGCTGAACCGGGGGAACGCCTTTTTTGACGAGGAGGACCCCCGCTACCGGGCGGCGGCCCTGGAGGCATTGCACCACGCGGACCCGGACCGGACGCTGCTGGAGATCAACACCGGCGCCGTGGCCCGGGGCTACCGGGATGACCCCTATCCGGCCCCGTTCCTCCTGAAGGAATGGCGGGCCATGGGGGGACAGGTCATCCTCACCGCCGACGCCCACAGCCCGGAGACCGTGATCTTCGGCTACCGCCAGGCGGCGGAGCTGGCCCGGGCGGCGGGATACCGGGAGAGCGTCCTGCTGACTAGCCGGGGCTGGGAGCCCTGCCCCCTGTGACGGACTGTCAAAAATGACGAAAAGCTTCCGAAAAAGGCGCGGCAGATGCCGCGCCTTTCGGTTTGAATGCCACTTGTAGCCGCCTGGGGAAATTGATAAAATATAGACAAATTCAGGGGAACGACGGAGGAACAGGCGATGTACCAAACGGTGATCTTCGATTTGGACGGCACGCTGCTGGACACCATCCAGGACCTGGCGGACGCCGGCAACTGGGTCTGCCGCCGGAACGGCTGGCCGGAGCACTCGGTGGAGGAATTCAAGCAGATGGTGGGAGGCGGCATCCCCAATCTGGTGAAGCGCTTCTCCCCGGAGGGGAGCCGCAGCTCTCTGCTGCTGGCCTGCACCATCGCCAAATTCTCGGAGTATTACGGTGCCCACAACATGGACAAGACCCGGCCCTATGACGGCATCCCGGAGCTGCTCGCCCGCCTGGGGGAGCGGGGGGTGACCATGGCGGTCTACTCCAACAAGGCGGACGGCTTCAGCCGGGAGATCGTGGAGCACTACTTTCCCGGCGTCTTTCAGCTGGTGCGGGGGCACATCAAGGGGACGCCGGTGAAGCCGGACCCGGCGGGCATCCACGCCGTTCTGCGGGAGCTGGCGGCGGACCCGGCGCGGACGCTGTTCGTGGGGGACAGCAACGTGGACGTGTACACGGGCCACAACGGCGGGCTGACCGTCTGCGGCGTCACCTGGGGCTTCCGGGGCCGGCAGGAGCTGGAGTCCGCCGGCGCGGACCGGCTGGCGGACACCCCGGCGGAGCTGGGGGACTATATTCTGGCGTGATCTGGCATATTACAAAGAGGCGGAGCAGCTGCTCCGCCTCTTTTTTGCCGCCTATTGGATCTCCACGGTATATGGATCCGGCAGGGCCGCGGACAGCAGCTGCTCCACGCTGGACACGGCCTTGCGCCGGGCCTCCTCCAAAAGCCCCCGGGAGAGGGCCCGTTCCTCCATGGCCGCCTTCTGATCCGCCTGAAAGGAGGTGAAGTCCTCCACCGTGAAGGGGTTGAAGATGGAGGTCTTTTCGTCGAACACCTCCACGCTGTCCTCGTCGATCCCGTGGGAGAGGATCCGGGCCTCCGGCAGGGTGATGGTGACGGCAGTGCCGCTGACGTTCACCTCCGCGCCGTCCAGGTCCACCCCGGCCTTGATGGTGCCGTCGTAGGTGAGGATGAAGGACTTGGTGGTGAAGGGCACCTTCATGCCGTAGAAGTCGTTGCTGCTCTCAAACTGGGCCATGTTGGTGTAGGCATAGGTGACCGTGGCCAGCTCCCGGATCTCCGTCAGCTGGTTCTGCAGGACCACGGCGTCGATCTGCACGTTCTCGGACTGCCCGGCGGACCACCGGCCGCCCAGGAAGCAGGCCCCGCCCACCAGCGCGCACAGCAGGATGCCCAGCCACAGGTACCGGGCGGTCTTCAGGGGATGCAGGGGTTCTTTCACAGTGCTCATACAGGCTCCTTTCCCGCAGGATGTCTCTGCGGCTCTATTCTACCAGGTTTTGCGGAAAAGGCAAGGACCGCCGAGACGCCCGGCAGACGGACAGCGCCGCAGCAGACGCTGCGGCGCTGTCGTTCGCTTTCTGTTTGGCCGTCCGCCGGGACAGCCGGAGCGATGGCGCGGTTACGCTGTGCCGGGGCTGACGGCGTTCTCTCCGTCCTTCAGAAACCCATCGGTGTCGTGGACCCGGGCGTTCCGGAGCATCTGGCCGTAGCTGACGCCGACGCGGCCGCTCTGCTTGGTGGCGGTGCCCTCCGTGGCGGTGCTGCCATCGGTCAGGGCACTGTCATCACGCAGGTCCGCGTTGTCCCGGTCCGCATCGTTCCGGTCGGTCCCGTTGTCTGTCCCGTTGTGGTCGTTGGGATCCAGGATGTCTTCGCCGGCGTCCAGGATATCCTGGCCGGCGTCGGCGATGTTGTCCCCGGCATCCTGGATGCTGTCGCCGGCGGTGTTCTGCTCGCCGGTGCTGTGGCTGGCGTCTTTGTCGTCGCCGCCGCAGGCAGTCAGGGCAAACACCAGCAGGACAGAGGTCAGCAAGAGCGCAAACTGTCTTTTCATGGGTTGACCTCCCTTTGCGCGGTGGTTGGTTTGCGATACCCAAGTGCTATTGTCTCCGCGCCGTCTGGATTTAGCAGCGGAAATTCCTGCCGGAACGTGAAAAAAAGACTTGCTTTTTCCAAACGGATGTGATATAAAAATAACAGTAATCATTATTGTTAAGGAAGAAAGCCTATGCCACAGCGTTTTTCCCACCAGCGGGAGCGGATCTACCAGACGGTCCTGGAGCGCCGGGACCATCCCACGGCGGAGATGGTCTATCAGCAGCTGAAGCCGGAGATGCCCCGGCTGAGCCTGGGCACGGTGTACCGGAACCTCCAGCAGATGGCCCGGGAGGGCCGCCTGATGGAGCTGGACGGCCCCGTGGCCCGCTTTGACGCGGTGATCCGCCCCCATACGCACTTTCGCTGCCGGACCTGCGGCGCGCTGCTGGACCTGGAGACCGTGCCCTATGACCAGGCGCTGGACCGGGCGGCCGCGGCCCGGGGCTATCAGGTCACGGGGCATTCCTTGATATTCACCGGAGCCTGCCCCCGCTGCGCGGAGCAGGAGCATTCGGCTTGAGTATAGACGAGCGGAAAATAGAGAGACATTTATTTTTGAAAGGAGTCAATCACATGGAACTGAAAGGCAGCAAGACCGAGGCCAATCTGTGGATCGCATTCGCCGGGGAGTCCCAGGCCCGGAACAAGTATGACTACTTCGCCAGCAAGGCCAAGAAGGAGGGCTACGAGCAGATCGCGGCCATCTTCCAGGAGACGGCCCTGAACGAGAAGGAGCACGCCAAGCTGTGGTTCAAGGCCCTGGACGGCATCGGCTCCACCGAGGAGAACCTGGTGGCCGCCGCCGCGGGGGAGAACGAGGAGTGGACCAAGATGTACGCCGAGATGGCCAAGACCGCCGAGGAGGAGGGCTTCCTGGCCCTGGCGGCCCAGTTCGAGGGCGTGGCCAAGATCGAAAAGACCCACGAGGAGCGGTACTTAAAGCTGCTGGACAACCTGAAGAAGGGCGAGGTATTCAAGAAGGGCGAGAAGGTCATGTGGTTCTGCCGCAACTGCGGCCACGTGGAGATCGCCGAGAGCGCCCCGGCGGTGTGCCCGGTGTGCAAGCATCCCCAGGCCTACTTCCAGATCAAGGCGGAGAATTATTGAGCGGTTTTCAAACAGCCGGTCCGAAGGGACCGGCTGTTTGGTTTTGCGGGGCAGCCTGTTGTGAAAATAACCAAAAAAATAGGAATTTTTGACGAAAAAGCGGGAAAAATCGGCGAAAAGACGAAAAGCTTGGGAATGGTTTCCTGGAAAATTTCAAATGTTTGTGAAAAACGCCGTTGACTGTCTCGCCAAAACCGGGTATGATGATACTAGAAAATCATCGGTTGAGATAGGAAGCTGTTGGAACAGACTTGGTTGACTTGGTATAGAAAAGGAGAGCTGTATCATGTATACACAGGAGATCACTGTCAATAATGAGGTAGGTCTGCACGCGAGACCGGCCACTTTTTTTATCCAGAAGGCGAATGAGTTCAAGAGCGGCATCTGGGTGGAGAAGGAGGACCGCCGTGTCAACGCCAAGAGCCTGTTGGGCGTTCTGTCCCTGGGCATCGTGAAGGGCACCACCATCACCCTGATCGCCGACGGCGCCGATGAGAAGGAGGCTGTCGAGGCTCTGGTGGAGCTGGTGAAGGACAACTTCGGCGAATAACCGGGAATTGCAAAAGGATCGCTACACGGCCCTGCGGCGCGCAAGGCCGTGTATCTTTTATGCGGAGGAGGCGGGCGCATGACAAGGGAAGAGCTGCGGGAGAGGGCCAACGACCTGCCCCTGGCCCCCGGCGTCTATCTGATGATGGACAAGACCGGCAAGGTCATCTACGTGGGAAAGGCCAAGAAGCTGAAAAACCGCGTCAGCCAGTATTTTCAGGACAGCGCCTCCCACACCGTCAAGACCCGGACCATGGTCTCCCAGATCGATCACTTCGATACCATCTTCGTCACCAGCGAGTTCGAGGCCCTGGTGCTGGAGAACTCCCTCATCAAGCGGCACATGCCCCGCTACAACATCCTGCTGAAGGACGACAAGGGGTATCCCTTCGTCCGGCTGTCCAGGGAGGCGTACCCCCGCTTCACCCTGGTGAACAAGATGGCCCAGGACGCCGCCCGGTATTTCGGCCCCTTCGGCGGCCGGCAGGAGACCCGGCAGGCCCTGGACGCGGTGCTGTCCGCATTGCGGCTGCCCACCTGTAATCGCAGGTTCCCCCGGGACATCGGGGCGGAGCGGCCCTGCCTGAACTTCCACATGGGCCGGTGCGACGGGTTCTGCCGCCCGGAGCTGACGGCGGAGGAGTACAACCGCCGGATCGAGCAGGCGGTGCAGCTGCTGGAGGGGAAGAGCAAGCAGCTGCTCCGGGACATGACCGCCGAGATGGAGGCGGAGGCGGAGGAACTCCACTTCGAGCAGGCGGCCATGCTCCGGGACCGGATCAGCGCCATCGGCGCCCTGGGGAAGAAGCAGACCGTCATCGCCGGTCTCTGCGCGGACACGGACATCTGGGGGCTGTACCGGGGGTCCGGCAAGTGCTGCTACGCCATCCTCCACATGGAGGAGGGGAACCTGGCGGGCCGGGAGACGGAGCTGTTCACCGCCCCCAACGAGGAGTCGGAGGCGGAGATGCTCTCCGCCCTGACGGCCCAGTACTACCTGCCCCGGGCCATCCTGCCCCACGAGATCCTGCTGCCCTTTGAGACGGAGGACTGCGCCGAGCTGTCGGAGGTCCTGACCAAGCGGGCGGGCCACAAGGTGTGGGTCCACGTGCCCCAGCGGGGGGAGAAGGCGGAGCTGCGGGCCATGGCGGAGCGGAACGCCCGGGAGGAGGCGGAGCGGGCCACCAGCGCCGAGGAGCGCACCGCCTACACCCTGGAGCTGTTGGGGAAGATGCTGAACCTGCCCGCGCCCCCCAGGCGGATGGAGTCCTTCGACATCTCCAACACCGGCAAGAGCGACATCGTGGCCTCCATGGTGGTGTACAGCGGCACCCGGCCTTTGAAGTCCGCCTACCGCCGGTTCCGCATCCAGTCCCTGGAGGGCCACCCGGACGACTATGCCTCCATGCAGGAGGTGCTGCGCCGCCGGCTCCAGCGGGCGGCGGACGGGGACGAGAAGTTCCTGCCCCTGCCGGACGTGTTTTTGATCGACGGCGGCGAGACCCACGCACGGGCGGCCCAGACGGTGGCCCGGGAGTTCGGGGTGGACGTGCCCATCTTCGGCATGGTGAAGGACGACCGCCACCGGACCCGGGCCCTGGTGACGCCGGAGGGCCGGGAGATCGGCATCGTGACCCAGCAGGCGGTGTTCTCCCTCATCGGCCAGATCCAGGAGGAGACCCACCGCTTTGCCATCACCTTCCACCACGAGAGCCACAGCAAAAGCGCCACCCGCTCCGCCCTGGACGACATCCCCGGCGTGGGCCCCAAGCGGCGGGCGGAGCTGCGGAAGCACTTCGGCACCATCAAGGCCATCCGGGAGGCGGACGTGGAGACCCTGGCCGCCGTGGTGCCCCGGTCCGCCGCCCAGGCGGTGTGGGA